>NZ_QICX01000011.1:0-167085 GCF_003201365.1 Chryseobacterium sp. CBTAP 102
AAGTAGAATGGGAAAAGAATTTTGGAGGGAAAGGTGATGATCATTTGAGAACCCTGGCTTTAAGTTCCAATGGATTTATCATTGGCGGAGAATCCCGATCAGAAAGATCAGGCAACAAAACTGTAGGCATTGAAGAAGGAACGGACCTTTGGCTGATCTCTTTGAATGAAAGAGGGGAAGAACAGTGGCAGAAATCTTACAATTTTAAAAACAGAGATATCCTGATGGGAATGAGTGTGATAAGCGGGAAGATGGAAGATGGAAGCGAGAAGTCTAAAGGCATTCTGCTGGGAGGCTATACCCAGGCTGAAGGAAGAATAGAAACCGATGATGAAACTTTCTGGATGCTGTACCTTGATCCAAACGGCAATGAACAGTGGAGAAAACATATCACCGGAGAATCCAGAAAAAAAGAAGAAAGGCTTTCTGACTTAAAACTGAACAGAGACGGCTCTATTATTCTGGCAGGAACCAGTGCTGAAGAATTAGGGAAAGAAAACTGGAAGATTGTAAAGCTGGGCGATAAGCAGGTTGATCAGTTAATTGAAAAGTACGATATTAAGATCTATCCAAATCCTGTTTCTGATTATGCGTATGTGGAAATTGGTTTTGACTTTAAAGAAGCCGATATTCTTTTGTATGATATGAGTGGAAGACAGCTTCAGAAGCTAAAAACAAAGAACAAAGTGACTAAGATGAATACCCAGGCTTTGGTTCAGGGGGCTTATCTGGTGACGATAAAAACGGATAATAATAAAACAGTAAGCGCAAAGCTGATCAAAAAATAAACATATTTTATGAGAAAAAATATTCCAGCTATTATTTTGTTAATAGCTTTTTGGAGCCATACGCTTTATGCTCAAACCTCACCAGGAAGTGGAGGTAAAAGTTATGTAGGTGATATTAATAAGATGTTTGCTGCGGCACCTACTGCGAACAATCTAATGAAGTTCGAAGAAGTTCCGGTAAGTTATTATACAGGAATTCCTGACATCAGTATTCCATTGATAGGTATGTCAACCAGTGGGACAGAAATTGGAGTACAGCTTAAATACCATCCTTTAAGTGCCAAACCAGAGGACAGATCAGGAGAAAGTGGTTTAGGGTGGAGTTTAATAGCAGGTGGGACAATATCCAGAACTATTAGAGGAGGGGGTATTGATGAAAAAAACGTAACTATTGGATTTTCAACACCACCCAAAGTAAAATTTGGTATTTATAACGAAGTCTATAACCCTACGGGTAAATTGATGAGGGATGAACCCTATGATCAAAATGAATATAAATATGCTTCAGGATTGGGGAAATTTGATACAGAATATGATTTGTATCAGTATAATTTTATGGGTCAGTCAGGTCGGTTTTATATTGCGAAAGATGCAGGAGGAAACTATAAAATAGAAAAACTGGATAAAAATAATCTTCAGATCATCTGTACACCAGACTCTCAAGGAGTGGTTAATTCTTTTACGATAGTGGACGACAAAGGAATACGATATATTTTCAGTCCAATGGAAAAATCACATCAGTCGATTACAACAGTTAAAACAGGGTTAGTCAATTTGCAATCGAATATTGATTCAAGTTATGACATGGATAATTATTGGGCTTCTTTTCATTTGACAAAGATTGAAGATCAAAATAATATTACGTTAGCTGTTTTCAAATATGAACTTTCTTCAGTAGTAAAGTTTGAAGACCCACCCACCACAACCCGTAGACTCGCTAAAGATGTTTATTACTATAATACAGCCAATAATACTAGTGGAGGGTTAGATAATCCTGATGATAGCATGCCTGGTGCTATTGAATCTCAAACGGTGAATAATGAGATGTTGACAATGCTTCTTACAAGCGTTGAGGTGATAGGAAAAGGAACGATTTATCTCAACTATGAAAAAGGAAGATTAGATACAAATTACAAGGAATCTTCAGAAATGTATAAACTGAAGTCTATTCAATCTAACTATGCTGGTCAGAGTATTTCTCAGTACACTGATAAGTATGTGTTTGATTATAAATACACTAACACTACTTACCAGCAAGCCAGTGGTCAACAGAAAACAGAAAACAAAATGCTGTTGAACAAAGTAACAAAAATAACCCCTAACGGACAAAATCTGGAATATAAGATGGAATATACTCTTCCAACTGGTAATCTTGTGAAAGATCAATGGGGATATTACAAAGGTGAAGGTAGCGGTATTAAAACAGATGTTCTCCAATCTTTAACTTACCCAACAAAAGGAAAGATCGTTTTTGATTTTGATTCGAATGATTACAGCCATTATTATAATGGTGCAGTAATGGAAGAGGTTACGGGTCATACAGAAACCCACCCGTTTGAGACGTATATCAATTTTGGGCAATTTAGTACTACTTACAAACAACCATTTTTCAAAGTAAATACGGCACAATATGTTAAGCTTCATTATATATTGGGGAATCTGATTTATTATAACTGGATCTTTAAGATATATAAAAAGACAGGAGATAATACTTTTGTAAAAGTTTATGAAGCAGGTAATGGAAGCCAAGCCTGTAACCGACCTCCTCCTACCTGTATGACAGGAGGAGTGGATGAAGGAAATGAAATCCACTCAGAATATAATTACGATGTTTATTTTGAACCTGGTGTTTATTACGCTTCTTTGGAAGGTAATTTTTCTGTATCAATTCCGGGTGATACGGCAGATGGATTTGAGGCAACAACCGTAGAAGATGTTTTTATTGATGAAAAAGTACGTAGAGGAGGAGGTTTAAGGATTAATAGCATTGCTTATTTTGCCGATGCTTCTTCGGCAGATCCTTCGAAAAAATATGTTTACAATTATAAAAATATTGAAAATGCACAGAAAAGCAGTGGTTCACTGGTATTTCCTGAACCAATCAATAAATATACATATAGCTATTCGTACAAGAATAAACATGTTTATCCTACTCTTATTTACAGTGCTAATTTTGACGTAACAACTGATTACAATATTCTCCCTGTTCAAAAGACTCAAGGGGCTGATGTGGGATATAAATATGTAACGGTACAGGAGATTGATAAAGATGAAAATACAAATGGAAAGACGGTATATACTTACAGATCACCGTTGGATTATCCAAATACATCCACAATGGCTCTTCAGATGCCGATTCGTCCAATTCCCAATGAAGATTACCTTAGAGGACAGGTTATTTCAGAAAAAAAATATAATGAAGCAGGAAAAATACTTTTAGAAACGAATACGGAATATACTACGTCGGAATTTATTAAAAATGACGGGGTAAAACTGATTGATAACTTTTACAATTCAATGATTTCCCTGTTTTTTAGTTTTACTAATTATCAATTTGCTCTAAGCCAAACAGGAATATCGATAGCTCTTACTACACCTTATAAAAACTTTGAGAAGTTTGGAGTTACTTTACCTTCCAAAAGGAAAGAAACTTCTTATTTCTACGAAAATGGAGTTCAGAATAAATTAATTACCATGACTGATTATATATATAATACTGAAGATTATCCATTATCTGAAACACAAAGTGTTTTAGGAGGGGATACTTATTCAAGCTATTATCAATATGCTAAAGAGAAAAACAACCAGCTGATGATTTCCAAAAACATGATAGGGATTCCTTTGGAAACCAAAACCCAGCAGACAACAAACGGCATCACCAAAGTAACATCAAGAGAAGAAACGAGTTATCCCACTGCTCTGCCTCATGCAATCACCGGAAACTTAGTACTTCCATTATCTGAATATTCTTATGATACTTTAAACCCAACTGTTTCCTCTAAAGAGGTCACCTATGAAAAATATGATGAAAAAGGAAATATTCTTCAATACAGGGAGAAAGACGGCACTCCGGTGAGTATTGTCTGGGGTTATAACAAGACCAGGCCTATTGCCAAAGTGGTAGGCTCTACCTATAGTCAAATCGAAGGGATGATCAGTACTATCGTAGCCAAATCCAATGAAGATGCTGCTGATCCTACTAAAGAAGCTGATCTGCTGCTGGCTCTTGATGCCTTTCAGCCTGTGGGGATGGTCACCAAATATACTTACGATCCTTTAGTAGGAGTAACTACCATCACACCACCATCAGGAATAAGAGAGCTGTATGTCTATGACAGTGCCAACCGATTGAAACAGGTTCAGGTAAGAGAAAGAGACAACACAGGAACCTATAGCTATAAGGTTGTTAAAGAGTTTAAGTATAACTATAAGCCGTAAACACACCATGAAAAAAATACAACTTTTAGGTCTGCTGTTTACAGCGATGATGACCTTTGCACAAAGTACCACAGAAAACTATATACATTCCAAAACCTGTTTAAATGGTGACTGCAGCAGGAAAACAGAAACAGTCACCTATTTTGACGGATTAGGAAGGCCCAAACAGATTATCAGTGTAAAAGCCACCACTACAGGAAAGGATTTGGTTACTCCCATTACCTATGATGCATTTGGAAGACAGGCCAAGGATATTCTTCCTGTTCCTGCCAATACCCTCAATTCGGCAATCCATACCGGGATTGTGAATGAGAGCACAGCAAACTCTTATTACGGCACAGCTAATGCTTACACCGAAAAAGAGATTGAAAACTCTCCATTGAACAGGGTGCTGCAAGTGGCCCAGCCGGGTGAACCATGGAAGATGACATCCGGACATACCCAAAAGTATAAATATGAAGTAAACCAGGGATCAGAAGTTAAGAAATTCATCACCAATACAACTACCAGTACAACAGGAACAGATAATAAAACGGTTTCTTCTTTATCACTGACGCCGGGAAGCCTGTTTTATAATGCGGGAACATTATACAAGAACACTGTAACGGATGAAGACGGAACTCCTGTAACAGAGTTTCAGAATGGGCGTGGTGAAACCGTACTTGTACGCAGAACAGACGGATCGCAGAATATCGATACCTATTATGTCTACAATGAATACGGCCAAAAAGCATTTGTAATTTCCCCTCTGGCAGTAAAGAAAATTGAACAGAATAGCAATGTGGTTACCACTGATATTGTAAATTCTCTATGTTACCAGTACCGATATGATGGATTGAACAGGCAGGTGGAGAAAAGACTACCCGGAAGAGACGATTGGGAATCTGTGGTGTATGATGCCGCAGACCGCCCGGTGCTTACCCAGGATGTGAACCTGAAGAATAAAGGACAGTGGCTTTTGACCAAGTACGATGCCTTTGGCCGCGTTGCCTATACCGGACTTATTGCCGGTGGAGAAAGAGCCGCCATGCAAAGCCAGCTTGCTTCTCAGGTGATCAGTGAAACCCCTACTGCCACAGGTTTTAACAAAAACGGGATTATGGTGTATTACACCAATACCTTTTTTACTAATTTTCAGACCCTTCTTTCTGTTAATTACTATGACTCTTATCCAAGAGATACCAAAGAATTTCCTCCTGCGAAAATCCAGGATCAGTATGTGATCAACGATGACAAAGCACTTAACGGTGGGGTTTCAACTCAGAGTCTCCCTACAGCCTCTTATGTAAAAAACATTGAGGACGATAACTGGACGAAAACTTATTTCTATTACAACACCAAAGGGCTAAAGGTAGCAGAGAAAAGCTGGAACCATTTAGGTGGATATACAAAAAAGGAATTTCTGCTTGATTTTTCAGGCTTTCCTTTGCAAACTGTCACCAGGCATAAGCGTTTAGATACCGATGTTGAAAGAATCATTACAGAAACCTTTGAGTATGATCATCAGAACAGGCTGCTGGCACATAAGCATCAGGTGGATAGTAATCCGGTAGAAATTCTTGCCCAGAATAAATACAATGAACTTTCCCAGCTGGAATCTAAGAAAGTAGGAGGAGTTACGGCTTCTTCCCCGCTTCAGCAGATTGATTACAAGTATAATATCCGGGGCTGGATGACCCAGATTAATGATCCTGCCGTTTTAAATGGAAAGCTTTTTGGATATAAAGTAAAGTATACAGATCCTGTCTATTCAAATATTTCTCCCGGCAGATATAATGGGAATATTGCAGAAATAGACTGGAATATGTCAACAGTCAATAACCTGAAAAGATATAATTACACTTATGATAAGCTAAACAGATTAACAGATGCTGAATATGCAGAACCGGAGACAACCAATCCGCATAACAAGAATTTTGATGAACGTTTGAGCTATGATGTCAACGGAAATATCACATTCTTAAAAAGAAACGCGATTCCTGTTTACGGTTCAACCTCTACTGTGGTAGATAATCTTGAGTATAAATATACCGGCAACCGTTTGAATCAGATCATTGAAAGCTCATTAAACGATTCCGGCTATGAAGGCGGAAATAATATCATAGATTATGATTCTAACGGAAATATGATCAATATGAAGGATAAGGGGATTCAAAGCATCGTTTACAACTACCTTAATCTCCCCAGAAGTTTTTTTATCACCCAACCAGATTTGTTTGGAAATGGTCAGACTTCAAATAGTAGCTTGGATTATCTCTACCGTGCAGATGGTACAAAACTTCGCAAAACGTATTCCAGTGCTCCTCCACGTGGGCTGACGAAGACTATTATGACTGATTATCTGGATGGCTTCCAGTACTCTTACAGAGAAGGTGGCGGAATATGCCTTGAATGTCGTACTGAAACAGCTTTTGAGGAACAGGCATATAAAAAACTCAATACTTTTCCTGGCATTGGTGGAACTCCAACATGGAAGCTTGATTTTGTCCCTACATCTGAAGGATTTTACAGTTTCACAGAAAACCGTTATATTTACCAGTACAGAGATCACCTTGGGAATGCCAGGATAAGCTTTGCCAAAAACAGCGAAGGGGTTCTTGAAATAACTGATACCAATAACTACTATCCATTTGGATTGAATCATATTGAAGGGATGCTTAGTAGTTCTAATTTTGGAGGGTATTACAGTTACAAGTATAACGGGAAGGAATTGCAGGAGACCGGAATGTATGATTACGGAGCCAGATTCTATATGCCGGATGTAGCAAGGTGGCTTTCTGTGGATCCTTTAGCGGAGAAAATGCGTCGTCATAGTCCTTATAACTATGCGTTTGATAATCCTGTAAGGTTCATCGACCCAGACGGAAGACAAGCAGATGATTGGCGAAACAAAAATGGACAGTTAGTTTATGACCCCAAAGCTAACGATGGAAAAGGAGCGTATACAAAGTTTGCTACTGATAAAGACAAAGCATATGGAGATGGTTTGAAAAATTCAGGTAATACAGGTGCCACGCAATTTGATCAATTAGTAACTTCAAAGTTACCAACTACTGTAGAATATAGTAACGAAAACCACCCTTTTTCAATGGGAGAGACGCATCCAATTGAGAAAGATGGCAAACTTGTAGGTTTTGAGATTACAATATATGAGGGATCTAGTGAAGATGCATTTAAAAATCCAGACAAAGTTTTAAATTCTGACGAAGCAGATAATGTGAAGAAGGGAAATTTAAGTGCTTTTGATATATCAACTTCAACTTTTGGTCATGAGATTGCCCATGCAAATGAAAAAAACCATCAACTACTTAAGAAACAGGGAGAAACTGGTATTATTGACCCTAAAAATAACAGCGAAACAACGCCAACAGTTATAGGAAAACAGATTCTTAAAGAATTGAGAGATAATAAAATTAAAAATAAATAATTATGAATAAGTACTTTATTATTGTTTTACTTTTTTTAGTTACTTGTTGTAAATCTCAAAGTATCACCACGTTTTCTCAATTAGAAAATAATATTAGAGAAACACTTTTTCAAAAAGGTTATATATCACAAAATGAGTATTCTCAAAAAAAAGGTTTTACTATTTATGGAACTTATCAAAGAAAAGTTGATGAAAAAAAGTTACGAAATGGTATATATGATCTTTATTTAGGAAATCATAGTCCTCAATTCAAATTTATTTACGAGCGAAATAAAATTATTTTTTTAGATATTTATTCTTTCAAGAATTTTTTAGAATCAATGAGAACACAAATGGTTTATTTATTTGAACAAAGATATTGTAGAGAAATTATTGTTGATTATGTAAAGAGATTGATTAGAACACATTACAGTTTTAATAGAAATCCAAGAGATCTGTTTAATAAAAATTGTGAATTTCGAGAAAAAAGAATACCAAGTACATTTTATTTAAATGAAATTAAGAGTAAAATTATTACCGAAATTGCGCAGAAAGAGGATTTAAAAGAAGAAAATTTGCAACTTGAAAAAATTGAAAACATTGCAGTTAGCGAGTTAAGTGTATATTTTGGTATTAATGAGAAAGAAAAATTGGAAGAAGGAATTTATAGTTATGTTAATATAAATTCTAGTGTTTCTAATAATAGTTATTTTATCCTAAATGGAAATGATATTAAGTTTTTGAAAATGGATTCAGATGAATCATTCATTAAATCAATTCAAGAAATAATTTTATTTGGAGAAGATAAAAATATATGTTCTGAAAAAACTATTTGGTGTATTGAACAATTATTTTCAAATTATATGGAAAACTCTTGTCTTTCTAAAGTTACGAAAGATTTGCCGTAAACAATTTCCTGCTGCGCAAAGTCTCCCGACTTTGAGCTGGCCAAATAAAAACAAAACCACTGCAATTGCGGTGGTTTTATTCTTTTATCCTGTAAAACCGCTATATTTACCAGTACAGAGATCACCTTGGGAATGCCAGGGTAAGCTTTGCCAAAAACAGCGAAGGCGTTCTTGAAGTTACAGATACCAACAATTATTATCCATTTGGATTGAATCATATTGAAGGGATGCTTAGTAGTTCTAATTTTGGAGGGTATTACAGTTACAAGTACAACGGTAAAGAACTGCAGGAGACGGGAATGTATGATTATGGCGCGAGATTTTATATGCCGGATTTAGGAAGATGGGGTGTGATTGATCCGTTGGCAGAAACTTCTAGACGTTGGTCGCCTTATAATTACGCCTACAACAATCCTATAAGATTTATCGACCCGGATGGAAGGCAAGCAACGGATATATACAAAATGGATAAAAGTGGCAATCTTACATGGATGGCTGAATCTAAAACGGATATGATTTATACTGAAAAGAATTTTGATAGTAGTGGAAATCTAAAGACTGAAAATGATGGTGGATTTGAAGTTGGTGAAAAAGGCTTTATCAAAAAGAATACTCATCAATATTCAACAACTGGAGAGACATATTTGGATTTTAAAGAAGATGAAGCAAAAGGTATGGATTATCTTAATCAAGTAGGAGATTGGATGAAATCGGGAGAAGTAAATGTGGAATTTGGAATGCAGACAGCCGAAGTAAATGGCAAAGATAATACTGTTGTATATACATCTAATCAGGAAACGTTTACAAGTCCCGTTTATGATGGGAGTAATGTTAAATTACAAGGACATTTGCATCCTGGGACATGGAATCCCCAACAAATTTCAGGGCCCTTAAATCCTAGTGGGTTTCTAATGTCAAAATTTCCACTAAAAGAAAATGGCTTTACCTCTAAGATAATGAGTAAAACTAATCGTGGAGATAGAGTGTCTGCGGAAACTATGCCTAATGCAGTGAATTTTATTTACGCTCCGGCACACAATACAACCATTATATATAATAGTTCTCAAATAATTAAAGCTTATGAAGGAAAATTTAAAAAAAATTAAAATAGTTTTCTTACTATGCATCCTTTTATTGAATTTTGGCTGCTCTGCTCAGACTCACCAAAAGAAGGATTTTTATAATTACATAGAAAAAATAATTGCTGAAAAGGAGTTTGCCTTTTTTGAAATAAGCTTAATTAAAAAATGTAACAATCAATATCTGTTCGGCTTTGCAAAAATGGATTATAATGATAATCTCTCTAACAGGATTAAGACTTATAACTATAAAGGCTCTTTAATAATCTTTGACTTGGGTGAAGAAAAAGATCAGCAGATTATTAATTTTTTCGATTCTTTTTTTGAGAAAACAAATCAAGATATATCTAATTTAAAGAAAGGCAGGCAATCAACAATTGATGAAAGAGCACTCTATTTCGTAGATAAAAAATTCATTCTAGATTTTAATAGAACTCAGATTTTTATGGAGAGCGACTGCGATAAAAGCGAATAGAGTATTTTTTAATCCTCCCGCTCCCGCACGATTGTATCGTGTGGCAGATAAACAAAAACCTTGCAATTTGCAAGGTTTTTGTTTTTATAGCGCAGCTACATTTTTATTAAAGAAGTCTTTATATTTTAAATGGTAAATAGTTTTCGCTTATTTCTGAAGGATTTTATGATTATCAGAAAAATCAGTACATTTATCAATATAAGGATCACTTAGGAAACATAAGGGTAAGCTTTGCCAAAAACAGCGAAGGGGTTCTTGAAGTTACAGATACCAACAATTATTATCCATTTGGATTGAATCATATTGAAGGGATGCTTAGTAGTTCTAATTTTGGAGGGTATTACAGTTACAAGTACAACGGTAAAGAACTGCAAGAGACCGGAATGTATGATTATGGGGCAAGGTTTTATATGGCGGATATCGGACGTTGGGGCGTTGTGGATCCGCTTGCTGAAACATCAAGAAGATGGAGCACTTACACTTATGCATTTAATAATCCTTTGAGGTTTATTGATCCCGATGGAATGCAAAATAAAGATATAACATTTGGGAAAAGTGTTTCTGCTGATACACAAAATAAAATTGTAAGTGATTTAGAAAAAGAAACTGGTTTGACTTTATCTGTAGGAAGTGATGGTAAACTTTCTTATGCCGAGACAGAAAATATGGGAGGAAGTGAAACTGCTCGTAATATGTTAAAAGGAGCTATAGATAATCACAGAACTGATTACCAAGTTAATTCAGATAATACACGAGGTTCTTCTATACAAGAAATTGGAGGCAGGGGAGAAAAAGTTGATGGAGTCGCGGGATATACACATGTTTATGATTTAAATATAAATACGGATCAAATAGATAATTTTATTAAAGGAACTAGTGCAGCTTTAAATCCTTTAACTATGGGTTATGGGATGATTACTCTTCATGAAGTTAGCCATAAGTATAATAATTTAATCGACGGTTCTGTTGGTAGTGACGGAACAGAATATCAAGCTTCAACCATATATGGTATACAAGGAGATAATGTTAAAAAGATGAATATTATTAGAACTGAATTGGATGCTTCTAGTTCTAGTGGGACGTTGCCATTTGGTCAACGAAAATCTTATTCTCCATTAGATGTAAGGGGAGTTAATTTTTATCCATTTAGTGACAGTTCGAAGACATTAGGACCTTCTAAAGTCGATCCTAAGAAAGACTTGTATATTAAAACTCCTCGAAAATAACAAACATAATAGAGAATGAAAGCATTACAAATACTAATATCTTCTATAATTATTATCACTTCTATCAGTTGTAATTCTACGTCAAAAGTTAGATATAATGCAGCATATAAAATAGTAAGTAAAGATTTTCTTAGTAAAGAAGCTTCTTTAAAAGAATTTGGAAAAGATATTTCAGGGTTATATATTTATGATTCAATTTATCCAAATCCTTTAAACGAGAAAGATTATAGCAATATTTATAAAAACATTTTATCCGATAAAGAAGAAATAAAACCATTAGGAAAAGATAAAAATCTGGAAGATTTATCTGATCAAAATTTAAATAATAACTGGGAATTAAGTAAACCATTTAATACCGTGTTCAAGAATATTGTTCAATATAATGAAATCCCAAATGGACCTTTAAATGCAGCTATATTTTCCGAAATTAAGGATAATCAATTAAGGGTGGATGTTGTTCCTTTTTTTGTGGGAAAGCCTAGATATTGCGGATCAATTATCAAATACTATTTTAAATTTGATAAAACTAAAATAATTAATAGTAAGAAATGGAAAGATCACTATGAGTGTTGGTGATAAAGAAAACCCCGCTCCCGCACGATTGTATCGTGTGGCAGATAAAAAAACAACCCTTGCAAAATTGCGAGGGTTTTATGTTTTATAAAGCAGTCGCATTTTTATTAAAATAAGTTTTTAAATTTTTGGTAGTAAGTATAAGTATTTGATCTGCCATTTTAAAGATCATTGATTGAGCTTCCCCCATTAAGCAGGTTTCTTAAAATCCGGTTTATCCTCAAAAGTAACTTCTTAAGAAATAATGCTTTTATAGTTTTTAATCAGATTAAACAGCTTTTAAACATCAGGCCTATAAAAATACTGGGCTTCTGTTCCCTGATATTGACTTAACTCCACAATGGAGACTTGATTTTCTGCCCACAGCAGAAGGATTTTACAGTTTCACAGAAAACCGTTATATTTACCAGTACAGAGATCACCTTGGGAATGCCAGGGTAAGCTTTGCCAAAAACAGCGAAGGGGTTCTTGAAGTTACAGATACCAACAATTATTATCCATTTGGATTGAATCATATTGAAGGGATGCTTAGTAGTTCTAATTTTGGAGGGTATTACAGTTACAAGTACAACGGGAAAGAACTGCAGGAGACGGGAATGTATGATTATGGCGCGAGATTTTATATGCCGGATTTAGGAAGATGGGGTGTGATTGATCCGTTGGCAGAAACTTCTAGACGTTGGTCGCCTTATAATTACGCCTACAACAATCCTATAAGATTTATCGACCCGGATGGAAGGCAAGCAGAAGATAAAATCAAACTTTTTAATAATGGTAATATAGAAAGAACAAAAGATAATAATACCTATGATACTGTTACAAATGAAGATGAGTCTAAATCTATTCAAATTGCACGAACAAATGTAACAGAGAAAAACCCTACAGGAGATTCTCAGATAGGAGAAGCAAAATCGTTTCCCTATAATGTGCCTCAAAATGATGGAGTGGAAGGAAGTGCAAGCTCAACATATAGTTACTTGCAAATACAAAATTATGATGTAGCAAATCAATTCTTTGAGTTTGCTTCGGAAAATACAAAAGTAGAGTTTGCTCAGGACACATTTAATTTTAAAGATGGATATAGTACCAGTATTATAAGTACTAATCATTCCGTTAATCAAGTTTTTAATGCGGCTGACATGTTGGCTCCATATATTTTTGGAGGACATACTATACAAGATGGAACACATACTGAAAATGTACATTCTCATCCTGGTAATGGGGATTATGCTCCTTCAGGATTTGCTGCTTTATTTATTAATGGAACAGTAAAGTATGGAATTAATCCTTTTCATGGATCAGGAGGAGATAGAGGAAATCCTCAAATAAAAGGGCTAACAAAATATATGTATAGTTCAAGTTTGAAAAATCGACTCGGAGGTGGATATATTCAATATGATAATCAAAATGCAACTTATAAAGGAAAAACAAAATGAAAAGAATATTATTATTAACTTTTTTTGTTGTCTTTTTATTAAATTGTAAATCTCAAATTAGTAAAAAGGATACAAAATATATTTTAAATACAGCTTTAAAAATTTATAAAGAAAATCATAGCATTTATAATGATAACTTTATAGTTCTATCATCTGCATATGTCAATGATACAGTATTTTATAAGAATGGAAAATTTGGTTTAGGTATTACTATTATGGATAGTAAATCGACATATGGATTAAATTACAAAAAATTATATTCTTATGGGGGTATTGTTATTGTTTCAAAGGATTCCTTGAAAATTTTCAAATCATTACTTACTCCCATTCCTTATAAAGATATCAATAAAAGCCACATAAAAGAATTAAATTATGATCCTTTTAATATTACTTTAATATTTAATAAAAAATCTGAATTACTATATACCTTTCCAGAACATTATGAGTATTATTTTAAAAATTATAAAAAAAATATTGATTAACTTATAACAAAGAAGCCACTCGAATGAGTGGCTTCTTTGTTATTACAATGCTGCTATATTTTTAAATTTCAGAGCTTGTATAAAGCCATCCACAACAGAAAGCAAATGCTTTTTATTTTCGGGATCAAGTTTTTCGATGTCGTTAAAACGGTTGAGCATTGCAGGATCTTTGAAGATATTTACTTCTTCTGTCTCTCCCAAAAGATAACCAACTGTAGTTCCTAAAATCTTTGCAATATTTTTAGCAACCCCGCTCCCGCACGATTGTATCTTGTGGCAGATAAACAAAGAGAGTGTCCTAAAAGTCGAATACACCCTCTGAGAATCAAATATTCATATACTCCTCCTGTATAAGGGTACGAATAAAATCAGCAAAAATTGAGGCTGTCCAAAAAGTTTGGACAGCCTCTTTTCGTTTTATTAAAAGCATATTTCTTATAAACGCTCTTACTTTTCAAGCAGCTTTTCCAGCCTGCTCATCATTTCATCCTTTTCCTTCAGCATACGTTCATACAAAGCTATCTTTTCTTCGTGAAGTTTAAGGATAGTTTCTATTGGATTGAATATAGGATTAGTATTATGGGCATTGAATATTGAACCATTATCTAAAGAAAAAGTGTTCGCTATAATATTCACAGCCTGTTCCTCATCAAAATTCTGAAAAGCTTCTACAGGAATTTTCAGTACTTCGGATATTTTTTCGAGCAGCTGGTTTTCAATGGTTTCCTTTTGTTCAAGTAAAGAAATTTTCTTTTGGTTCCAGTCGTCGCCCAGATCCAGCGCCAATGCTTCCTGCTTGATGCCCAGCATTTCTCTGAAACGTTTTACATTTCTTCCCTGATGTATTTTGTAGTCCATTCTTTAATCAATTTGTGAAGACTCAAAGATAATACATTCTGTAAAGTAAAGGTTAAAAAATATCCGGTAAAATATCCTGTTATACCTGTTAAAGTGCCGGGAGCTGGTGTATCAACTGTCTTCAGCAGCTTCGGAAGTACTTTTGGCCGCTATAGAAAGTGTCTGCAGCTGCTCATTAATTGGTTATAGCCATTTCGTAAACTGTCTGAAGCCGTTTAAGAAATGCCTTCAAACCTCGGCTACCGCACGAATCCTTTCGTGTGGTGAAATAATAACCACTGCTATTTTTGCAGTGGTTTTTGTGTGCATAAATAAGTTCTAATAATTATACTTCTCATCCAATATAATTATCTAAATTTACTAGGAAAAGTTGCCCAAAACTCCAAAGTAACAGATTATATTTACAGAGCAGACGACGTGAAGGTAAGAAAGGTTTTCGGTACAGAAACAAACGATTACCTGGATGGTTTTCAGTATGTAAATTCTACATTAAAATTCTTCCCCACATCTGAAGGATTTTATAGTTTCACAGAAAACCGTTATATTTACCAGTACAGAGATCACCTTGGGAATGCCAGGGTAAGCTTTTCCAAAAACAGCGAAGGGGTTCTTGAAATAACTGATACCAATAACTACTATCCATTTGGATTAAACCATATAGGAGGGTCTTCTTACTCAAACTTTGGAGGTTATTATAACTACAAGTACCAAGGGCAGGAGTTACAAGAGACAGGATGGTATAGTTTTAAATGGAGAAACTATATGCCGGATGTGGGTAGATTTTTAAATGTAGACCCGTTGGCGGAGAAATATCCATATTGGACTCCCTATGCTTTTAGTGGTAATAGGGTTATTGATGCGAGAGAATTAGAAGGTTTGGAACCTGTTGAAATTAACAAGGGAGCGAAAAACCTGATAATCGCAGTTAAAGGATGGCAAGGAGGAAATCCAGATCCTGGAAAAACACAAACAAAACATTATGATAAAACTAGTTTTGTTGGAGCATTACAAAAAGCATTTGGTAGCCGTAGTGATACTCAAGTTGCTGTTTTTGATGGATCAATGAATTCTAGAACACCTAATGATATTTCAACATCTATTAAAGACTTTAGAGAAACAAGTCCTGATGGAAAGTTGATTTTGGCAGGACATAGTTTAGGAGCTGATAACATTGTTAACGTTGTCAATGATAATCAAAATGTAAAAGTAGATAAAACTATAACAATAGATATTTCAGAGCCTCTTGGAAAAGCTGATAATAAACTATCTAAGAATGTTAATTCAGCTGATAATTATTATCAAGATAATATATTTTCAGTTGGTGGTACAAAAATAGAAAAGGTAAAAGGAAATAATAATACACTGATTAACAACACTCTGGTTCCTAATACTACGCATACAACAATTGACAATAATAAAAAGGTTAATGATCAAATAATAAAGGATGTCCAAAAAGTTATTTCCCAATAAGTTAGTTTATTTTTCACAAATATTGTCGTTTGTGGTAACTGCTATTTTTTTTATTACTTATGAATATAATATGGCAATGAAAATGATATTCTTAATTTGTATAATATTAAATTTAGTATCAATGATTATGATAATAAAATCTAAGTTTAAATTATTTAAATCCAAGTCTTTAAATATCTTTTTTTTTATTACTGCAATCTTATTTTCACTATTAATGATAATTACAATGATTCTACTTTATATGCTAACAGATGCATCAAGCTAAAGATAATGATTCAAAAATGTTGATAAAATTTACCAGTACAAAGACCATTTAGGAAATACAAGAGTTACTTTTGCTAAAAATAATGCTGGAGCGCTTGAATCTATAGATACCAACAATTATTATCCATTTGGATTAAATCATATTGAAGGGATGCTTAGTAGTTCTAATTTTGGAGGGTATTACAGTTACAAGTACAACGGTAAAGAACTCCAAGAGACGGGAATGTATGATTATGGAGCCAGATTCTATATGCCGGATATTGGAAGATGGGGTGTGGTGGATCCGCTGGCGGAAACTTCCAGAAGATGGAGTACTTACACATATGCATTTAATAATCCTATAAGATTTATTTACCCGGATGGAAGGGAAAATAAGGATATTACTATTCCAAGCGGAACTGATCAAAAAGGCATTGATGCTATAATGGCAAACCTTCAAAAGCTGACTAGAGATAAGCTAACCACTGTTAAAGGTGTTAATGGAAAAACACATGTTGTAATAGACAAGTTTGAAAAAAATGGAAATTATGAAAATGGAACTCAATTAATAAGAGATTTAATAACTGATGAACATAATGTTGATATAAGAATTGGGGATGCTAGTTTTGCTACAGCCAAAAATAAGAAATTAGCATCAAATGGCGTAGGAACAGATTCTGATATAACATTTAACCCTAAAGGGAAACAAGATGTACGGGTTTCTGGAGAAGATGGACAAACTATGTACGAAACAGCACCAAACTTTATTATATTAGGACATGAATTAATACATGCTAAAGATCATTTTAATGGAACACTGAATAAAACTAATGCCATACATGATTATTCAGATTTGAAAGGGAAAAAATTAACAGAAACATATCCTAAATCTGAATTTAGAGCATCTGGATTTTCCGGATTTTTAGGTAAGGATGGATATTCAGAAAATAAAATAAGAAAAGAACATGGACTAAAATCAAGAGCATCATATGAAGTTTTTAGAGGTCGAACTAGGTAAAAGTATAATAATACTGTTTATGGTTTTATTTTCATGCAAGAAAGATAAAATCATGAATGAAAAAGATAGAGATGATAAGCTTTCCGTTAAAGTTTTATCAGTTGAAAAGAAAAAAGCATTATATAATATTTCAATTTCAGTAGAAAATAATAACGATGATAAATATGTAATGTTATATAATTATGATGACTTTGAAGAAAAGGAGACTTACCCAAAAGTCATTGAGAAAGATAAACAAACTATTATTGACTATAATTTTTTCTTTAAAGATCGTATCAGTTATATTCAAGATTCTATTCAAGATTCTGTTCAAGATCCTATGAATGATTTTCCTGTACAAAATACAAATAAATCATTTACTCTTTTTATCATACCCAAGGGTAAAACTAAGGTTGTATTAAAGAATATCCCTATATCGAATACAATAAATAAAACGTATTTATATTTGTATTTTAGTAAAATGAAAGAAGAAATCTTCAAGGCATTACCAAAAGATACAAAAGAGTATGATATAATTGCAAATAAAAAGGGATTTAGTAATTATAAGTTTTCAAAAAAAGTTATTACTTTTTAATGATATATCTGTGTTTGAGGTGTAATCCCCGCTCCCGCACGATTGTATCGTGTGGCAGATAAACAAAGAGAGTGTCCTAAAAATCGAATACACCCTCTGAGAATCAAATATTCATATACTCCTCCTGTATAAGGGTACGAATAAAATCAGCAAAAATTGAGGCTGTCCAAAAAGTTTGGACAGCCTCTTTTCGTTTTATTAAAAGCATATTTCTTATAAACGTTCTTACTTATCCAGCAGCTTTTCCAGCCTGCTCATCATTTCATCCTTTTCCTTCAGCATACGTTCATACAAAGCTATCTTTTCTTCGTGAAGCTTTTTAATTTCTTCAATAGGATTGATGTTGAAAGTAGGTTTGGAATTTCCTATATAAGCATCTTTATCAATATTAAATGTATTAGAAATAATATTCACAGCCTGTTCCTCATCAAAATTCTGAAAAGCTTCTACAGGAATTTTCAGTACTTCGGATATTTTTTCCAGCAGCTGGTTTTCAATGGTTTCCTTTTGTTCAAGTAAAGAAATTTTCTTTTGGTTCCAGTCATCGCCCAGATCCATCGCCAATGCTTCCTGCTTGATGCCCAGCATTTCTCTGAAACGTTTTACATTTCTTCCCTGATGTATTTTGTAGTCCATTCTTTAATCAATTTGTGAAGACTCAAAGATAATACATTCTGTAAAGTAAAAGTTAAAAAATATCCGGTAAAATATCCTGTTATACCTGTTAAAGTGCCGGGAACTGGTGTATCAACTGTCTTCAGCAGCTTCGGAAGTGTTTTCGGCTGCTATAGAAAGTGTCTGCAGCTGCTCATTAATTGGTTATAGCCATTTCGTAAACTGCCTGAAGCCATTTAAGAAATGCCTTCACACACTTTGGTAAGTATCTCCGGGCACTTTATCAAATAGGTATAGCTATTTTGCAACCGCCTCAAACGTTTTCATAACCTCCTACAGCCTTTTACTCAAGCAGCTGGAGACCGTTTTAGAACACCCTTCAACCCCTTCGGAAAAGCCTTCAACCCCTTTCTGAACAGTCTCCATACCGTTCTATAAGTCCCTGTCACGCCGTATCCAAGTAGTCGGAGACCGTTATGTAACACCTTTTAGCCCCTTATATAACCGGGTATAGCCCCTTACCCAAGGGGGTAGAGGGAGTTGGTGAAGGGGGTAACTCCATTCTCAATAATTGGATCTGGTGAATGAAAACAGATCAGTTTAAAATATTTTAATTTCCTAACTTTGTAAGAATCAATAATAATCAAATAAATATGTCAATTACCGGCGAAGATCAAATGATCGGAATGCAAAAAGTAAGTGAAGCCGTTGCCTATACGCTGAAGAAAATGATGGATTATGCTGAACCCGGCATCACCACAAAAGATCTTGATGAGTATGGGGCCAAAATTCTTGAAGGTTTCGGGGCAAAATCAGCACCTTATCTGACATATGGATTCCCGGGCTGGACTTGCATCAGCGTAGATAATGAATTCTGCCATGGTATTCCCACAGATCAAAGGATTTTGAAAGAAGGAGATCTGATTAATATTGATGTTTCTGCAGAGTTGGACGGATATTGGGCAGATAATGGAGGTTCTTTCGTGATCGGAGAAGATATTCACGGACATCAAAAATTGGTGGAAGCCTCCAAAGATATCCTGAGAAAAGCTATAGACAACATAAAAGGCGGCGTAAAAATATCAGATATAGGACACTTAATGGAAACAGAAGCAAAGAAAAAAGGTCTTAAAGTCATTAAGAACCTTGCAGGCCATGGAGTAGGAAGAAGTTTACATGAGCAGCCTGATGAATTACTGAACTACAGAAACCGCTATGATTCCAGACGTTTTAAGAAAAACTCTGTGGTGGCTATTGAAACTTTTATTTCCACGGATTCCAATCTTGCAGTAGAATTAAATGACGGCTGGACTATGGTAGGCAATAAAGGCGGTTACATGGCCCAGCACGAGCATACCATTGTAATCACCGATGGAAAGCCAATCATTTTAACCGAAATGAACGGAATCCTGAATTAATTTTATTCAATCCTTTGTAAAGGCAGATATGAATAATCAGGATACCTGATCTTATTGGTCATTCTATTGCTGAAAATTCTTTGATTTTCTTACATTTTACAATGAAAATCCTTATCTCCCTGTTTTAAACACAAAATAATTAGTAGTTTTTTTATTGATGAAGCTTCATCTGATCAGATGGTCGATTCCCTACTTGTTATTTCTTGCCTAAATTCTTACTGTTAAAAACTTTACGTTTATGATCTGTCAAAAAAAATCATAATCACAGATCGATTTTCCCCATTTTTTGAAAATTTTCAATCACTGTCTCATTGATTAAACGGTTGAAAAGTAGGGTTTTAACTTGCTAAACAGCAAATACTTTGTTATATTTATAGAATAAAATCACCTCACAAACTATTTGTTATGAAAAAAATTCTTTTAATCCTGTTAGGAATCATTGTTATTCTGGCTGCTGTAGTATTGATCAAAACTTACACCTATCCGTTTAAGAAAAATAATACCGGGGCAGGCGAGGGCTGGAAACCGGTAAAAAATGATTCTGCAGTCATGAGATTTTCAGGAGGAATAAAAGTGCCAACCGTTTCTACAGGGAGTTTGGGGGAATTCGACTATGCGCCGTTTGAACAGTTCAAATCCTATTTAAAAACCTCTTATCCATTAGTCTATCAGAATACCGAAAATGTTGAAGTCAATCAATATGGCTTGGTGTTCAGGCTTAAAGGAAGTAATCCTGCGCTGGAACCCATTTTATTCCTTTCCCATATGGATGTTGTGCCTCCCGGAGATGCTGATATAAAGAACAATGAAGAAAATGTATTCCGCCCGGATGATAAACCGCTGGAGCCTGTTTCAAAAGTTGCTGAAGACTGGGATTTTGCCCCTTTTTCAGGAGCAGTTGCCAATGGAAGAATCTATGGAAGAGGCGCAATAGACATGAAAGGAATGTTATTCTCTCTAATGGAATCCATGAATTCTATGATTAAAAACAAGCAGATTCCACAACGTGATATTTATCTGGCATTCGGTTTTGATGAAGAAGTGGGCGGAAAAAAAGGAGCAATGCAGATTGCAGATTATTTTAAGAAAAAAGGATTGAAGTTCGATGCCGTTTATGATGAAGGCGGATTAATTATGCGAAAAGGAAATGTAGCAGGCATAGACAGAGATGTAGCGGTAGTAGGATGTGCTGAAAAAGGGTTTCTTTCTGCGAAAATAAAAGTAAAAGGTTTGGGCGGGCACTCATCAATGCCTCCTATGGAAAGCGCTATCGGAAAAGCAGCTGTTATCATGCAGCGTCTGGAAGATCATCAGATGAAGCCTGTCATCACCCCTTTAATCAAAGAATTTTTTAATAATATTGGAGGTGAAATGCCTTTTACCACAAGAATGGCACTGGCCAATCAATGGCTTTTAAAACCGGTATTGATCTCCCAGCTTACTAAAAGCAATACAACCAATGCTTTGGTAAGAACCACAACAGCTTTAACGATGATGAAGGGAAGTGACGGTACCAATGTACTTTCTCCCGAAGTGGAATTTGTTGTCAATTTCAGATTGCTTCCCGGAAATTCGGTGAAAGATGTAAGAGACCATATTGCTAAAGCCACTGAAGGTTTTGATGTTGAGGTAGAAGAAATTGACAATACCAGGGAAGCCTCTGCTATTTCTCCAACCAATACCAAAGCTTTTAAAATAATAGAAGCCGGCGTGAAAGAAATTCATCCCGGAGCCATTGTTACCCCTTATCTTACTATGGCTGGAACGGATGCCGGTAAATATGAAATTGTAAGCAAAAATGTCTACAGATTCATGCCGATCAAGATCAACACTGCCGAACAACAGAGCATTCACAGCACCAATGAATACCTTAGCATTGAAAACTATCTGAAGATGATTCACTACTTTGAGTACATCATGAAGAATTACGACAGGTAAATGTCAATAGTGAATAGTCAATCCGCTGCGCTTGTGAATTTTAATGTAAGTTCGTATATTATTAAACGCAGTGTTCGCAAAGCTTTCTATGATGTTAAATTTCTTTCGATCGCAGAGGCGTTTCACTCAGCAATGTATACAGTAAGTTCTTGGCTGAACGAAGTGCCTTTGCGGACAAAATATAAAACGTTATCCAACAAATCTTGCGAACCTTAGCGTTAATAATGATTGACTATTGATTTTGCATAGCAAAAATTGACTATTGACTTAACAATCTTTCAAATCTTTTCACAAAAAATATAATATGTCAGGTTTTTAATACACATGCCTATTATTAAACGCAGCGTTCGCAAAGCTTTCTATGATGTTTAATTTCTTTCGATCGCAGAGTCGTTTCACTTAGCAATGTATACAGTAAGTTCTTGGCTGAACGAAGTGCCCTTGCGAACAAAATATAAACGTTATCCAACAAACCTTGCGAACCTTAGCGTTAATAATGATTGACGATTGACTTTGCGAAGCAAAAATTGACCATTCACGAACTAAACATCAAAAAACTTTCACAAAAAATATATTGCGTCAAGTTTTGTCGCATTACGGATATAGCTTTGTCATATCAAAATTACAGAGCTATGGAATTGCCATTTTACTTAAACTTTAACGACTTTGAAAGTAATTATTACGATAACCTTGAAAAATGGTTTGAAGAATATCATAATACCAGCGAAACAGATTATCTGAAAGCGCTTGCTGAGCTTTACAGGCCCTATGTGTATTATAACTTTGCAGATGATATGCTAAAGCCGGATGCCTCCATTGAAGTGAAAGACTGCTTTTTCCCCTATCATGAAAAAATCGGGATCTCTTTCTGTATTGATAGTGAAAACGGAATTTCCCCATCCAAAGGAATGAACCAGGTTTTTGAATTTAAAAATATTTCCATGATGGAGTATGCCCAGCATATTCTGGATAAGATCAATAAATTTTGTTCAAAAAATGCCCACGCTCTGGATGGCCACAAAAATATTCAGGATTATATTAATAATTACACCATTATTACTTCAATGGAAGGTGTAGGGTATTGTATCAGCTATAACCGCCATCAGAAAGCCATTCCTTTTTTAAAAGCTTATCTTCCTTACTATGGTCAGACCGTGAATATGGCGGTATACAGAGACTTTCTTTTTTCTGTTGTTCAGATTGCAGAATTTATAGACCAGAAACTGAAAACAGTACATGCTTTTAAACAGACTATTTATGCACGCTCTAGAGCGGAAGCGAAATTTAACGTACAGTTGAGCCGTCAGTTTCTCACATTGTGCAACTAAAATTTTACACCAAACATTCATACTTAATTATATTGCCGAAAACTTATGTTTTTCAACCCAAGATCCCGGTCAGTAATGAACGGGATCTTGTATTAAAAGCTTATAAATAATTACATTATTATACTACCTGCTTTTTCTATAAGGAATATTCCATATCAGATCAGCGGCCAGATAATGAACACCTTCATGATGAATACTTCTGCTGCCTCTGATGAGGTCATCCATATATCCTATATCTACGGTAAAAGGAGAGTTGGGAATCGTAAACATATAATAAGCAGCAACACGTATTTCACGATATCCAAACGAACTCCACTCAGCATCCGGCTTATTGAGATGGCTTATAGAAAACAGGGCTTCTGCACTTAAGGCCAGTTTCTGATTATTTTTAGGAGATAAGTTATAGGTAAGCTGACTTTTGATACGTGTTCTGAATTGAAAATCTTCCTCTGCTTGATGAAATTCTGCATCAAAAAACTTCCTGAATTCCTGCCGTATAGTACTTTTAAGTTTCCATTTCCGGCCAGGATCAAAAGTATAGGCATATCTTCCATACATTCTGAATTCCTGTTCCGTATTTTCCTTAGCATAAGGAGCTGTATTTTCATACTGTGGCTGACGGCGGTAACTTAAAGCATAGCTGTACTGCTGGTGTGGAGCAAAGGAATGATAAACTTCATGATTTAAAACAATAATAGCCTGCTTCGAAAACGGGTTATGATCATCAGGACTGCTTTTTCTCCCGATGGCTACATAGCTCAAAGCTTGTTTTTTACCCAAAGAGTCAAGTTGTCGCTTCACTCCGAAGGCTCCCCAGAAAGCGTTTTTGGCATCTCCCAATCCAGGTGGGCTGATCTGTGCTTTTATCGATGTTCCTATACATCCCAATAAAAATAATCCTGCAAAAAATTTCTTCATGCTCAATAGTATGGATAGCTGTTTTACTGTTAATTTTAAATGAATGCGAAACCATGAAACGGATAAGGATACTGTTGATACGCAGAGAGAATAGTTTGTGATAGCAAAATTAGAAGCTTTGTTCATAGAATGTTTATTCAAAATCTTGTAATACTGTTTAAAAACAAGACAAAGGAAAGCTCTGATTTGGGATAGAATTAGGAATAAAATCTTCTATAGGAAAAATGAAGGGTTGCAATAATATATTAATTGTGGATAAAGTGTGAATAACTTCTTAGTAATTTGTGGAAAAGTCCTTTTGTAGTTTTGGGGGTTGTTGTGTAATTATTTGATTTTCTATGGTATATGTGCAAAAAAATAAATTGCCACAATATAAATACTGTGGCAAAATGGTTTATGGACTTGGTTTATTTACCTGTTAATTCTGCCTTACTCCGCACATGGCATCCCATGTTGTCCAGAAGTGAGCATTGATAGCTCCGATAGGAGGATTTGTACTGTCTGCAACAATTCCTACCATAGAAGCACAGTTGGAGTTACAGCCTATTTCATTATGACTTCCGGCCTGAGGTGGGATCTGGCGCCATGTACCGGTAGAACCGCTTAATAATTCTACTTTAATTTCAAAGATACCCGAAAGATTGGGAGTCTGAATCTGTTTGGTAGGATTTTCACTTGAGATGAAATCACTCCAGTCTCCCTGTGAAAAAGTTACACGCCATGTAGAAATCATTTTAGAAGTATCGTTTTGTGGGGAAAGATACACCCAGAATTGCGCTCCGTTTCCTAGAACCAACTGGCCTGAAGAATTTGCATTTACACTTGTTGATGTCATATTGATTTGTTTTTTAGGTGATTAGATTGTATTTCAAAGTAACGAAGAACAAATAATATACTGTAGCGTATAAATTACCAATTATGAAACTGGGTATAAATACTTATAGAATTGAATGCAGAATAAACCGCGAATCTTAATCACAAAAAAAGCCTGTGCTAATCATTAGCACAGGCTTTGGTTTCTTGCAGAGAGGAAGGGATTCGAACCCTCGATACAGTTACCCGTATACTACCTTTCCAGGGTAGCTCCTTCAACCACTCGGACACCTCTCTTTTTGAGATTGCAAAAATAGTGTATTTTCTGGAATATCCAAATTATTCTTACAAATTAATCTGTAATTTCTCCACAAAGGCTTTTGGTGAAATTATCAGCAAAGCTTCCGGAGTAACTTGGATTATCAATTAAGTGCATGGCTTTGGTGATCGCTGTTTCCGCTGTCATGTCTCTTCCGCTGATCGCTCCGATCCTGGAGAAGATATTACTGTTTTCATACTTTCCGAATGAGATTCCTCCTGAAATACACTGACTTACCACCACAATTTCGGTTCCATTATCCCGGATTTCCTGAAGGGTTTCCTGCGTTTTGGCACTGCTGAAAATGGTTCCTGAACCAAAAACCTGAAGGATTAGAACCTTCATTTTAGGGATTTCTTTGAAGTGGCTTAGATGCATACCTGGGAAAATTCTCCAGAATAAAATATCCTCAGAAATATGTTCATCCACATGAAATTCCACCTCCGGATCACAACGGAACAGGTTATCTTTAATAATATTCAGATGAACTCCGGATTGTCCAAGAATAGGGTAATTCGGGCTTGAATAGGCATCAAAATACTCCGCAGAATATTTCAACGTTCTGTTTCCTCTTAATAATTTGTACTCAAAGTAAACGGCAACCTCCTGAATCACTGCTTCGTCATTTTCATAAAGGCTGGCATAATAAAGGCTGGTAAGAAGATTTTCCTTGGCGTCTGTTCTCAGGTCACCAATCGGAAGCTGAGAACCGGTCATGATGACGGGTTTTCTTAATCCTTTTAGCATGAAACTTAATGCTGATGCAGTATAAGACATGGTATCTGTTCCGTGAAGGATCAGGAAGCCGTCATAATCATCATAATTTTTTTGAATATAATTGGCGATTACTTTCCATTCTTCAGGCCCCATATCCGAAGAGTCCAGTGGCTTGGCAAAAGGATGAACAAAAACCTCACATTCCATAAGCCTCATTTCAGGCATTTTTTCAAATATATTACCAAAGTCAAAGGCACGGAGACTTCCGGTTTCGTAATCTTTTTCCATTCCGATGGTTCCACCGGTATAGATGAGCAGGACTTTTCGCTTCATGTACTGTTTTTAATTAAGAATTGGAGCCCGATTAGGGTTCATAGGTCAAAATTACGTTAATTTGCAAAGATTTGAAAATGAATGAAACGCTTATCGTAAAATTTTGTGAAAATATGATGATATTTGCTGGCGTTTCACAGGGCTATTGAAAAAATAACTAAATGCGGATGAAAGACTTAACGCAAACTTATGAATATTTAAAAAAGTTTTTAACCGAAGAAAGACTCGCTAAAATTGAACATTTTTCTCAGGAGAGTTCAGACTTTGTACTTCCGGTAGTAGAAGATGTCTATCAGTTCAGAAATGCAGCAGCCATCGTACGTTCTGTGGAGGCCTGCGGTTTTCATAAAGTAGTGGCTTTGCAGGAAGAATACAGTTTTGAACCCAATCTTCGGGTAACAAAAGGCGCCGATACCTGGGTTGAGGTGGAAAAACTTCCCCGAAATATGGAATCCTTCCAAAATATTAAAGACAGAGGGTATAAAATAGTCGTTGTTTCACTGGAAAATAATGCTAAAATGTTACCTGAATATGAAATTACAGAACCTATTGCTCTGGTTTTCGGAACTGAAATGGAAGGAGTTTCCCAGGAAATTTTAGATTTTGCAGATGAAACACTTGCTATTCCGATGTATGGCTTTACAAGAAGCTTCAACGTTTCTGTAGCCGCATCAATTTGCATGTATGAATTGAAGCAAAAACTGATCAGGTCTGATATTGAGTATAAATTAAATGAGGAAAAACTTTTGAGGATGAAAATCCTTTGGGCTGTGAATTCCATGAGAAGCGGACAGCAGATTTTTGAAAAATACCTGCGCGAAAATAATATTGACTGGAAATAATGTCAGAAAATAAAGAAGAGAAGGTTGATAAGCCTTCTCTTTCTTGTTTATATCATATTATAATAATTCCATGCCGCTACAAAGACACCGGCTGTCTCTGTTCTGAGCCTTTGATTTCCCAGAGATACTGCTCTTACTTTATGTTCTGCCAGAAATGCAATTTCCTTTTCTGAAAAATCACCCTCAGGACCTATTAGAAATATAACCTGTTGAAGTTGAGGGATATTTTTAAGATCAATTCTTTCCAGATTCTCATGGCAGTGTGCTACAAATGTGTGTTCCGGATCAATATTTTTCAGAAAATCACCTAGCTTTACAGCGTCATTGATCACCGGAAAATGAAATCTCAGGCTTTGCTTGGATGCTGCGATCACTTGTTTTCTGATTTTATCGATGTTGATGTTTTTACGCTCCGTTTTCTCAGTGATAATAATGCTTATTTCTGAGATACCCATTTCCACTGCTTTTTCCACAAAGAATTCGATTCTGTCAATATTCTTGGTAGGAGCAATCGCAATATGAAGTTTAGGATTGAATTCCGGCAGATTTTCTTTGATCTCAGAAATTTCAATTCCGGCTTTCTTGCCTTCTATCATAAGTTTTCCGGAAGCCAGTTTTCCATTGCCGTCTGTTACATGAATATCTTCTCCATCTCTCATGCGAAGAACTTTTACGATATGCTGTTGTTCTTCATCGTTGATGATGACTTTTTGATCTGTTATCTCTCCGTAAAATAATTTCATACATCCTGACTTATAAATGCAACTCCTGTTTTGATGGTTGTGTAAATGTCTGTATCACATTCCCGGTAAGAACACATGTATATTTCTTCTATCCAGGTATTATTAATAAATATCAGATTTAAATATTCCTGTTTTCTCAGATTATTTTTGATCGATAAATAATCTCCTTCCTTTGGAGTATAGGGAAAACTAAAAAGATGTTCAGAATTGATTAATTGTAACACTTCATCTTTGATATCCTGAATATATCCTGTTTCAGAACTTTCTCCGGTAAAATCTGAAAAAGTCTCTGATCCCTCATGTCTTCCTGTGATCGTTTCCAATACCCAGTAATATTTTGAATTCTTTTTAGACTGCGTTCCCAGTACTTTTTCTTCTAAGAGTATTTTCATAAATCGTATTTTGCCGTTGCGGAAGTTCTTAAATCTGTAAATTCTCCCCGCTCAAACTTCAGTTTTGCCACCATGGCAATCATGGCTGCATTATCTGTTGTATATTCAAACTTTGGAATATAAATATCCCAGCCCAGTCTTTCTCTGTTATCTTCCATTGCTTTTCTGAGTGCAGAGTTGGCAGATACACCTCCTGCAATCGCTACCTGATTTACATTGAGATCTTTGGCTGCTTTTTCAAGCTTATTCATCAGGATTTCAATAATAGATTTCTGTACCGAAGCACAAAGATCATTAAGATTTTCCTTGATGAAATCAGGATTTTTTCTTACTTCTTTCTGAATGAAATATAAAACGGAAGTTTTAATACCGCTGAAAGAATAATCGTAATTTTCCAGCTTTGGTTTGTTGAACTTAAAAGCATCGGGATTCCCTTCTTTGGCAAGCCTGTCGATAATAGGTCCTGCAGGATAATCAAGGTCAAAAATCTTTCCGATTTTATCAAAAGCTTCTCCTGCGGCATCATCTATGGTTTTTCCGATAATTTCCATATCAAAATAATCTTTTACCAATACAATCATGGTATGTCCGCCGCTTACAGTAAGGCATAAAAAAGGAAAGGTAGGCGGCACAGGATTTGCATCTTCGATGAAATGGGCCAGAATGTGGGCTTGAAGGTGATTTACCTCAATTAAAGGTACATTCAGGCTCATAGCCAAAGACTTAGCAAATGATGTTCCTACAAGAAGAGATCCTAAAAGTCCCGGTCCGCGAGTAAATCCTATAGCAGAGATCGCATTTTGTTGTATATTTGCTTTGGAAAAAGATTTTTCAACAACGGGAATAATATTTTGCTGATGGGCTCGTGAAGCCAATTCAGGGACAACGCCGCCATATTCTTTGTGAATGGCCTGGTTCGCGGCAATGTTTGAAAGAATAGAATTTCCCTTGATGATAGCTGCTGAGGTGTCGTCACAGGACGATTCAATACCTAAAATTATAGAGTCGCTCATAATAATGGCAAAGTTAGAGAATAATAACGAGAATGAGAATAAAAAATCAGTAGCTGAAAACCTAGGTGATCAGGTACAGAAAACTGTTGAAAATGTAGAGGGAAAAGTACGGGAAACAATAAAAGAAGCATCTGAGCTGGCTTCAGATGCCATACATCATCCTGTAGAAACAGCTGAAGAGTTTGGGAAACAGGCTGTAAAAGATGTTACCAGCTACACATGGTGGGCGAAACTTCTCTTGATTCTCTTCTGGCTGGGTATTTTCCTTGTAGGTGGAATACTTATTGCCATCAATCTGCCGGTAACGAAAAAATGGGCCGCTGATCAGGCTCTTAAGCTTGTTAACAATGATTTTAAATCTGATTTTTCTACAGAAAGTGTAGAGGTAAATTACTTCGGTAATGTCACGATAAAAGGGTTAAAAGTAAAAGATTATAAAGGATTTAATTTTATTACAGCCCGTGAATTTCGTGCTGATTCAGACTGGATGTCTCTGGCGGTGAATGCCATTTCAGGAAACAGCAATTCTTTAAGTTTTAATTCTCTGGCTCTTGTGAATGCCGATGTAAAGGTGATTACTTATAAAAGGGACAGTATATCCAATTTTGTCAGATTTGTTGACCTCTTCGACGACGGGAAGAAAAGAGACCCTAAGAAACCTCCTTTTCAACTGAATTCCAGAATTCAGATCATTGATTCCAAAGTTTCCATCATTAATGAAAACTCTCCCGGAGAGCAGGGAAAATGGCTTACTGCAACTAAATTCAACCTAAAAGCACCCAACGTAAAAGTTAACGGACCGAATGTTTCGGCATTAATTAATAATATGTCATTTGTAACTTCAAGGTGGGGGAAATCTCATTTTGTAGATACTTTTTCAACAGAACTGTCTCTAACGAAGCAGTTTTTGTCGTTAAAAGACCTTACGCTGAATACGGATCATACCTTGCTTCAGGGAGATATCAAATTTAATCTTCATGACGGATCCTGGGCCGATTTTGCAGACAAAGTACGCTGGGATATGAATATCAAACAGGGAAGTCAGTTAAGCGGCTATGATATCAGTTATTTTGTAACCAACTGGGATAATATCAAACCCTTCAATCTTTCCGGGGTTATGACTGGTCCTTTGAATAAATTCCATCTGGAAAACTTTCTGATCAGAAATCCTGACGTTAATATTGCCACCAAAACGATGAAGGTAGACAATCTGCTGAAAGGAAATTTTGCTATTGAAACAAAAGATCTTTCCACAGATTTTACGTATAAGGATTTAAAAGCTATGATGCCTTCATTCATCTCCACAAAGATGAAGAATTTTGCAGATGATTTCGGAAAACTGAAATATAATGGAACGGCAAAAGTAAATCCGGATCAGATTTACGTAGACAATGGAAATCTGATGACGGGAATCGGACAGGCGAAAATTTCCAAGCTTGCTCTAACAGGCTACAGTACTGCAATGCCAAAATATTCCGGTTATCTTGATGTTAAAGACCTTAATACCTCTGTCATTACAAAGAATAAAGCAGTAGGTTTAATTTCCGGTAAATTTGACCTTAACGGACAAAGCTTTGATGTTAATACCATGCGTCTGACGACAAAATCACAGATTACAAGTGTTGAAATCATGGATAAAACGATCAATAATCTGTATCTGGATGGTTTATTGGATCATAAAAAATATAACGGACTCATCACTGTTAATGATGAACAGGCAAAAGCTACAGTGAAAGGATTGATAGATTTCAGTACTTCGAGAATCGCTATGGATGTGAATGCAGATGTCACTTATCTGAACATGAATTACTTCACCAACAAACCTGGTAATCAGGTGGTAAGTGGCCAGATAGAAGGTAAAATGGCGATGTCTTCTATCAACGATCTTACGGTGGATGTGAATGCCAATAACCTTCACTTTGCTACAGCCACCCAAAAATACAATATTCCGAATGCCAAGTTAAAAACATTTATAGAAGCGGGCGGCCGCGTGATTGATGTAGATGCTCCGGGAGCAGCCACAGGCAAGATCTCGGGAAAATACAATCTTGCAGATCTTGCAGGAATGGTAGAAAATGGAGTAGGGAAAATATTAGTAGGACCGCCGCCAAGGAAATTGTATCGTGGGCAGAACTTTGCGTTGAAGTTTGATGTCCAGCAGGGATTGGTAAATTATTTCTTACCTGAATTGAGACTGAATCAAGGAGCTCTTGTAGAAGGAGAATATGACGGGAACTCAAACAATCTGGTTCTGAATCTCGATGCAGCGTCTTTAAAATATATTATGACTAAGGAGGAAGAAATTACAGATGCTGATCAGGCACTGGCATCTTCCAATCCTGATTATAAAATTAATGACCGTAAGAATGTAAGCAGAGATAGTGCGATGGTAGATAGTGTTAAAATTAGAATTAACACAGCAGACCTTAATCAGCAATTGTACGCTAAGATCAATAGAGTCATTTATAATAAAAATGTGATCAAAGATTTTGAGCTTAAAGGAAATAATGAAAACGGAAATACCCTTCATTTAGCTACTGTATTTAAGCATGGAAGTCCTGATGATGAGATTAATGAAAAGCTTAAGGAATATGCCATCAATGTAGATCAGTCTACGGATGCCGCTGGTGATTATGTATTCAGGTTTGAACCTACGGAGGTAAAATTCAATGAAGTTACCTGGGCGATAGATACAAGTCCTGAGCTGAATCACTCCATTACCTACAGAAAGAAAACCGGTGATTTTGATATCAGGAATCTGAGGGTTTATTCTGATAAAAGTGCTCTATTTATTAAAGAAGCACAGTTTAAATCAGCAAAAGACTTTTACATAGATGCGGATATTAATGATTTTGCAGTGGAAAAACTTCTGGACATGCAATCCGGAGGAAATACAATGGACATTAAAGGTCTTGCCAACGGAAGTGTTAAGATTAAAATGGATAAAAGCACGTTGCAGCCACTGGTAGATCTTAATATTGATGAAATTAAGATGAATGGCAATGATATGGGGGATATCTCTATTTCTGCCACCAATGGATTCTCATTGAACGTGTATGATATTGATGTGAAAGTTCATTCTGCCGGAGTACTTGGAAACAACAGCCTTAATCTGACAGGAACGGTTAATAATAATACCTCTTCGCCGATTATTGATCTTACTGCAGAAATGCGTGATTTTGACCTGGCATTTACACAGCAGTTTGTGCAGACTATTTTTGGCAACCTTCGTGGAAAAGCAACAGGAGATCTTAAAATCAATGGAAAGCTTAACAATCTTGATTATAGCGGAGATATTGCTCTAAAAGATTTTGGATTAAAACTTTTGTTTACCGGAGTAGATTATTCATTTGATGATACTGTGATTCAGCTTACCAAAGGACTTGCGATCCTCAATAATGTTGAAGTACACGACGGAAGAACCAATTCCAAAGGGAATATCTCCGGGGCAATTCAGTTTGAAACCCTTTCTTCAATGGGGGTGTCTCTCGTAATGAGAGCAGACAACCTGCTGATGCTGAATACCACACAAAAAGATTTTGACCTCTTCTGGGGAAGAGTGTATGGGCAGGGAGATCTTTACGTAGACGGACCTGTTTCGGGATTAAGTATAACAACTCCTAATATGAAGGCACTTAACGGAAGTACCTTTACCTTTAATTCCAGTTCTACTTCCAATGTAGAAGAATTTAAAATGCTGAGATTCCTGAAAGAAGGAAAAGATGGGTTGATTACCCTGGAGGAAAAGAAAAAAACAGGAGCCAATATGAACATTGACTTCAATCTGGCTGTTGATAAAGGAACTACTGTAAATGTACTGGTAGGAGATGATGTAGGGAATATTACGGTAAAAGGATCTGCTGATCCGTTGAGGTTCCATATGAACAGACAGGGCAATATAGCCATGAACGGTACCTATAAAGTAGATAACGGAACATTTGTTTCTAAGGCTATTCTTAATAAGACATTCCAGATTGAAAGAAACAGCAGTATCAGATGGGATGGTGATGCAATGAAGCCTATGCTGGATATTAATGCCAACTATGTCAGAATGGTATCCAATGCAGGAGAATATCTAAGTATGGGAAAACTACAGCCCATCAGTATATTGCTGCAGGCTCATATTACCCAATCGCTGGTAGACCCTCAGATTGATCTTAATGTAACGGCAATGGATGTATCCAGCCAGGTGAGAGAAACACTGGCCGCGAAAATGAGCCAGGAAGGAGAGAAGGTTCTCCAGTTCGGATCTGTATTGCTATTGAGTACCTTTAACGTATCCAATACAGGTGGATTTGATGTAAATGTGGGAAATGTAGCAGAATCTTCCGGATATAATATGCTTTTGAAACAGCTGGGATCTGTTCTTAATACAATGAGTAACGAATTCCAGATAGACCTTAATTATGTAAAAGGAGATCAGAACTCTAATTTTGGAGACAGAGCCAATGCCGGTGTGAGTGTAGCGCTTTCGCCAAGAGTCAATATCAAGACTGGTTTGGGTATTCCATTATCAAAAACAGATGGGGCACAGAATAATTATCTTTCCACGGAAGGATCTGTAGAATATGATCTGTCTAAAAAGAATGACGGTTCTTTGGTAATACGTGCGTATTCCAAACCTACAAACATCGGAATGGTGAGTACAAACGGTTCTGCTAATCAAGCTTATGGCGGAGGGGTAGTGTGGAGTAAAAGCTTCAATTCTTTGTTTAAAAAGAAGAAAAAAGACAAAAAAACTTCAGATGCAAAAGGTGAAATAAAAACAGATTCAATAAAATCGAATGGTAAATAATTAGAATATTTTAATGATTTTTATCATCTGTGTTAATTATTGTTAATATTTGATATATATTTTTTAGTTAAATTATTTTTCGTAAATTTGCAAAAAATACATAGATTTTTTAAAGAAATTGTAATTTAACTAATATGAACTATCAACTGGACGAAATAGACAAGAAGATTCTTGATTTCTTAGTAGAAAACACAAGAATGCCTTTTACTGAAATTGCAAAGCAGATGGATGTTTCTGCTGGAACAATTCACGTAAGAGTGAAAAAGATGGAAGATGCAGGTATTATTTTGGGATCATCTCTTAACATTGATTATGGTAAGCTGGATTATCACTTTACAGCTTTCATAGGTATCCTTTTGACAAAATCCAACCGTACTCAGGAAGTATTGAAAGAATTGTCAACTATCCCTAACGTAATAGAGGCTAGCGTTATTTCAGGAAAATATAATATTTTCTGTAAAGTAAGAGCTAAGAATACTGATGATGCTAAAAGAATTATTTACCAGATCGACGATATTCAGGATGTAATGAGAACTGAAAGTATGATCTCTATGGAGGAATTCTTAAGTGACAAAAACAGACTGATCAACGCAATCTCTGTGTAAGTCAAATTTTAAACGAATAATTATAAAAGAACTTATGAAATCTCTCATAAGTTCTTTATTTTTGTAGATATGGAAGAATACAGCTATTTTGACGAAGATCCGAAAAAAGGATGGGGATTTATACTGGCGTTTGCGGCCTTAATGTTGTTTACTATAATGGGACTTGGAATAGATGTGGATGAATATCTGCAGCATGAATACCTTCAGATTCCGAGGTGGTACTTCTATGTGATTTTTTCCATTGATGTACTGATGATGATAGGGCTGGTGCTGATGTTCTTCTACAGAAAGGCAGGAATTTTTATGTTTCCGGCTTTACTGGTGCTGCATTTCTTTATGCACAATTACTACCTGTCTACATTTCTGTATACGGATGTTACCAATCTTTTCCTGTTTACAGGTTTCGGAATGCTTGCCATTATCCCGAAATGGAAGTTTTTTAAGTAAAGCTTAATTAGAATAATATAACAAACCGCTTTTAAATTAAATTTAAAAGCGGTTCTCAATTAACAAGGGCAATGAAAAAAAAATTATCTGAGTTCAAGAGCATGGAAAATTTCTTGTTTTAAAGGATTTTCAGACCAGTCATCCCACAAGCCTGTATAGGGATTATAACCGCATTTCAGAGGTTTTGATATATTTAGTCCTTCTTTGTTTTTTAGAGAGTTTTCAGTATATGCCCGGCAGTCTGTGCAGATGTAACGGAACTCACAGTCTTTACATATTTCAATTTGGTCTTTAGTGAGGTTCCAGTATTTTCTGAAATCAGGGTGATTGATAGCTTCTTCAAGGTTTTGTTGATGGATATTTCCAAAGCTCTCATTCATCAGCGGACAGTTTTTGATGTTGCCCTTTTTATCAATACCTATCTTTTTATACAGGCAGGAATTATGGTTAACGGCTTCTATCACTTTATTAATATTGGTATTGAAGTACTTCAGTTCCACTTTTCCACATGCAGATATCTTCAGATCATCTTTCACAAAATGTAATGAGAATCTATATTCATCTTTAGCTTTGAAAGGAGGTTTCGAACAATTGAAAAAAATGAGACGGTATATTCTGACTGTATTTTGTTGAAGAGCCTGTATAAAAGATAGGTTGACTTCCTGGTGAAATGGTGAGAAAATTTCTATTCCTGATAAAACTGAGGTTTTAAAAGTTTTGTCAATTTCTATGAATTCCTTTACTGTTAATGGTTTCAGACTGTAAATGACCAAATGCCTGATTCCGAGGTTTTCCACTGATGGATATATTTTTTTCAGGATCTTAATATTATCTAATTCAATAAAAAGGTTTGTTATTGGATTGGGTTCATGATATTCGTATGAAAGAGGAGGGAAGTTTTTATCCCAATCATTTTCTGTAATGAATCCGTATTCTTTTTCTAAAAGTAAATTCATATACTGCTGAAAAATTTCTTTGGATTCATCATCATATTCAGACAATACTTCGTCTATAGAGTTTATTTTTAATTCTTCTATAATTCCATACAACTCCAGCGGATACAGTTCTGATACATTTCTCTGTAAATCCGAAATGAGAATTCTTGTGGAGCCTTTGGTGATGAGAATGTTTGAGAATAAATTAAAGTATTTCATAATAGCCGGTTCAATGATTTTGTAGGTCTTTCTCTGATATAATAATTGGTCTGATATTTTTTGCACTCTAAAACATAGACGACATCATTAGGCTTTTTAAGCTTCTGATCATTGAAGGGCTCTATATGTTTGAAGGTAAGCGGAAGCTTGTTTTTTTCTTTAACTTTAATTTTCATAAGTAATCTGCTATTTTTTTGTCTACGGAGTAATTACAAGTACGAGACAATCCTAAAAACTGCCCAATAGTATTGACTTCTAAAAAATAAAATTTTCCATCTTTTCCTTTGATAAAATCTAATGATCCGCAATTAAGATCTAAGGAATTCATCAGAAGCTTAATTTTTTCTTCAATGTCAGAGGATAGTTTGTAAGGAACATTCCTATTAGGCTTTTCTAAATTATACTTTCTGAAATCAGTTTTTGTTTGTTCATCATTTTGAGAAAATATTGCCATCGAGTGACATTTCCCGTTGAGATAAAATGTTCTGATTTCAAATTCCTTATCAATCCTATCCTGAAAGAATGTAATAAAGAACTTCGTTTTTTCTCTCTTATGTACAACAGAGGTATACATAATCCCATTTAAATCCGTATCAATATCATCTAATATAGGATTCCCTCCAATTGTTTTTACGATTGTTTTATCCAAAGATACCTGATCTGTGTTGTCTGCCAGAAAATATTCAGGAATTTCTAACCCTATTTTTTTAGCCTCTTCCAATACCAAAAGCTTATTAACATCACTATTACTTTCTTTGTTGATATGTTTTTTAGACTCCAGTATTGTTCTTACATAATCTTCCAACCAATGCTGTACTTCATTCATATGGGCATTTACAGAAGGATTTTCATAATTTAGACGTTTGATTTTTAATCCGCCTCTTCTGTACCATACGCTTGTGATCTTATCCAGAAAAAAAGAATTTCTGTTACTCCTTAAAAGAATTTTTTTGTTCTCCACTGCAATTTCAAAAATTTCATCTTCATGGATACGGATGAATTCCTTTTTCATTTCAAGGAGCCATTCTATAATTTTATTAGTGGTTCTTTCATTGTTGTTGGAAATAATAAGAATCATGCTGTCATTTTTTTTGAACCTTAGATATACGTTTTAAAGCAGGCAAGCCTATTTTTTTCCTATTACGGTTTACTTTTATAGTATCAATAATAGCACTATAACTTGGATAAGAGCCATAAGGCATTTCGACTTTATCTATTTGCAGATTGTGGCGGTCTACCATATTAGCATAGTCTTTTGGAATGCAGTCTCCGGATTTTATATATTCCAGCATTTTAGTTTTGAAATAAGAATATTCTTTTTCACCTATCATATGACTGAACAATGGGTGCATAGGCATAAATACACCGTCATTTCCGATGAGCCCGATTCTTTGTACTGAAGGATAGCCATAGTTTTCAAAGGTCCATTTCAAAAGTTGTGCATTTATTCTGTCATTTTTTTCCATGAGCTGTGGATTTCTCCTGCCTTCCGCCTGATCACGTACAAAAGCAATGCTAAAAGAATCTACCAGTCGCTTATTTAAACCTTTTTTCCAGTCTGCAATTCTTTGTTTTACTTCGGTGCTATCTATGCCATACTTTTTAAACAATCCGAAATAACTTCCATATGATCCTTCGTAAGGTGCAATAAGAGGAATAAGCTTGTATAGACTTTTCTTTCCTCCAAAATCTTTTTGATGTTGATCTGCCAACTTAATATAAGTTTCATATTCTTTAATGCGTTCCTGATTTTTAGGAGTGTATTTTTTGAACAACTTTCGGTATTGCTTTATAGCTTTTTCGGGTTGGTTAGCTATCCGGTATAGACTATCAATTTCATTCACTTTGTTATAATAAACAATATAATCATTGCTTTTACAGGAAAGAGCAATGAAAATAATAATGAGTAGGTATATCAAAATTGAATTTTGTTTCATTAGGTAACCATTATTTATTGGATTGATGATGCTCTTATTTGTAAAGGGAGGAATTATGTTCCTCCCTTTATAAATTGATAATAAGTTTAATGATAACTTTTAACAGATTTCCAAAGTAGATTCAAGTTTGTGATCTCTCCATGTTTCTTTATCATAGCAGTCTCCATTGTTTGTAGCAACATAGTTGATAGCAGTTTCCCCACCTTTAATAGTCTGTAGATTTTTCATTTTTTTGTTTTCTAAAGAAGAGAAGTTGCTCTTCATTCCTTTTAATTTTTTCATGTTGGTAATTTTGTTGTTTATGTTATTCATTTGTGTTAAATAAACCCTGGCTTAGGGCGGATAATTCTACCTATTTATTATGCACTGTACACTTGCACTTTAAATTTTAAGAATGTATTTCATCAACGTTGATGGGATAAAACTATAAATATTTACATCACTTATATGGGATAAAATGTGTAATTTTTTTGTTTTTTTCAGTTTGCTTTTTTATGTGTACAATTGTACAGATTGCACTTATGCTTATATAAAAGAATTTTAATAAAAAATGAATTCTTTTAAAATTATAAGAGCCTTATAGATATACTAAAAAAATGAATTTGTAACAAGTGAAATAGAAACTGAATTATTTTCTATTGTGCAAAATACTTCATCAACTTGAGTATGTGTAAGAATTGCATACAGGGCAAATAGGATCACAATTTATATATGAATTTGCATATAAAAAATACAAAAAAATGATTGCCGAATTCTTTGTGAAAACTTATGAATCCCTACAAAGAAAATTTAAGTTTTGATACTTTTTCATTCCAAATCCATCAAAAGTCCTAAAATAAGATAGCCATAATCATGAAATTGAACAGCCTTTATAAGAAGATAATGTGCTGAATCAAAAGGATAAAGGTAATTTTACCACCCATTTTAAAAAAGAAAAGAAGTATGAATTTTGAAATTGTGAAACAACAGATTGAATATGCAGCCAGAAAAGCTTTTTTAGAAGTGTATGAAAAACATGGGGCAGAGGGAGTTTACAGTTTTGCTCTGTACAGTGATGAGGGAGCAATGACGGTTTGTCCTGCTGCCAATACATTGAAAGTAATGGAGAATGCAGATGAGGACGATGCTCTTTATTATAAATATGAACCGGCAGAATGGACTTACGAAATGGTAGGAGCCAATGGAGAATTTGATCTGATCTGCACTCAACTGAGAGAAGAACTTAAGAAACACGATGACGATGATCTGTGGTTTGATGGCTTTCAGGCTAAGTTATATTCTACCTGCATTGAAGTGTTGGAAAAGCTTAAAAATGAGAACTTTTTTACCGGGATCACAGGAAAAGATATTTTCCTGATTTTCACGGTTTCAGATTATGAATTTGAGAAGAAGGATCTTAAAGATCTTATCATCAGACTTAATGATAATGAATACAAAAGTGAATATCTGAACTGGATGGCTACCTGGGGCAATTAAAAATATGAAGAATTAAAAAAACACTTCAAATATATAGATATGAAGCCCGGTAAAATAATTGCCTCAGAAGCCTCTTATAAAAGTAATGACCCTAATGAAATTATTAACTCCAATATTTCTGTTGTAAATCTTTTACTTGAATAAAGGAATTGAACAGCATGATATGTCTGATGATTCAATCACCAGCTATTGGGATATCATACCACTCATAAAAACGGAATTTTTCACAGTTTGTCTGGAATTCCGGCTGGCCAGCAGAGTTCTATAAAATCATCAAAGAAGGATTAAAGAAATTAATGCACCCAAACATCTTGAATTGTTTTTGTCATAATCTTTAAAAGTGAAAAATCTGAAAGATGATGTGCTGAAACCTTTTGGAAAAAGAATATTCGGACCAGAAGAGGCTATGCGTAAAAAAAAGTCCGGCGGTTTCGGAGGAAAGCGCCGGATTTTTTTTATATAAAAGACTTATATTAAGCTAAAATTTTCTTTACAGCTTCTTTTACTGCAGCAGCATCAATTTTATACTTCTTCATCAATTCTGCCGGTGTGGCAGACTCTCCGAAAGTATCATTTACCGCTACAAACTCCTGTCTTGTAGGTCTTTTTCTTGCAAGCATACCCGCAACAGATTCTCCTAAACCACCAAGGTAGTTATGTTCTTCAGCTGTTACAATTTTACCCGTTTTTTCAACAGATTTTAAAATGATCTCTTCATCAAGAGGTTTGATCGTGTGAATGTTGATAACCTCACAGGAAATACCTTCTTTTTCAAGCTCATCAGCAGCTACAAGAGATTCCCATACAAGATGTCCTGTCGCAACAATCGTTACATCAGTACCTTCCTGAAGCATAATTCCTTTTCCAATTTCGAAAGGCATATCTTCAGGGATGAATACAGGAACTACCGGTCTTCCGAATCTTAAATATACAGGACCTTCAAAATCTGCAATCGCAAGAGTCGCAGCTTTAGTCTGGTTGTAGTCACAAGTATTGATTACTGTCATTCCTGGAAGCATTTTCATCATACCGATATCTTCAAGAACCTGGTGAGTAGCTCCATCCTCTCCCAAAGTAAGACCTGCGTGAGATGCACAGATTTTTACATTTTTATTAGAATAAGCGATAGACTGACGGATCTGGTCATATACTCTTGAAGTAGAGAAGTTAGCGAAAGTTCCTGTAAAAGGAATTTTTCCTGTGATACTAAGACCAGCCGCAATTCCCATCATGTTTGCTTCTGCAATACCAATCTGAAAGAATCTTTCCGGAGCCTTCTCAATGAATTTCTCCATCTTCAAAGAACCGATAAGGTCTGCGCAAAGTGCTACTACATTAGGATTTTTGTCAGCCAGTTCAGCTAATCCTGCCCCGAATCCTGAACGAGTATCCTTTTTTTCTGTATATGTATATTTCATTTTTATTTTATTAATAGAGAGGTTAAGATATTAGTAATCAGCCGGAGCTTCTAGGTATAATTGCTTGAATGCTGTTTCCAACTGTTCGTCATTAGGAGCTTTACCATGCCATGCATGAGATCCCATCATATAATCAACTCCGTAACCCATTTCTGTATGAAGAAGAATGGCTACCGGTTTTCCTTTTCCGGTTTCTGTTTTTGCCTTCTCAAGGATTGCAATCACAGCTTCAAGATCATTACCATTTTTTTCTTCCAGAACAATCCATCCGAATGCTTCCAGTTTAGCATGAAGATTTCCCAAGCTTAATACATCATCTGTATCACCATCAATCTGGCGACCGTTATAGTCAATTGTAGAAATGATATTATCCACTTTTTTGGCAGCTGCATACATCAATGCTTCCCAGATCTGACCTTCCTGAAGCTCACCGTCTCCGTGAAGAGAGTAAACAAGAGACTGATCACCATCCAGTTTCTTTCCATCAGCCACTCCCAGAGCTACAGAAAGTCCTTGTCCAAGAGATCCTGATGCGATTCTGATTCCCGGAAGTCCTTCATGAGTAGTTGGATGCCCTTGTAATCTTGAATCTAATTTTCTGAAAGTACTCAGTTCTTCCACAGGGAAGAAACCAAATCTTGCTAAAGTAGAGTAGAATACCGGAGAAATGTGTCCGTTTGATAGATAAAAATGATCTTCATTTTTGCCTTCCATTGTGAAAGGAAGTTTATAGTTCATCACTCTGCCATAAAGGGCTGTGAAGAATTCTGTACAACCTAAGCTTCCACCAGGGTGTCCTGAATTTACAGCATGAACCATTCTTAAAATGTCTCTTCTGATCTGCGTAGTAAGAGTTTTTAACTCTTCAATACTTTTACTCATTATATCTGATTTATTTGCATGCGAATTTACAATTTTTTGCCGGCTTACGGAAATACAAAAATCCGGATGTAAAAACCCGGATTGAATATGATCTGATAATTTTTCTGCCTTTAACAGCCTTTATAATGTTTTTCTTCTCTCTACCAGAGCTCATAAGTTTTGTTTCTGCAGCTTTTTCAGCCTCAACCTTTGGCTTAAAGACTTTAAACGGTTCTATTCATAATGTTGATACTTCAAATTTTCCTGAGTATTGATGTCTGTAAATGTGAATGAAGAGTAAGATATTTTTTTCATGGTTTTTTAATTTCTTTTTCTTTAATTTTTGATTGTGTTTATATCATTCGGATCAAAGATAACTACAATACAAAAGTCTATAAAACCGGTTATTTTAATAAAGAAAAGTTACGTATTGAGCTGAATGCTTTGTGGTAGCTTAATTGTTGTTTTTTTGCTACGGAATATCATTTTTTTTTGAATTTTAGTATGTAATATTTGATAAAATTAACTAATTTTATAATTCAATAGCGTTTGAATTATAAATCTTTAACTAATTATTCTTTAGCTTTTGGCTCTAAGGATTAAATTAATAAAAATTACATACCATTATATATGAAAATTAAACAATTATTTTATTTGGGGATATTTATTATATCCGTTTCCTTCGGAAAAGCACAGGATTTTTTTACGGTAATTAATGAAAGATCTATTAAAGCTGAACCTAAAAACAGAACCGTACAACCGGAAAAGTCACTCACCTATACATTGGATGTGGCGGGAATGAAAAGTTATTTTAATTCAGTTCCGGAATTGAAAGACAGTGATCGTAAAGATAATGCCCCGATTATTGTGCTACCAATGCCTGACGGTACGAAAGCAAAGTTCAGAATCTGGAAATCTTCAGTGATGGCTCCGGGATTAGCCAGCCAGTTTCCTCAGATTGTTACTTTTACAGGACAGGGAATTGATGACAGATATGCTACTCTAAAACTTGATTTTACAGAATTGGGCTTTCATGCGCAGATAAAATCTATAGTAGCTGGTGATTCTTATATAGATCCTTATGCAAAACAGGATATCAATAATTATATCATTTACAAAAAAAGTGATTTGATTGATAAAAATCCGAGATCATGTGGAGTAAAAGATGAATATGATACCCCAGCCGGAAAAAAAAACGCTCAGAAAACCACAGCTCCAAGCGTAGGAACGCAAATTAGAGTTTTCAGACTAGCGGTGGCTTGTACAGGAGAATATGCGGTAGCAGCAACAGGTTCAGCTACACCTACTGTTGCGCAGACCCTTTCCGCCATTGTAACATCAGTAAACAGAGTAAATGGAGTATATGAACAGGAAGTAGCTTCAAGATTGATATTAGTGGATAACGAAGCCAATGTAGTCTTTACCAATGCAGCTACAGATCCATTTAACGGAAATAATAATGCCGGAACATTAATTAACGAAAGCCAGACTCAGATTGATTTACTGATAGGAAATGCCAATTATGATATTGGTCATACCTTCAGTACCGGAGGTGGCGGATTGGCTGGATTGGGAGTAATCTGTAACAACTCCAATAAAGGAAGAGGAATTACCGGTTCTCCTAATCCAGTGGGAGATCCATATGATATTGATTATGTTGCTCATGAGGTGGGACATCAGTTTGGAGGTCCTCATACTTTTAATGCTGTTACAGGCAGTTGTAATGGAAACCGTAATGCTGCCAATGCAGTAGAGCCAGGAAGTGGAATTACCATTATGGCGTATGCAGGAATCTGTGGAAGTACTAATAATTTAGCTGCTAACAGTATTCCTACGTTCCATACCAAATCATACCAATCTATTACGACAAAAGTTCAGTCAACAACATGTCAGGTAACACTTCCCAGCAACAATTTCGCTCCTACAGTAAATGCGGGAGGTGATTATACCATTCCTAAAAGCACACCGTTCAGATTAGAAGGATCTGCTGCGGATATTGATAACAATCCACTTACTTACAGCTGGGAACAGAATGATACAGGACCGGCAGGTGACTGGAATGCTCCAACATTAAATGCTCCTCTTTTCAGATCATATGTACCTGTAACCGTTCCTTACAGATATTTTCCAAAACTTACCGATGTAATCAATGGTACTGTTTCCAAAGGAGAGGTTAGACCATCTTATGCAAGAACGATGGAGTTCAGGCTGACTGTAAGAGATAATAATGCGGGTTGTGCTGGGGTAGCCAATGATGATGCTATTATTACCGTTGATGGAAATTCCGGACCTTTTAATGTCACTGCGCCTGCAACGGCAGTAAACTGGGCGGGTAATTCAACGCAAACAGTAACATGGGATGTAGCCAATACAACTGCATTTCCTGTGAATGCTGCTACTGTCAATATTTATCTTTCAACAGATGGCGGTCTTACATATCCTACCCTGATTCTGGCTTCTACTCCCAATGACGGTTCTGAAGCTGTTACTATTCCAAACGTAAATACTACACAGGCCAGAATTATGGTGGCGGCAGAAACGAATGTTTTCTACAACATTAATCCAATCAACTTTACCATCACTCAGACATTGGGCGTTAATGAGGCCGCGGCCAATAAAGAGGTGTTTGTAGTATATCCTAATCCAAGCAAAGGACTTCTGAATGTGAAATTTACCAATTCAAATGAAGTGTATGATATTACAGTTTACGACGTAAGCGGTAAATTAGTGTTCACTCAGGCAAATAATAAATTGAATCATGATAAGACAGGTACTTTTGACTTGTCGCACCTTGTTCAGGGAGATTATCTGATTAAGGTTAAATCTAAGAATCTGGAGAAAACAATCAAATGGATTAAAGAATAATCTATTTCATTTGATCAAAGTAAAAAAGACTGCCTTCAATTGAAAGCAGTCTTTTTTATTTGAATTGAAACCCATGGGGAAATCTGGTTTTTGGGGGCTTTTCAGAAAATACAAGCTTAAAAGATTTTAATGATTAATGTGAATTAATGGATAATTATTTTTCGAATCGTAGTATTTGCTATATTTTATGTTGATTATAGAGGTTTTTGCTTGTAAAATACTGTTATTCATTGTGTTATGATTTTTATTCTTATATTTAAATTTTTTAAAACATTATCATATGAAAATTGAAAAATTATTTTATTTAGGGATATTCATTTTATCAATTTCTCTAGGAAAAGCTCAGGATTTCTTTACTGAAATCAGTGAACGTACACTTAAAACAGAATTTAAAAGCAGAACGGTACAGCCCGAAAAATTTCTTACCTATAAGTTGGATGTAGCTGGCTTGAAAAGCTATCTGGCTTCAATTCCAGAGCTGAGAGATAATGAACGTAAAGATAATGCCCCAATTATTGTTTTGCCAATGTCTGATGGAACTAAAGCTAAATTCAGAATATGGAAATCCTCAGTAATGGCTCCGGAGTTAGCCGGTAAGTTTCCCCAAATTATCACGCTGACAGGGCAGGGTGTAGATGATCAATATGCTACTATAAAACTCGATTTTACAGAGTTAGGATTCCACGCTCAGATAAAATCAATAGTATCAGAAGATACTTACATTGATCCTTACGCAAAACAGGATATCAATAATTATATCATTTACAAAACAGGTGATTTAATTGATAAAAAGCAAAGAGGCTGTGGATCAAAAGATGAGAATTTTAAATCAGGAAAAAAAAATGTCCAAAAAACAATAGCTCCAGGCGTAGGAAATCAAATTAGGATTTTTCGGTTAGCGGTAGCCTGTACGCACGAATATGCAGAAGCAGCAACAGGATCAGCTGCTCCTACTATTGCACAAACTTTGTCTGCTATTGTAACAACTGTAAACAGGGTAAATGGAGTATACGAACAAGAGGTTGCTGTAAGATTGATCCTCATTCCTACTGAAAACAATATTATATTTGTAAGTAATACAAATGATCCTTTCACAGGAAATGATGATGCAGGTATACTAATTGATGAAAGTCAAACGGTAATCGACTCAATAATAGGAACAGCTAATTATGACATAGGACATACCTTTAGTACCGGAGGTGGTGGATTAGCTGGTTCGGGTATATGTGATTCTTCATACAAGGCCAACGGAATTACCGGTTCACAAAACCCAGTGGGTGATCCTTACGATATTGATTATGTAGCCCATGAAATGGGACACCAGTTTGGGGCTCCGCATACTTTTAATGCAACAACAGAAAGCTGTGGAGGAGGAAATCGTGAGGCTTCCCATGCTGTAGAACCCGGAAGTGGAATTACGATTATGGCATATGCCGGGATTTGTGGAAGTACCAATGATTTAGGCTCTAATAGTATTCCTATTTTTCATACGAACTCGTTTGAATCCATTACTTCAGAAGTTCAGTCTCTCACATGTCAAGTGACAACAGCAGTGGCTAATACTGCGCCTGCTGTTAATGCAGGAAATGATTATACAATCCCAAAAGGAACCCCATTTAAGTTAACAGGCTCTGCAACAGATACTGAAAATAATCCACTTACCTATTGCTGGGAGCAGAATGATGCAGGGCCGGCAGGGGACTGGAATACGCCATCAGGAAATGCTGCTATATTCAGATCATTTATGCCTGTAACCGTTCCTTACAGATATTTCCCGAAACTTACCGATGTAATTAATGGTACTGTTTCCAAAGGAGAGGTTAGACCATCTTATGCCAGAACGATGGAGTTCAGGCTGACTGTAAGAGATAATAATGCGGGTTGTGCAGGAGTAGCCAATGATGATGCTGTTATTACCGTTGATGGAAATTCGGGGCCTTTTAACGTAACTGCACCTGCTACAGCCGTAAACTGGATAGGTAATTCTACTCAGACAGTAACATGGAATGTAGCCAATACAACTGCATCTCCGGTGAATGCAGCTACTGTTAATATTTACCTTTCCACAGACGGTGGTCTTACGTATCCTATCCTGATCCTGGCTTCCACTCCAAATGATGGTTCTGAGACAATCACTATTCCAAACGTAAATACTACACAGGCCAGAATTATGGTGGCGGCAGAAACGAACGTCTTCTATAATATTAATCCTGTTAACTTCACTATCACTCAGACATTGGGTGTGAACGAGACTGTTGCCAATAAAGATGTGTTTGTAGTATATCCTAATCCAAGTAAAGGATTACTGAATGTGAAATTCACCAGTTCAAATGAAGTATATGATATTACAGTATACGACGTAAGCGGTAAATTAGTATTCACTCAGGCAAATAATAAATTGAATCATGATAAGAAAGGTACTTTTGACTTATCTCATTTGGTTAAAGGCGACTATCTGATCAAGGTTAAATCTAAGAATTTGGAGAAAACAATTAAGTGGATTAAAGAATAATCTGTTTCAATTGATTCCCATCAAAAGAAAAGGCTGTCTTCATTGAAAACAGCCTTTTTTATGCTTTATAAAGTATTAAACGACTTTTAAATGTTGTTTGTTTTTTACCAGCCACAGACCGATGAAGGTCAGCAATCCGTTAAGAACAATCAGTTCTACACCAATTTTATAATCTGTATAAGTGGTAACAGCAAGATTGATTAAATACGTCAGAATTGGGGCTAAAATAGTCACCGCAAGAATTGAATATTTTCTTGAAATCTGGAACTTTGTGAAAATTCCAAAGGCGAAAAGCCCTAAAAGCGGTCCATAGGTATATCCTGCAATTTCCATGATCAGATACACAATAGATTTATCATTCAATGCTTTGAAAACCATGATCAGGATGAAGAAAACGACAGTGAATGTTAAATGTACTTTCATACGGAGACGTTTCTTCTCTTTTTCAGTTTTGGTTTTATCCTCATTAAGGTTTAATAGATCTACACAATATGAACTAGTTACAGCAGTTAAAGCTCCGTCTGCAGACGGAAATAAAGCAGAAATTAATCCAATAATGAAAATAACAGAAATAGCCATAGGGAAGTATCCCTGAAGTGATAAAGCCGGGAAAAGATCGTCTCCCATTACGTTTTTAATGTTTCCGGCAGTATCTTTAAATCCGAAAATATTTGTGACTGTTTCACCGTTTATAGTTCCATATTCTGCACCATGCTGCAGTGCAAAAAGGTATAACAATCCTCCCAGAAATAAGAATGCAAGATTCACAATAAGAAGCGTCCCCGCAAAGGTCAGCATGTTTTTCTTTGAATTCTTAAGGTTGTCCACAGATATATTTTTCTGCATCATTTCCTGATCTAATCCTGTCATAGCAATGGTAATGAAAATTCCACCCAGAATTGTTTTCAGGAAAAAAGTTTTGGAATTAGGATCAAAATTGATGAAATGAGTGTAATTTTTCTGTTCCAGAATGGTATACGCTTCCCCAAAAGATAGATTCAGATTGGATAAAATATAAACAATACATGCTACAAGACTGATGATCATAAAAGAAGTCTGCAGCGTATCTGTAATAACGATGGTCTTTACACCGCCTTCAAAAGTGTACAGAAGTACCATTAACAGAAGTACAAGAGAAGTTACCCAGAACGGAACTCCCAATCCTTCAAGTAAAAATATCTGTAAAACATTCACTACCAGATATAATCTTGCAGTAGCTCCAATGGCTCTTGAAATAATAAAAAAGATAGAACCTATTTTATGCGCCTCCACATTGAATCTTTTTCCCAGATACGTGTAAATAGACGTCAGATTCATCTTATAATAGAGTGGGAGCAATATTGCTGCAACAATAAAATATCCGATGAAGAAACCGATCACCATCATATAGTACTCAAAACCTCCGTAAATATATTCGGAGCCGGTCATTTTTCCGACTGTTCCCGGAACGGAAATAAAAGTAACCCCGCTTAAGCTGGTTCCTATCATACCGAATGCTACGAGCCACCATTTACTCTTTTTGTTACCGATAAAAAAAGACTGGTTGTCCGAATTCCGGCTGGTGAAATAAGAAATCACCAAAAGACCGATAAAATAGACGAAAACAAATAACAAAAGGATAGTTCCTGGATTCATTCTTGATTTTTAAATTTTAGCAAATATATAAAAAAGATCAGTCGTGGCTCATGAATTTAAAATCCTGTTCATTTCATAACAGATTGCAATTGTTAATTTGCTTTCAGTCAATGTTTTTTATTAAAAATACAACCCTTCCAGAGACTGTTCTGAAAGGGTTGTATTGTAAGGGTGTAATACAGTGACTAATTCACTAAAACATCCTGAAGTTCCTCACTTTTCTGAAAACTTGCTTTAGCGAAAGGGCAGAGGGGAATAATTTTCTTATTATTTTTTCTGGCAAAATCTACCGCAGCCAGAAGCATTTCCTTGCCCACACCTTTTCCGTTGTAGGCTTCTTCCACCTCGGTGTGGTCTATAATAAATCTTTCTTCTCCGGCCCAGGTATACGTCATCATTCCTGCGCGTCTTCCATCTGTGAAAGCTTCAAAACTTCCGTGTTTTTCGTCGTTGTTTTGTTTTACTTCGATCATGTTATGAGAATTTAGTTAGTATTTCTATGTCGTTGGTTAATATTTTATGAACAGGGCATGCGTCCGCAATAGTGTGCAGTCTTTTCAGCTGCTCATCATCCAGAACACCTTCAAAACTTATGTCTCTTTTGAATACGGCTCTTTTTGTTAATGGAAAATTTTCAAGCTCTACTTCAACATGAATGTTTTCCACGTCCCATTCTTTTCTTTCAATATACATTCTCAAGGTAGCTGCTGTACAGCTTGCCAGTGATGTAGCCAGGATTTCCATAGGATTAAGACCTTTGTTCTGTCCGCCTTTATCAATCGGTTCATCCGTAATGATTGTATTTTCGCCGGCTGTTACTTCTGTATAATATTTTGTTTTTCCCAGACTTGCTTTTACGGTTATCGCCATTATTTTTCTGTATTGAATTTATAACTTAATGCACCGGAAGGGCATAAGTCGATCTGATTTTTTAGTTCTTCGGGATTGGCGTTTTCTGCTTTTATCCAGGGTCTTTCTTTAGGATTGTAGACTTTCGGAAGTGTTTTTACGCATATGGCAGAGTGAGTACATTTCTTAGGCTGCCAGATGACGGTAATGTTACCGTTAGGATATTCGTGTGTTTCCATATCAATTTTCTTTTAATATTTTTTCAATTCTTCGGTCCGGAATCAGCCATATAAGAGCCACGATATAATAAAAACCTATGGCAATATAAGGATAAAAAAATGAAGTTGCGATTCCAAGGACATAAAATATAATGGAGATATACTCTTTATATTTCGAATGAATAGCTTCTTTCAGCTTTGATTCTTCACCTTCAAACCTGATGATGCTATGTTCCAGAATCGTATAAGCAATAGCCGACATAATGAGACCGATACCATAGACCGCAACAGGATTTTTTGCAAAACCGGTAGCCCCGATCCATTCCGTAGCAACAGGCATCAGAGAAAGCCAGAACAGAAGGTGAAGATTAGCCCAAAGGACGGCTCCATTTACTTTCTTTACCGTCTGAAACAGGTGATGATGATTGTTCCAGTAGATTCCTACATAAATAAAACTGAAAATATAGGCCAGAAACTTAGGAAGGAGAGGTTTGAGGTCTGCCCAGCTGTTTCCTTCCGGTACTTTAAGTTCAAGTACCATAATAGTGATGATAATAGCAAGAACACCGTCACTGAAAGCCTCAAGTCTTCCTTTAGTCATTCGTTTTAACTTGATTTTTAAAATTTTGTATTTTACTTTTCAGATCATTCAGCATATCGGGGTTGATCACACCGCTTTCCAAATCGAAATTTTCGTAAAATTTAGGCAGTGAAAAAGTATCCTTGATGTCTGCTGCAAACTGGGGGAAAAACGTTTTGGCCGTATTCATTACATTTCCGCCGCCATAACCTCCGGGAGAGGTGCTCATCAGCAGCATGGGCTTGTTCTGGAATACTTTTACATTAATCCTCGAAGACCAGTCAAAGACATTTTTAAAAGCGGCGCTGTAAGAACGGTTGTGTTCCGCCAGCGAGCAGATGATCACATCACATTCCTCAATAGCTTTTAAAAACTGGTGGGCTTCCTCCGGAAAACCCTTCTTTTCAAGGTCTACAGAGAATACTGGCATGATGAAATCGTTGAGGTCGATCAGATTGATTTCCTCATCCTGAAAATCTTTCAGAACAAATTTTACCAGTTCCCTGTTGATAGAAGTGGAAGACGTACTTCCGGCAAATGCTAATATTTTCATGTTAATCTGAGCTGAAATTATTTTCTGTTTAAAATAGCCTTTGGAAGCGGAACATATTCGTTTTCATCACCCGGAACCAAAGGAAATGCTTCGTGATTCTGGTCATTCCAGTTTACTTTTGCCTTTTCAATTAATTCTTTATCAGAGTTAACAAAATTCCAGAATATAAAACGCTCTTCATCAAATGGTTCACCACCGAAAAGATATACCGTTCCGTTTTCACTCATCTCAAATTCGCAAAGTTTGGTATCTTTGGCGATCATCAGCTGTTTTGAACCATAAGAATTTCCATCAGTAGTTACGGTTCCATCCAGAACATACATAGCTGCTTCTCCGTAAAGATCTTTCCCGATGCTTATTTTCTTCGTCTCTTTTGTCTTGATTTCAAGGAAAAATAATTTGCTGTGCACCGGAACCGCAGACGTTCTTCCAAACGCTTCGCCGGCAATTAATTTATACTGAATACCATCTTCTTCCCAAACCGGAATTTCATCCGCTTCAATATGATGAAAAGTAGGTTCAGACTGCTCAAGATGCTTCGGAAGACCTACCCAGATCTGAAAACCGTGAAGTCTTTTATCACTGTGTCTTAAATATTCAGGCGTTCTTTCTGAATGTACAACTCCTTTTCCGGCAGTCATCCAGTTAACAGCACCCGGTTTTATTTCTATAGCACTTCCAATACTGTCTCTGTGAAAGATGGAACCTTCCAGCAGGTAAGTTAATGTAGATAATCCGATATGCGGGTGTGGCGGAACATCAAGATTCTGATATTCTTTCAATTCTGAAGGGCCCATATGGTCTATAAACACGAAAGGGCCAACCGCTCTTTTCTCACGGAAAGGAAGAAGTCTTCCTACCAGGAAATTTCCGATATCTGCTGCTTTTTCTTCAATAATAAGTCCAATATTTGACATGGTAATGTGATACTTTTTAAGATATTGTTTTTTTAATCAATTGATGAGTTCTGATGAAGATTTAAAGTTTATCATAGCCTTCAAATTTCTCATCCACGATGCGTTTCCATTCAGGATGTTTTTTGATAAAAGCGAAAACATAAGGACAGAATGGAAGAAGCTTTTTTCCGTTTTCTTCAATATAATTCAATGTTTTCTCTACTACCGCAGCAGCTGCACCTGTTCCGGCCAGTTCCGGTTCTGCTTCTGTATGTACTAAAGAAATCTGGTGCATGGTTTCACGGTAATCAATAAATGCATAATGCCCATTGAATTCTATTTCAAATCTTTTTTCGGCTTTTACAAGAGGTATATTTTCAAATTCTGGTTTCATAATATTTGTACTAAAAATGCTATGTTTCCTATATAGAAGGAAATTGCGTATTAAAACAATTAAACCTTACAGGTTTATAAAACCTATAAGGTTTGTCATTATATAAAGTTAATAAAAAAAGGAATAATCAAAGATTAAGATAAATTTAATTCTTTTTAATCTTCCAGGTATCCGAATTTTCCGGTATTAAAATCCTCGAAAGCCTGCATGATTTCTTCTCTGGAATTCATCACAAAAGGACCATGAGGATAAATAGGTTCATTGATAGGCTCTCCGCTGATGATTAAAACAACAGCATCTTCTTTCGCTTCAATGGTAAACGTTTCACCTTCATTTTTAAACAAGGCAAAATGATCGGATTTAACGGTTTCTTCTCCATTAATGATAATACTTCCTTCAATTACCAAAGCTGCAGTATTGAAATGGGCAGGGAAATTAAATTCCGCTTTTCCTCCTGTCTTAAGCTTTGCATTCATCATGTGGAGCGGAGTAAAAGTGCTTGCAGGTCCTTTATGACCATTATATTCTCCGGCAATTACCTCTACGTAGCCATTTTCACCCAGATCAACTTTTTCCATTGCTGCGTTTTCTATAGCCTGGTATTTTGGGCAGCTCATTTTATCCTTTGCCGGAAGATTCACCCAAAGCTGAACCATCTGAAAGATTCCTCCTTCTTTTGCCCATTCTGTTTCATGGTATTCTTTGTGAAGAACTCCTTTGGCTGCTGTCATCCATTGAACATCACCTTCACCGATAATACCGCCGCCGCCAGCGCTGTCATGGTGTTCTACCTTTCCGCTATAGGCTATGGTTACCGTTTCAAAACCTCTGTGAGGATGCACTCCGACACCTCTCGGCCTGTCTGATCCGTTGAAATGAAATTTTGAATTGTAATCCAGCATAATAAACGGATCCATTCTTTTCATATCCAATCCAGGTATTCCAGGAATGAAATTATGAACCCTGAATCCGTCGCCTACAAAGTGTGCAGGTCTTGGAGATACTACGATTTCTATTTTTTTAGTTGCCATCACATTGTTGATTTATGTAAACAAAATTACCATTGTTATATGCGAAAAGCATTGATCTGTGTTAAGTTCGTAGGGGAGTAAAATATGAAAAGTAAAAGGTCGGATTGGGGCTATTCTTCCTTAGATTTCATATTCTTTCCATCCGAAATATGCAGTCTTCTGAAAACAAATCCGGACAAAATTGTCAGTATTCCTACCGTGAGAAAGGTTAACCGGAATGCGTTGTGAATTTCTCCTTTAATCAGATCTGTATTTTCAAATAGTTTTAAAACAATCAGTCCAAAGGCAATTCCGAAACCGATGGCTAATTGCTGATTAACGGAAATTAATGAGTTTCCGCTGCTGGTCTGAAAATTTCGAAGATCAGCAATAGAAATGGTGTTCATGGAGGTGAACTGTATCGAGTTGAAAAAGCCTAACACCGCAATAATGGGAACAAACCAGTATAGGGAAGTATGAATGTTCGGAATGGCGAGAAGACATATTAATGTTCCGATGATAAATGTATTCACCATTAAAGTCTGACGGTAGCCGTATTGATCTAAAATTTTTATAACAGAGGATTTTCCGAAGATGGCCGTTAAAGCCATGGGAGCAATGATCCAGCCCGAAGTTACTGCAGACTGTTTATAGGCAACCTGAATCATCAGCGGAAGCAATAGCGGAACAGAGCTGATTCCCAATCGGGTGGCCAGGTTTCCTACAATACCCACACGGAAAGTTCTTACCTGAAAAAGATTTAATGGGAAAATAGGATTTCCTCCTCTTTTTGCATGTTTGTAATAATAGTACAGAAACAGAAATCCCATGATAAACACCAGTAAGACCGGTGTAATATTCTGCATGTCTCCAAAGAGTTCCAATGAGACAGAAAGCAGGAGGGAAGCAGCTGCAAAAATCAGAAAACCTTTTAAATCAAAATCAACATCATCGGATTTGTAATCGGGCATGAATTTCAATCCTAAAATAATTCCTAAAAAACCAATTGGAATATTGATCAGAAAGATCCAGTGCCAGGAAAGATAATCTACCATATAACCTCCTACTAATGGACCGAGTACAGGACCGATAAGTGCCGGGATGATAGCGAAATTCATGGCTTTGAGCAGTTCATTTTTGTCAAATGTTTTGATCAATGCTAGTTTTCCTACAGGAGTCATCAGGCTTCCTCCAACTCCCTGAACAACTCTTGAAATAACCAAATGGGTGAGGTTTTGAGAAAGGGAACAAAATAGTGAGCCTAAACTGAAGAGGATTAATGAAAAGATAAATACTTTTTTTGTTCCAAACCGGTCTGCCAGAAATCCACTGGCGGGCATAAAAACGGCTAATGTCAGAACATAGCTGATGATGGCGTTCTGCATGTTAAGCGGAGACTCTTTCAGGTCTTTAGCAATAGCAGGCAGGGAAGTGTTCAGAATAGTTGAATCCAGCATTTGCATAAAAATAGCAGTGGCTAGAATCAGGGGAAGTATTTTTTTTATGGATGTCTGTTGTATGCTTGTTTCTGTCATTTTGTATAGGCTGAACATTGAAAATATCCAGGCTTATTTTTATTTGAAGAACTTGTTTGCTTTAAGCGGTCTGATCCTTAGATCATGAAATCCATATAAAATTAAAAAAGTCCTGCGAGATTTCACAGGACTTTTTGATTTATTTTCTAGGTTTTTCTACTCCTTTCCATTCATCACCGGCTTTTCTATACTGGCTTAAGGTAAAAGTTTTGAAATCCTTTGTTTTATATTCGATGTTATCGGTATTCTGCTCAAATGGCATGATATAGTAATATTCGATATCTGTTTTATCAGATTTGTTTCCTTTTTTTACAGAAGGAACGTATTTTGAAAATTTATAGCTTGGAAGATATTGTTTCAATCTTGTGTAGAAAGCTTTGTCTTCTTTTTCGCTAGGGATGATATCTACAATATTCAGATCATCCTTTTTCTTATCAATCCAAAGGTAATATGTTTTTTCTTCTCCTATATTTCTGTTGAATGAGTTGAAAGCAAATAATTCCTTCGGTACAAGTTCCTTGATTTTTTCCGGATCTACTTTAGTATAATACTGACCTTTTGAAGGATCTACATATGTTTCAAGGTTATACATTAAAACAGAATTATTTTCAAATTTTTTATTTTTAAAATATTGATTTAATGATAATTCGGCAGTTGCTCTCAGCTCTTTACCTCTTGCATCCAGTTTTTTTGTCGGGTTCTGAGGGTTTACATATTTTACAAATTCATATAAAACGACAGGCTTTATATCTTTAAGGTGAGGATAAGTTTTCAGTTGCTCTGCTTTAACCAGCCAGTAGAATTGTTGATAGTAGTCATCCTTATCTTGGTCTTTCACACTCTTATAAGCCAAAGCAAGCTTCTTTGAATTCAGATATTTGCCATATTTTCCCTGTCCAAAAGCAAAACTTATGGCTAATAAGGCAAATAAAACAGTAAGGTTTCTTCTCATTTTTTTATAATTGATATTTTCGTTTTCCAAATATAATTATTTATTAGATATTATTTTGGATTGTGAGTTAAATTATGCCATATTGTTATTGTTAATTCAAGAAAAAATCCTGTATTGCTACAGGATTGATAAATTATAACTGAGAGAGTTAGATGTTTAAATGTGAAAAATATACATGTTAATAACGAATTTTGCTTTACAAGTGAATGGTCAATAGTGAATTTTTGCTTCGTATGTGAATATTAAACTCATAATCTCGAAAACCCGAATCCCGCAACAAATTCACAAGCGCAGCGGATTGACTATTCATCAGTTTTCCTTTCTAATACGAAGTTTCATGCACCTTCACTGCTCTTCCGCTTGGATCGTTCATTTTTTTGAAGGCTTCGTCCCATTCCAAAGCAATAGGTGTGGAGCATGCCACAGATGGAACAGACGGAACAGTGGCGGCAGCAGTTTCACTTGGAAAATGTTCTTCAAAAATAGTTCTGTATCGGTATTCTTCTTTATTCTGAGGAGTGTTCAGCGGGAATCTGAATCTTGCATTCGCCATCATTTCATCCGTTACTTCTTTTTCGGCTACTTCTTTTAAAGTGTCGATCCATGAATATCCTACACCATCAGAGAACTGTTCTTTCTGTCTCCATACAATAGAATCCGGAAGAACATCTTCAAAAGCCTTTCTTAAGACCCATTTTTCAATTTTTCCTTCAGCCGTATTGATCATTTTATCCTGAGGGTTAATGGTCATCGCAATATCCATAAACTCTTTGTCAAGGAATGGTACTCTTCCTTCAATTCCCCAGCTCATCAAGGCTTTGTTAGCTCTTAAGCAATCATAAAGGTGAAGTTTGCCCAGTTTTCTCACTGTTTCATCGTGGAATTCTTTTGCATCAGGAGCTTTATGGAAATATAGATAACCTCCGAACAATTCATCAGAACCTTCTCCTGAAAGAACCATTTTAATTCCCATAGATTTGATGACTCTTGCTAAAAGATACATCGGGGTGGATGCTCTTATGGTGGTTACATCATAAGTTTCGAGATGATAAATTACATCACGTACGGCATCCAGACCTTCCTGAACAGTAAAGTTAACCTCATGGTGAACAGATCCAATGTGTTCTGCAGCTTTTTGAGCCGCTGCAAGATCCGGAGAACCCACCAATCCTACTGCAAAACTGTGAAGTCTCGGATACCAGGCTTCCTGTGTATCGCCGCTTTCTATTCTCTGACGGGCAAATTTCGCTGTGATGGCAGAAATGACAGATGAATCTAAACCTCCTGAAAGAAGCACTCCATAAGGAACATCACTCATCAGCTGTCTGTGAACGGCATCTTCAAGACCTTTTCTCAGTTTTGAGATATCGGTCTCATTGTCTTTTACATGATCAAAGCTGTCCCAGTCTCTTGCATACCATTGCTGAAGCTCAGCGCCGTCTTTGCTGTAAACAAAATGGCCAGGCAGGAATGTTTCTATTTTTTTACAGATGCCTTCAAGTGCTTTTAATTCTGAAGCAACGTAATAATTTCCGTTTTTGTCCCAGCCCTGATAAAGCGGACAGATTCCCATATGATCGCGCGCAATAAGATAAATATCGTTTTCAGTATCATATAAAGCGAAGGCAAAAATTCCGTTGAGTTTTTCTACGAAATCTTTTCCGTATTTTCTGTAAAGGGCTAGAATCACTTCACAGTCCGACTGGGTCTGAAATTCATAATCCGGAAATTCTTCTTTGAGTTCTCTATGGTTGTAGATTTCGCCGTTTACAGCTAATACTACTTTTCCGTCTTTTGTAAATAAAGGCTGTTTTCCGGAGGTAGGATCTACAATAGCAAGTCGTTCATGGGAAAAAATTACTTTTTCGTCCTGAAAAACGCCACTCCAATCCGGTCCTCTGTGACGGATTTTTTTTGACATCTCCAATACCTGAGGTCTTAATACTTCGGTTTTTTGTTTGGCGTCAAATAAACATACAATTCCACACATAATTTTTATTATTTATGGGACAAATGTAGAAGTGATGTTTATAAATAACAATTAAAAATGTTTGAATATGAATTTTTTTAATCAATTTATATTTTTAAGTTAAAAATTTTAACTATTTATTGAAATTGACAAGTGTTTAATTAATTTTTTTCGCTGAGTAGAAAATAGAAAAACTTCTATACGAAATAAAAATGACATATTTATTAATATATGGTAATTAATTATATGAAATTTACCCCTTACTTTGTGGCTCGAAATAATTTTTTTTCATCATTTGTGTTTTTACCTTCTTGCAATTCTCATGCAAGAAGGTTTTGTTTTTATTGAACCCCCAGTAATATTCCCGAAACATTCCATGAGCTGAAGCTTGTTCCTTCGGTAGGGCCTTGTGGAATTTTTACCTGAATCGTATGTTTTCCCGCTTTCAGATCTCCCAGAGGAATGAGATCAGGATTGGTAACCGTTCCCGGACACCAGTTTGATCTGCTGAGGTCTGATGACGAAAGGCCGTCCTGAAAATTTCCGGAGGCCGGATTGTATAATCGGTACGAACCACAATCTGTTCTCCAAGGTACAAAAGAAAATACAGCGTTTCCATCCACGAATATAGAATTCGCTTTAGGAACAAATTCATCACCATTTTCCCAACCGCCGTGTCCTGTTGTGGTATATCTTAGCTGAGCATTTTTCAGATCTTTATCCAAAGTGAAATCCACAAGAAGGCCTTTGTCCTTATTGAACATGGTAGAATAGTCCTGTCCGGCCATTTCCATAATGTTTAAGGTGTTGAATATAGGGATGGCTGTATTATTTTTATTAACAGTTTGATCGCTTTTATGTATCGTAATATCAAGACTTACTCTGTGTCCTCCTTTATCATAATTTCCGATAAAAGTTCCTATCCACAGTTCTTTTCCGGATATAGCAGGCTTTAATTCAGTAATATCCTGCCGGTAAGGGCTGATGGTCTGCCAATCTTTGCCCTTAAGCTGAATATGATTGAACTTCTGAATACCAAAAGCGGTGAAGAAACGCATCATTTCCATAGCAGGGCTGTAGTTGTCAGTAGCGGTAACTCCGTAATATTGCTTTCCGTTTCCATTTTCGTAGACAGGAAGCGCTTTTACTCCTTTTTCCAATCCATCAAAAAAAGACTTTTCTTTATCCTGCGGAATGAAAAATACGGTTCCGGTTCTGTCATAGGCATCTCCGTTGGATTGCTGTTTCAGCTCTACGAAAATATTTTCACCTTCTGTAATCTCAGGAAATTTTATTTTTTTCAGAATGATGGTTCCGTTGGCATATCTTTTAATCTTGTCGTCAGATTTTGAAGCATCAGAAAAATTGATGGTTTCATTTTCAAAAACATTCAGTGTGGTAAACCTGCTTTTCCAGAGAAGGTCTTTATATCCGAGCTGATCTGTTGTCTGTATATTTCCTTTGATAATATTTTCAATTCCGGTAGTCTTGATCTTCTTGATTGAACTGGCTGTAATTAAAGAATTTTTATTTCTCTCCACTTCCAGAACCAATCCTAAATTTTGTCCCAAAACAGAAGGTCCGCCTTTCAGTTTTAAATCATTGGTGTACCAGACTTCAATGGTATTTGAATTGACTTTTGTCACTGCTTTTTTACATTGGTAGCCCAATATTTTTTTGGTTTCATTGGTCAGTTCAAAATTCTGTTTTCCTACAGATTCAGTGTCTGATGATGAAATAATTGATCCCGGTTTTAAAAATGCGTAAGATACAATAGTGTTGGAAGACTTTTCTACTTTTGTTATCTCATAAGGATAGCTGCTTTTTTGTTCTTTGATTGTGCTGTTGAGAATGAAGTTTTCTTTCTCATTAACCCAAACGATGGTAGAAGGCTGATCTGTTATTGCTTTTCCGTTATAAGAGCTGGTATAATGAATTTCATAGGTCTGTGCAGAAAACAGACAGTATAAAAAAACAGCCACAAAATTGAAAACGATTCTTGTATGCATAAATAAATGAGTTTGCTGCAAAGGTATTCTAAACTTCTTACAGCGTCAAACCGGTTTTAATCTATACAGTTAGTAGACAATAGGTGTGAAATGTTACAAAAATTGTTACAATTTTTTCAGAAAGTTTCTGAAACAAAAAAACTACTCTGGAAATAGAGTAGTTTAATGTATTGTTTGTTGGATTTGGATTAAGAAACTCTCTCAATCAAAGCCATATAGAATCCGTCATAGCCTTCGCTAGGCATTACTTTTTCATCTTTAATCATTTTGAATCCAGGATTGTTTTTGACAAATTCTTCTACCTGAAGATTGTTTTCAGATGGAAGGATGGAACAGGTAGCGTATACCATTTTTCCTCCTTTTTTAAGCATTTTAGAATAGTCCTGAAGGATCTGCTGCTGCTCCTTTTTAATTCTGTCAATAAAATCCTGATCAATTTTCCACTTACTATCCGGATTTCTTTTCAAAACTCCAAGACCTGAACACGGTGCATCAATCAGAAGTCTGTCAGCTTTTTCATGAAGACGCTTGATCACTTTGTTGTCAGAAATCATACGGGTTTCAATATTGTGGGCTCCGGCTCTTTTGGCACGACGCTTCAGTTCGGCAAGCTTCCATTCGAAGATGTCCAACGCTACAATCTGCCCTTTGTTTTTCATTAATGCTGCCAGGTGAAGTGTTTTTCCACCAGCACCAGCACATGCATCTACTACTCTTTGTCCTTCTTTTACATCAAGGAAATACCCGATTTTCTGAGAAGAAGCATCCTGAACTTCAAATAATCCTTCTTTGAAAGCTGTAGTAAGGAAAACGTTTTTCTTTTCTTCCAGCTGAACAGCATCAGGATAATTTTTAATAGGAAAAGAAACAACACCCTCGTCTGAAAGATCGGAAATAAGTTCTTTGGTTGTAGTTCTTAAAGAGTTTGCTCTTAATACGGTAGGAGCCTGCTCATTTAAAGCAGCCATTTCTTTTTCCCAGCTGGCACCCAGTTCTTTTTCAAGTGTTTCAGCCAGCCATTCAGGAATAGAGTGTTCTATTGCTTTTGTAGGAACAGTGTTCTTTTTAAGTTTAGTAAGAATATCGGCGATTTTGATTCCGTCAAATTCTTCAAATTTTTTATAATTAGTTTTACTCCAGAGTAAATACGCAATAATCAGTTTGTAGATATTATTAGGTTTCACGCCTTCACCCATGTAGTATTCAAGGCGTTTTTTCCAACGGATAATATTGTAAAAAATTTCAGAAACAACGGCTCTGTCCTGGCTTCCCCATTTTCTGTTTGCTTTCAAAAGTCTTTCGATAACTTTATCGGCATATTTGTTTTTTTCAAAAAATGTCTCCTGTAAGGCATCGTGAATTCCGATTGCCAAGTTTCTGTGAATAAGTTCCATAAATTTGCTTCGCTGTTTGAATCTGCAAAAATACGACTTTTAATTGAGAGTTGAGGATTGAGTTGCTGAGTTTGGAAATTGAAGGATTTTAGTGTACAGGAGTAGGGTGATCTGATAGTATTAATGAAGGATCAGCCTGTTTTTTAATTTTTTAAATGGTAGAAATAAATTGTAGTGCTGAATTTGTAAAGATTTTCCGAATATTTATATTTTTTATTTGCTGACAATAGCCTTTCACTCTAAAACGAATAAAGCTATGTTTTTTGCTTAATGAAAAATATTTGCTAACAAAATCTGCACTGTTCATTAGTATCCTTTATTTTCTTTGCAGCAAGTTTATTTAATTTGTATTAATTCACCAGTGTGTGTAAAATTAACATACGCTTATTATCTATTATACTGAACTTTATCTCTTGACTTCAACGTCTAAAAAGCTCTACCTTTGCAAAAAATAAAAATATGAGTGATACAGTACTTTGTCCAAAATGCAGCTCTGAGTTTACCTATCCGAGCGATAATATGATGGTGTGTTCCCAGTGTTTCTACGAATGGGATCCGGCAGAAGCAGCTGCTGAAGCAGCCAATGAAGGGAAAATATTGGACTCCAACGGAAATGAACTTCAGGATGGCGATTCTGTAGTGGTAGTAAAGGACCTTCCTGTAAAAGGAGCGCCAAAACCGGTGAAAGCGGGGACGAAAGTGAAAAATATCCGCCTGAGACCGGGAAGTGATCACAATATTGACTGCAAAATTGATGGTTTCGGGGCTATGGCTCTTAAGTCAGAATTTGTAAAGAAAGCATAAGAAAACGTTGTTTTTCTATGTCCTAAAAAAAGAAAAGGAAAAAATTGGACAGTGTAATCTTTCAACAGACTTAATTGCAAGATTGCTAATGTCCGTCTGGAAGGCAGAAAGAGAATTAACCAAAAATTTCCTTATACTTTAGAAGTACAAATGTAAGAAAAAGTTTGACAACAGCTTCTTATGTTTGTATTTTTTTTATTGTTAAGTGCAAGTGAATGTATGAGTTATGGGTGATTAGCCTTTTGACTGAATAAATGAAACAGAGATCATTCCCGATATTTTTTCATCCGTATAAATAACAAGTTCCTTTCCTTTTGCCCTTAATTTATTCCAATAATGATTTCCTGCAAAACGGCTTTCAAGGACTTCGGCTTCAAGACCGGTTTCTGTGATTTTGATTTCCTTGGGATAATAAGAAAGTTTGGAAAGCTGGAAATCTTCAGCTTCTGTTTTACTGAAAATATTCACTTCCCCGAATAATTTAGCAACATAAGAATTGTAAGGATTTCTGTAGGTTTCTTCCGGACTGTCATTTTGAATCAGTCTTCCTGCCTGCAGAATAACAATCTGGTCCAGCCATGGCATAATATCCTGAAGCTCATGAGTGGAAATAATGAGAGAAACGCCATTTTGTTTTACATATCTGAAAAGTCTTTCTCTGAGTTCAATTTTTCTTGGGAAATCCAGATTACTGAATGGTTCATCTAAAATAAGAAGCTTGGGAAGTACGGATAATGCTCTGGCAATAGCCACTCTCTGCTGCTGTCCGCCGCTTAGATATTTTGGAAGTACGTTGGCAAAGTCCTGAAGACCCACTACCTCAAGAAGTTCTGCTACGGTTTCTTTTTTTTGTTTTAAATTGATATTTGAAATAAATTTTCCTACGTTTTCAGCCACTGTAGCATAAGGCATCAGGTCAAAATTCTGTGCTACGAACTTCATTTCAGGCTCTCCGGGAACAAGATTTCCTTTCGGTCCCAAAAGCTTTGTTCCGTTAAAAATAATCTCTCCGCTTTCCCAATCCAAAAGACCATAAATAAGGTTGAGAAGAGTGGATTTTCCACACCCGCTTTCACCGGCAAGAGCTATAATTCTGTTTTCTTCAAACCTTAGATTAAGGTTCTGAAACAGGGGATTTTCTTTGTTGTGAGAGAAAAATAAATTGTTTATTTCTAATAGCATATTACAAATGTAAGGTTTTTATGAAAACATAATTTTTTTTATTATATTAGCGGAACTAATAAAAATAAATCAAAAATGAGAAAAAAACTGTTTTCGTTAGCTATTCCTGCATTATTTTTTGCTGCTGTAATGGTTTCTTGTAAAAAAGACAAACCACTTACCAGTGAGAGTAATGAAGTGACAACTACCAAAGAAGGTAGCCAGTTCACTTTGGATACGCTAAACAGTAAGGTTGAATGGAAGGGATATAAAGTATTTAAATCTGAAAATACGAGCCATTTTGGAACCATAAAGTTTGAAAGTGGAGATGTAACGGTGAAAGACGGAAAACTGGAAAGCGGAAAATTCGTTGCTGATATGAACTCTTTAACTTCTGTGGACTTGAAAGACAGCCCGGAGGATTTAGGAAAATTAAATGGCCACCTGAAGAGCGGCGATTTCTTCGAAGTTGAAAAATTCCCGACAGCTTCTTATGAGATTACAAAAGTTACTCCGGCTACAGAAGGTGATTATAATACTATTTTGGATGGTAATTTAACCATTAAAGGAATTACAAAACCTGTTCAGTTTAAGGCTAATGTTTCTGTGAAAAATGGAGAGGTGAGTGTAGCTACTGAACCGAAAGATATCAAGAGAGAAGAGTTTGGGGTGAAGTTCCAGGCTCCTGCTGCAAACGGTGTGATCAAAGATGAGGTAACTCTTCAGATCAGCGTTAAAGCTTTAGAAAAGAAATAATTTTTTTATTTAAGTGAAATAAGTGATTGAAGTCTGCCTCCGAAAAAGAGGCAGATTTTTTTTTGACGGACTTATTATTCAACTTAAAATCGTATTTTTGCAAAACATTTTGAAAGGGTAAAATAATGATAGAAAAGATAGAAGAATTACTGGTCGAAGTAAATGGCTTCAATGCTACCTCTAAGGAAGATATCGAAAACTTCCGAATCAAGTACAATGGTAAAAAAGGAGTTCTTAATGATTTTTTTGAAAAATTTAAAGAAGTTCCTAACGACCAAAAGAAAGAATTCGGACAGAAGATCAATACTTTGAAGCAGGCAGTTGCCGTAAAACTGGAGGATTTGAAAAATGCTTCAGCATCTTCTGTTGTGGTTGAAAAGGAAGATCTTACAAGACCCGCTTTTCCATTGGAATTGGGTTCCAGACATCCGATCAATCTCGTTAAAAACAGAATTATTGAAATCTTCAAATCGATTGGCTTTGCTGTAGCAGACGGACCTGAGATTGAAGATGACTGGCATAACTTTACAGCGCTTAACCTTCCGGAATATCACCCGGCAAGAGATATGCAGGATACTTTCTTTATTGAGCAGAATCCGGATATTCTTTTGAGAACGCATACTTCTTCAGTACAAACGCGTTATATGGAAGAAAATCAGCCGCCGATCAGAATTTTATCTCCGGGAAGAGTGTTCAGAAATGAAGCAATTTCTTCACGTTCTCACTGTATTTTCCATCAGATTGAAGGATTATATATTGACGAAAATGTAAGCTTTGCTGATCTAAAGCAAACGATTCAGTTCTTTACCACTGAGCTTTTTGGAAAATCTAAAATCAGAATGAGACCTTCTTTCTTCCCGTTCACAGAACCTAGTGCTGAAATTGATGTGTATTGGGGATTAAACTCTGAAACAGATTACAGAATTACAAAAGGGACAGGATGGCTGGAGATTATGGGATGCGGAATGGTAGACCCTGCCGTACTGAAAAATGTGAATATCGATGCTGAGAAATATTCAGGATATGCATTCGGAATGGGTATTGAAAGAATTACGATGCTTCTTTACCAGATGAGTGACATCAGAATGTTCTTCGAAAACGACATCAGAACACTTGAACAGTTCAAAACACTATAAAAAATCAAACCTCCGGAACTCCGGAGGTTTTTGTTTTTAATTACTGACCTAAGAAACAAAACGTAATTAAAAACTGATCTTATTGAAAAATTTACACGTGTCTGTTTCTTATACCCATACTTAGGATCAACTGCTGTTGAATCGAAGTATGGACATGTCGCAGTTCTTTACCTGCCTCTATTATAAAGACAATAAGCAATAGGTATCTGTTACATTATAAATTATAAAAATACTGTAAAAAGCTAAAAATTACCTTTTTACAATACGGAAAGCAATATCTCTTCCCATTCCCTGAATAATGGCAAGATTAATCCAGGACAGCGCGAACTTTTCAAGTAACTCCACTTTATCACCTTTTCCAAAATCGTAACACTTTCCAAATCCACAGGCTAAAGCAAGTTCTTCTGCTGTTTTTTTTGCTTTTTCACTGTCTCCGGCCATCAGCATATCGATAGGCTCGCCATTATAAAAAGGATCGAGTATATTTTCATATCCTGTAGTATTGAAAGCTTTCACCACTTCAGCATTACAGGTGTCAGACAAATAATGGTAGACTGTAGGATAAGGATCAGGTTTTTTTCCAATAGAATTGGTAGCATCTATGATGATTTTCCCGGAAACATCTCCCCAGCTTCCTGCAATTTCTCCTATCACCTCAGGTGGGGTTGCTATCAGAATTACCTCGCTCTGCTTTACTGCATTTGCAACTGTTGTGAAACGGTCTTCTCCTATCTGGGTAGCCAGTTTAATATTTTTTTCACTCAGCGGAAATTGTGATCCGATTAAAACGTTATATCCTTTTCTGATCCATTGTTGAGCCAATGCTCCGCCGACATTTCCACTTCCGATAATTGTAATTGTCATAAGGTATATTTAATGTATTATTGATGTAAAAATGATATAACCAATTCAGCAGCTGCGGCACCCGAATTCTGCTGCTGTCCTGTAATAAGATTACCATCCTGTATAGCATATGAACTGAATGGTGCTGCTACTTTAAAAGTGGTATCAGGAATTTTTCTCGCTTCAGCTTCTATTCTGTAAGGCTGAATTTTTACCCCTGCTGCCTGATCTGCAAAATCTTCCTCTGCATCAGCAAATCCGGTCCATATTTTATTTTTTACAATCAGATCATTATTGCTGGTTTTTGCTTCGAGCAATAATGTTGTGGAATGGCATACTGCTGCACTGGGTTTTCCTTTTTCATAAAAGCTTACAAAAAGATGCTGCAGATCTTTGTTGCCTCTAAACGTATACATTGGTCCCTGTCCGCCTACCAGAAAAATAGCATCATATTCTTCATGGTTTACTTCTTTAATACTTTTTGTATTTTTGAGAAGACTGTTAAAATCTTCTTTCTGCATATATCCCAGACTGATAATATCCCCGGCGGAATATCCGCTCGTATCTGTAGGATCTGAATAATTGTCCATTTTCAGATCTCCTCCTTCTGTAGATACAATTTCGGTTTCATATCCTGCTTCCTGAAATACATAAAGAGGATGAGTAAGCTCGGAGGCCCAAAAACCAATAGGCCAGCCCGTTTGTTCGCTTACAGCCGGTGAGCTTGCTACCATTAAAATTTTCCCTTTGTACTGAGCATTATGAAAATGCACATATTTGTTTACTTCTTTTGTCATTTTTTGATCATTTTGTATTCTAAGTTTTACCTTGCAAAATTGTATATAATATTTATATTTGTAAAGTACTTAACGAATAAGTATGATACTTACTTTTAGGAAAGTAATGATCAATTCATCAGTTTTCGATAATGCCGGATTTTATCTATAAAGGAAAAATTTATTATAATCCTGTTCAGTTAGTTATTGAGCAGGTAGGGGGAACCTGGAAAGCACCCATTCTTTGGAGACTTAAAACAAAAGTTTTAAGATACAGCGAGCTGAAAAAGGACATTCCTCATATTTCAGACAAGATGCTTACAACACAACTCAGAGAATTGGAAGAAGATGGATATATCCTCAGGAAAGTTTTCGCTCAAGTACCGCCAAGAACGGAATATTCACTTACAGAGAAAGGGGTGGAGATTGTTGCGATTATTGAAGTGGTAAGAAATTTCGGACTTAAGCTCATCCAAGAACAGCAAAAAGAGTAAAATACCATCATTGGCACACAAAAATACCTGCATGATCGCAGGCATTTTTATTTTTACGTGGTATTATTTTATAAACTTTAAAGGATATTTTACATTCTTGTAATCATCAATGCTGGCTTTCAGTGAGCCTACTGCAAGCTCTGCTTTCAATAGCATTGGAACATGGTTAGCATCATTGGAAACCCACATGGTAACGCCTTCTTTTTCTTTAAATACTCTTCCGCTTTTTACAGAAGGAATAATCTTCAAACAGTTAATAGTACCGAATTTTGTCTTTAAATTTTCTGTTCCGGTTACTTTTAACTGGAAAGGAAACATTTCGTCATCAATCCATACATTCATATTAATGATCGTTCCTATTTTCAGTTCATCCGGGTTTTTACTTCTTAAATAATAAAAGCAGGAAAGCATATCCTGAACACCTTTTACGGATTTTAAAACCTTAGAACCATTGGCCGGTGTCTTTTTATCTGTTAAAATCAACGTATTATTATCGTGATTAAAAACGGTTTCAAAATGCTGGCGATAGCTTCCCTCACGTACATTTCTTACATAGAAACTTGGTAATCCCGTTTCTGTATTGATAAAACTTTCATATAAATCTTCTACTTTGAAGAATGCTTTTACAGCACCTGTTGTCTGTCCTGTTCCTTTTACATAGAGATGAGGAACCCCTTTGTAGGTAGTTTGCTTTGTAGTAAGGTTGGCAGTTCCTGCATTAAGGAAACCGTAGTGAATTCTAAGAGTAATAGATTCGCCGTCTGCGATATTATCAATCTGAGCCGAGCCTAAAAAGAATATAAATACAGCAAAAAGGTTCAAAATTTTATTCATAACAAGACATTTACAAAAACACTGCCAAATTTAAAATCTTAAATGATAGATATTTGACAAATCTCAGGTTTTTATTTAGAATCAATTAAATATGCTTCGCATTAAAATTAGTAAATTTGCAGTTACATGTCTAATTAAATTATCTTAAAGATTATGATAACCACTGATATATTGATCATAGGTGCGGGACCTACAGGACTTTTTGCAGTTTTTGAAGCTGGTTTATTAAAAATGAAGTGCCATATTATTGATGCGCTTCCTCAGCCGGGAGGGCAATTGGCTGAACTTTATCCTAAAAAACCTATTTTCGATATCCCTGGTTATCCTTCAGTAAATGCCGGAGAATTGGTAGATAATCTGATGGAGCAGATCAAGCAGTTTCAGCCTGGATTTACCTTGGGTGAAACAGCTGTTTCTTACACTAAAGTAGATGATGAGTGGTTTGAAGTGATCACGAATAAAGGAACTGTTCACAGATGTAAAGCGATTGCGATTGCAGGTGGTTTAGGTACTTTTGAACCGAGAAAACCTACTTTTGAAAATATTGCAGATTACGAAGAAAAAGGTCTTGAATATTTCGTTAAAGAACCTGAACACTTCAGAAATAAAAAGGTTGTTATTGCTGGTGGTGGAGACTCGGCACTGGACTGGAGTATTTTCCTTTCTAATGTTGCCAGTGAAGTAACTTTGATCCACAGAAGAAACGAGTTCAGAGGAGCTTTGGATTCTGTAGAGAAAGTTCAGGATCTGAAAAATCAGGGGAAAATCAAATTAATTACGCCTGCGGAAGTTACCGGTATTAAAGGGGACGGAAAAGTAGAAGCGATCACTGTAGAAGTAGAAGGGCAGGAAGCTTACGATATTGAAACAGATTATTTCATTCCTTTATTCGGATTGACACCAAAATTGGGTGAGATCGGAAACTGGGGATTAAATATCGAGAAAAATGCAATCGTTGTAAATAACGCTTTGGATTATCAGACCAACATCGATGGTATTTATGCTATCGGGGATATCAATACTTATCCAGGAAAACTGAAGTTGATCCTTTGTGGTTTCCACGAAGCTACTTTAATGTGTCAGAGTGTGTATAACAGACTCAATCCGGGTAAAAAATTCGTGTTAAAATATACAACAGTAAGTGGAGTAGACGGATTTGACGGAAGCCGTAAAGAAGCAGAGAAGGCAGTTGTGAAAAAAATTGACTAATTTTGCAGAATTATGTCAGACATTAATATTAAAATCACCGACAGAGAAGGGGTAACCCACGAAGTTGTAGCGCCTACGGATATGTCCATGAACTTAATGGAGATTATCCGTTCGTATGAATTGGCAGAAGAAGGTACTATTGGGGTATGCGGAGGAATGGCGATGTGTGCTTCATGCCAGGTATATGTAATTAACGATCCCGGTCTGGAACCAATGGGAGATGAAGAAGATGCCATGCTGGCTGAAGCTTTCCATGTGAAAGACAACAGCAGACTGGGCTGCCAGCTGCATATTGCCGATGCCATGGAAGGGCTCGAAGTGGAAATTGCTCCTTATCCTTAGAAAATATTTTTTAATCTTAATAAAAAACCCGCCCGGATTTTCCGGACGGGTTTTGTTTTATATTTATTTCTGAGAACATATATATTCGTGTCTGATTAGAGTGTCTTCTTTAATGATTTCTAAGTAACTTTCATCTTCATTCTTTATAAAGTAATCTCCCTGTTCTATTTCATCTTTATAGGAAACCCACCATTGGCCGTTGTCATAACATTCACAAGGTTGAATGCTTTCAGGAATAGTTCCCTTTAATTTAAGAGATTTTATACCTTCAATACTTTCGACTCTAATTTTACATTTTTGCTTCTTAACTCTTTCCATCGCAGTCTTACAATCTTCCATAAAATAAGAAGAAAGAGCAGGAACAATAACGAATATAGTTACAAATACTGTGGCAACTCCGAGCATTTCTTTATTAACGTTGTAGTTATTCATGTAAAAGACTATAAAACTTAAATTTCTTCCTTAGAAATCCACTTCCCAACCGTAGGAGCCTGATAATTTTTCATTTTTTCCAGAAGATCATCAATAGTATTGCTGATCAAAAGCATATCTCTGTTTACCTGCTTTAAAAATCCTTTATCTACCATGGTCTGAACCAGTTTGATCAGATCATCATAAAAGCCGTCAATATTCAACACTCCGATGGGTTTTTTATGAAGTCCAAGCTGTGCCCATGTGATCATCTCAAAGAATTCTTCCAATGTTCCGTAACCACCGGGAAGAACGATGACTCCATCACAAAGTTCGTTCATTTTGGTTTTTCTTTCGTGCATGGTTTCCACAATGATAAGTTCTGTCAGGTTTTTATGGGCAATTTCTTTGGATTGTAAAAACCGGGGTAAGACTCCTGTTACTTTACCTTTTTCACTTAAAGCACCGTTAGCAATTGTTCCCATTAAACCAGTTTCCGAACCACCATAAACCAGTTGTATATTTTCTTTTGCTAAAGTTTGTCCCAGCAGAAATGTCTGTTCTTCATAAATTTTATCTGTGCCGAAACTTGAGCCACAGAATACGGTTATACTTTTCATTGTATATGATTTGTTTTTTATGGTTTAGATGCTTCGACAAGCTCAGCATGACATCTCTAATACTAACTGTTTTTTTTAGAGATAATTTTTAGCAGTGTCATGCTGAGCCTGTCGAAGTATCTTTATTTCAATTAAAACTAAAAATATCCAAAATCATAAGACTTTGGATATTCAATATACTCATTTTACTATTCTATTTCTGAGGAATATTCGCTAAAATATCTTTCAGGAAGCTCCAGAATTTTTGTGCTGAAGGGATGTTGGCTCTCTCATCAGGTGAATGCGCTCCTCTGATGGTTGGTCCAAAGCTTACCATTTCCATTTCTGGATAGTTGGCACCGATGATTCCACATTCAAGACCTGCATGACAAGCTACCACATGAGGTTTTTCATTGAACTTGTCTGTATAAAGTTTCTCCATCAATTGTACAATCTCTGAACCTGGTTTGGGTTTCCATCCTGGGTATGAACCGCTGAATTCAACATTCATTCCAGCCAGCTCTGCTACCGATTTCAATTGTTCTGCCACTGAATATTTGGAAGAATCTACAGAAGACCTTGTAAGGTTTAAAATCTTGAGTTCTCCGCCTTTCAGTTCTACTCTTGCTACGTTGTTGGACGCTTCTACAAGATCAGCCACATCAGGACTCATTCTGTAAACTCCGTTGTGAAGAGCCTTTAAAGTGAGGATCACTTTTTTAGAATCTGTCTCTGAAATAGCTTTGTCGGAAGAAGTAGAGTTTTCAATATTGATCTGGATTCCCGGTTCTACAGTAGCAAATTCTTCTAAGATCTCTTTTTTAAGAACCGTTACATTTTCAATAAATTCCTGGGCATTTCTCACAGAAATTACAGCAACTCCTTCTCTTGGGATAGCATTTCTCAACCCTCCGCTGTCGATAGAGATCAATTCAATATTCTGGTTTTCCAATCCTGTATAAAGAAGTCTTCCCAAAATGATATTGGCATTTCCGAAGCCTTTATGGATATCCATTCCGGAGTGTCCACCCTGTAGCCCTTTTACTTCAAGTCTTACAATTTGTCCTTTTGAAGCTTCTGCAGTATAGGTTTGAGTGATTGTCACGTCTACACCTCCTGCACAGCCGATATCAATTTCATCATCTTCTTCAGTATCAAGATTCAATAGAATTTGTCCTGTCAATTGTCCTGGTTTTAATCCTAAAGCACCTGTCATTCCTGTCTCCTCATCAATCGTGAAAAGAGCTTCCAATGCAGGGTGTGGAATATCTGAACTTTCAAGGATAGACATGATGGTTGCTACTCCTAAACCATTATCAGCTCCTAAAGTAGTTCCTTTTGCCTTTACCCAGTCACCGTCAATTTCCATTTTGATTCCTTCGGTTTCAAAATCGAAATTCACATCATTGTTTTTCTGGCAAACCATATCAAGGTGCGATTGAAGCACAATAGATTTACGGTTTTCCATTCCTGCCGTGGCCGGCTTCTTAATAATAACGTTTCCTACTTCATCTACCGTAGTTTCCAGTCCTAAATTTTCACCAAATCCTTTGATAAAAGCTATTACTTTTTCCTCCTTTTTTGAAGGTCTTGGAACAGCATTTAATCTGGAGAAATTTTTCCATATAATCTGCGGTTCTATATTAGATAATTCCATTGAAATTTATTTTTCTCAAATTTACGAATAAAAAAATGCTTCCGTGAGATACAGAAGCATTTTTGTAGGATTTTGCTTGTATTAACAACCACACTCTCCATAGATCGGAGTGGTAAATGTAGTTCCGTCTGGTTTCTCTATAGTGAGAGTTCCTTCAAACAGTAAAGCCTCTTCGCCCTTTATTTTTTTACCTTTTACAGAAATTTTATAATCATCATTTTCTATTTCCTTGGTCAGCAGTTCATCTACTTCCATGTCACTTGATGAAATGAGATTCATCGCTAGTCTTTTGCCATCCAGCATCATATATGCAGTTTTTCCGGCATCATCTGCGTAAATATATCTTTCATTTTCAAAATCAGATTTATTGGCTGCAAAATAGCAGGAACATTCTTTGATTTCTTTTGGAAACGGAATCGTCCCCACCAGAATATTTCCTGAAGAAGAAGCTCTTGCAGTTGAATCTTTGGCAACATGCAAAGAATCAGCAGTAGTGGAGTCTGAAACAGTCTCTTTTTCCTTTTTACAGGCTGCCAACAGAAATGCGGAAAATACAATGATTACATATTTCATGTGTTTGTGGTTTTGTTATTTGTTTATCCTCTTGCTCTTTCAAGAAGTGTCATCATTAATAAAGAAAGGATAACCAGGCTTTCTTCCTCGTCATCAATGTCAATCAGTCTGTCCAGCTGGAATCTTCTTCCGAAGAATGAAGGCATTTTTTTAAGCTTAAAATAAGCCTTTCCGTCTATCCCTGTTACCGTATATGATGGATTAAGGAAATATCCTGTAAACATCCCGATGATAGGAAGTTCTCCTACAAAGCTGTCCCAGAATCTTACCCACGCACTGTCTTCCTGAATTTTAAACTTAGGCTGATCATGTGCATCCAGAATATCATAACTTGCTTTCCAGATAGAACGCATTCCTTTTCTGGCTAATCTGCCAAAGTTTTTATTGTCAATAAGATCATTTAAAGAATATGAAGCGTTGAAATCAATCCATTGATTGGCTCTGATTCTGAAAAGTTCCTTAGACTTGCTTTCATCATTAAAAACAATAACGTCTTCTTTCAACTTGAACATTTTCTGACGAACATATGCCACATAATTTCCATTTTTGTCAGTAATGTTAAAGTCACTTGCTAAAGTAGTGATTTTGAATTTGAAATCCAGAGGATAATTTAGATTGTTAAGTACCATGTTAGTTAATTTTTTTCATATTTAATTTAAGCCGCAAATATAAAGGTTTTTTTAGTGTTCTCAGGTATGGGAGAAATATAAAATATCATCATGGGACATTAATCTCATGGTCAATTGTCAATTTTTGCTGCGCAAAGTCAATAGTCAATAATCACTTTATACAAATTCACAAACGAAGGGAATTGACGATTCACTATTCACTATCAATTATCAACTTTAATCCTTATTTTTGTACCTATGGATTACCCTAGTAAAGTATTGGCAAAGGCAGTGGACGAGATTTCCGGGCTGCCAGGAATTGGCAGGAAAACGGCTTTGAGATTAGCATTACATTTGTTAAAGCAGCCCAATTCCAGAGCCGTAAGCCTTGGAAACTCCCTGATCAATCTTGTTAATGAAATAAAATATTGTAAAGAATGTCACAATTTCTCGGATTTTGACATTTGTGAAATATGCAGCAATGAAAAGAGAAATGGAGAACTGATCTGTATCGTTGAAGATGTACGGGATGTAATTGCCATAGAAAATACAGGAAAGTATACAGGGAAATATCTGATTCTTGGCGGTAAAATTTCTCCGATGGAAGGAGTAGGGCCTGGCCAGCTGAATATTCCAAGTATTGAAAAGAAACTGAATGACGGAAAGGTAAAGGAATTTATTTTTGCTTTGAGTGCTACGATGGAAGGAGACACTACAGCTTATTATATTTACAAGAAATTTAAAAACTTCAATGTGAATTTCTCCAGTATTGCAAGAGGAATTTCTGTAGGAGATGAACTGGAATATGCTGATGAGATTTCTTTAGGAAGATCTATTATCAACAGGCTGCCATACAACGAAAAGGATTAATATGAAGCTGTCCGTTATTATAGTTAATTACAACGTCACCCAATTGCTAAGAAGCTGCCTCCTGTCCCTAAGGAAGTATATACAGGATATAGAGTATGAAGTAATGATGATTGATAATGCTTCAACAGATAGTTCCTGGGGAGATCTTATTCCTGAGTTTCCCGAAGTACATTTTATATCATCTGAAACCAATGGCGGGTTTTCAAAAGCCAATAATCAGGCTGTACAAACTGCGAAAGGAGAATATATATTGCTTTTGAATCCTGATACGGAATTGGAGGGCTTTTATATGAAAGAATTGCTGGATTTTGCAGATGCGCAGGCTTCATTCGGATGTCTGGGCGTAAGAATGCATGATGCAGAAGGGAATTTTCTTCCTGAAAGCAAGCGCTCAGTTCCGGATATGTTTAATTCTTTTGAAAAGCTCTTTACCAATTTTAAAAAAAACAACTCGAAATCTTATTACAGAAATGATATAGAAGAAAATGCGGTTGCAGAAGTGGAAGTTCTCACCGGAGCATTTCTATTGGCTAAAAAAGACGTTTATGAGAAAATAGGAGGATTGGATGAGGCTTATTTTATGTACGGAGAAGATATCGATCTCTGCTATACCTTTCTAAGAAACGGATATAAGAACTTCTATTATGGAAAAGTTTCTATTCTTCATCATAAAGGAGAAAGTACAATCAAAGATGAATTATATCTCAACAGATTTTACGGAGCGATGCAGATCTTTATTGATAAGTATTATAAGGAATCGAAGCCTTTACAGTATTCTTTTTTGAAAGCAGGATTAAAGCTCCGGCATCAGATTGAAAAGATCAAGCTAAAATAAAAAAGCAACTCAATTGGAGTTGCTTTTGTTATATGTAAGATGATATTCTTCTTATTTTACCGGAGCAGGAGTCTGTGCCGGAGTTGTTGTAGAAGAAGCAGGAGCTGACTGTTTTGCAGGAGCTTCTTTCTTAGCTGGCTGCTGTTGTGCAGGAAGTGCCTGAGACGGCTTACCTGTAATAACAACGCTTAAAAGGATAAGAACAATGATAGTTCCGCCTAGAGTCCATGTTGCTTTTTCCATGAAATCATTGGTTCTTTGTACCCCGAACTGTGCAGATGATGCACCTCCGAATGTACTGGAAAGGCCTCCTCCTTTTGGATTTTGTGCCATAACGATAATTACCAATAAAACACTGGCAACCATAACAAGAACCATCAATAGTGTAAATATAGTATCCATTAATTCTGATATCTTTTTGAATGGGCAAATTTAATCTTTTTTTACTGAATGACAAAAAAAGATGTCGCCAAATGTTGATAAAAATAAAAACGGCAACAATTGTTGCCGTTTTTTCTATAAAAATAGGATGTTGTTATTTAAAATCAGCATCTGTAGCCTTATTGATCTCATAAGACTTTACAGTCATGGTCATGTCCATTCCCATCTGGCTTACAGAGATGGTAAAAGGCATTTTTACACCTTCAACATCTTTATAATTAGAGAATGTTGTCGGAATTGTCATTTCTTGACCTTTAGCTTTTACCTTTTTAGTTTCTCCGGTTTTTAATCCTGTTGCAACGCTGTAGTAATACGTAGTATTTCCACCTTTAATGGCGTAAGAATCTTCACCTCCGATTTTTTCAATTCCGCCTAATTTATAATCAGCAGATTTTGTAAATCCTAATTCTTCGAAAATTTCAGAATTTTTTTGTTTTTCAGCAATTTCTTCCGGTGTGATATCCACTCTTTGTCCCATTTGCATAGAATAACCGGTTTTTCCATCGAAAACCTGCTTCTGAACAACCTGTCCCATTGCTGTTACAGTGGTAAGCTCCTTTCCGCCTTGTGCTTTAACGATTTTAAAATCGATGTTTTGTCCCTGCATAGACATGGAAGCATTGGTTGTATAAGAAGTGATCTTTGCCAGATTAGCCTTTCCTCCGATAGCATTGATATACTTGTCAACAACAGAGGCAACCGTTACATTGGCATCCACTTTTTGTACAGTTGGTTTCGCAACAGGGTTAGCTTCCTTATCGAAATATTTTACAGGATAGCCCAGTTTTTCCAATCCTTCAGAAATATCAGATGCTTTACCAGCGATGAAAATTCTGCTTTGGTTAGGTAGTATGGTAGCTTTTACAGCATTGGAAACATCTGCAGCCGTTACTTTATCAATAGATTTTAAGTAATTGGTATAGAAATCAGCAGGTAAATCCTGAACTTTTTGGTTTAAAGCAAATCTTGCAATGGTAGCCGGCTGCTCCAAAGACATGATGAAAGATCCTTTCAGTTTAGCTTTAGCATTGGCTAATTCCTCAGGTTTTACAGTAGAAATAGCATTAAGTTCATTCATGAATTCTTTAACAGCTTTGTCTGTAACCTCATTTCTTACGCTTGCACTTGCAGAGAATTGTGGAGAGTACTTGCTGGCAACCATACTTGAATAAGCCCCATAGGTAAATCCGTTTTTCTCACGAAGATTCATGAAAAGTCTGGCTTCACCACCGCCGCCGAGAATATAGTTGGCGATTGTTGCAGGGAAGTAGTTCGCATCTTTCATTTTCAAAGTGTTCAGGTTGTTTAAAGAAACAACAGACTGTACTGCAGAAGGAACATCTACTACGTTGATCTCCGTTTTCGCAACATTAGAAGCAGGTTCTAACTGTGCAATAGGTGTGTTCGCTTTTTTCCAGCTACTGAAAGCTTTTTCAATCAAAGGTTTTACCTGGTCAAACTTCACGTCTCCTACAATTACTAAGTAAGCATTGTCCGGAGCGTAGTATTTTTTATAAGTGTTCTGAACGTCAGCAAGCTGGATTTTATTGATAGACTCAACCGTTTCAAATTCACCTCTTGATGTGTTTTTTCCATACATCAAAGCGTTGGAAACTTTTGAAGCAATAGAAGATGCATTTTTTTCTTCAGACTTTAATCCCTCGATAGCTCTTTCTTTAGAGTTTTGAATTTCTTCAGCAGAGAATTTAGGATTAATAATGGCATCAGCCATCAGTCCTAATACTTCAGGGAAATATTTTGAAAGTGAATTGGCAGAAGCACCTCCTGAAGAGAAATTAAGGTTCGCTCCAAGGTAGTCTACTTTTTTGTTGAAATCATCTTTGCTGATGTTGGTTGTTCCGTTTTCGAACTGTTCAGCCATAATTTCGCTTACTCCGGTTACTGCTCCTTCGTTGTACGGAGGTCTGTCCATAGAAAGGCTTGCGCTTACTCTTGGTAATTTGTTGTTCTCAACCACCATTACTGTAAGACCGTTGCTTAGCTGGAAAGTTTTTGGCTTCGCAATGTTAATTACAGGAGTAGGTCCTGGTTTTGGCATTGCATTAAGATCTATTTTTTGTGCTGAAACCATTCCTGTAAAGAAAAATGCTGCAGCTATATATGTTAATTGCTTTTTCATTTGTAAAAATTTAATTTTTAATAATCATATTATCACCTAAGAAGTTGAAATGATTACTTTTTCTCAGGTACGTAATTGATGACTATTCTTTGGTTGGAATTAAGATACTTTTTAGCTGCATTCTGAAGATCCTGTCTGGTGATAGATCTGTAAATGTCGATTTCTTTGTTGATCAAATTCGTATCCCCCATCAATACATGGTTGGTTGCCAGTGAAGCAGCAATTCCCTGAATGCTTGAGTTGGCATTTACAAACTGGTTTTCGTACTGGTTCTGAAGTTTTTGATAATCTTCTTCAGAAATTAAAGTCGTCTGAAGTTTTTTGATCTCAGCATCAATGTCAGCCTGTAAAGCCTGCTTTGTAGTCTGTCCCATAGGAATGGCGAAGAACGCAAAAATACTGTAATCTTCAAGCCCCTGGTTGAAAGCAGCTACCTGAAGCGCTTTTTTGTCCTGGTCAACTAATTTTTTATATAAAACAGAAGATTTTCCATTGCTTAAGTAAGAAGAAAGCATATCCAAAACATAAGCATCTTTCTCTTTGTTAGCAGGAGTTCTGTATGCAAATACATAAGCCGGAAGCTGGATATTCGGGTCAGTAGCAGTTACTTCTTTTTCCTGTGTGATAGGAGTTTCTTTCGGGAAATCTTTTGGATAAAGGGTTCCTTTTGGAATGCCTCCGTAATAGGTTTCAATCCATTTCTTAGTCTGTTCAGGTTTGATATCTCCTGCCACCACTAAAGTAGCATTATTCGGAACGTAATATTTCTTGTAGAACGCCTGAAACTCTTCTAATTTAGCAGAGTTCAGATCTTCCATAGAACCAATTGTTGGCCAGTTGTATGGGTGATTGGTAAATAAATTTTTCTGAATAGTCGTGAAAAGATTTCCGTAAGGCTGGTTATCCATTCTTAATCTTTTCTCTTCTTTTACAACCTCTCTCTGCGTATCCACACCAATCTGGTTGATTACAGCGTGGCGCATTCTTTCTGCTTCCATCCAAAGTCCAAGCTGTTCGTTATTGGAAGGAAACGTTTCGTAATAATAAGTTCTGTCATTAGTAGTGTTGGCGTTGTTCTGACCTCCGTTGGAAGAAACGATTTTAAACCAGTCTCCTCTTTTGATGTTAGGAGTTCCTTCGAATAAAAGGTGTTCAAAGAAGTGAGCAAAACCAGTTCTGCCTTTTATTTCATCTTTTGCACCTACATGGTACATTACACCCGTCGTTACAACCGGTGCCGAGTTATCCTGATGAAGAATTACGTGAAGACCATTGGGAAGGTCATACTCTTCGAATTTGATTTGCTGTGCATTCAGCATTAGCCCGAAGAAAGCTACGGCAGCAGCAGAAATAAGTCGCTTTTTCATAAAATTTAGAAATTGTTTATCAATTAGTATGAAAAGTGAATTAAATGTTACAAAATATATTGAAATATATGATTGCATTGAAAAAATTTTCAGAAATTAAAAACTAAAATGAATGGTGAATGGTGAATTCGCTTGTGAATCTTTTACGTTTTGTATTAAGTTTTTGGGAATACATAATTTTTCTTTACAGTTAAGTTTAACAATAGCCATTCACCATTCACTTGAGAAGCAAAACTGACCATTGACAAATACTATTAGTACAATCTTACTACTTCAAATCCCTAACTTCTTTATGAAAGTTTGAATTCTGCTCCGAATACCTTAATTTTGTGTTCCCAAAATTTTTTGCTGTATGGACTATTTGAAAGGACTCAACGAATCACAATATGAAGCCGTTACCTCTTTACAGGGACCTCTCATGGTACTTGCCGGAGCAGGTTCCGGGAAAACGCGTGTATTGACCATGCGTATTGCCCATTTAATACACAACGGAATAGACCCTTTCAATATCCTGGCGCTTACCTTTACCAATAAAGCGGCACGGGAAATGAAAGAACGTATCGCGAAGGTAGTAGGAGACAGCAATGCGAGAAGCCTTTGGATGGGAACATTTCACTCCGTTTTTGCAAGAATTCTGAGAATTGAGGCTCATTATCTCGGATATCCTTCCAATTTTACCATCTATGATCAGCAGGATGCCCTGAATGTGATTAAAAAAGTTCTGAAGGATATGAATATCGATGCCGATCTTTATAAACCTAAAAAAGTTCAGGCAAGAATCTCAACCTATAAGAATAATCTGATTACCGTAAAAGCTTATTTCAATAATCCTGAACTGATGGAAGCGGATGAAAAAGCGAATATGAAATTCATCGGGCAGATTTATCAGAAATATGTGGATCAGTGTTTCAGAAACGGATCTATGGATTTTGATGACTTGTTGTTGAAAACCAATGAATTATTAACCCGTTTTCCGGAGGTATTGGCGAAATATCAGGACAGATTCCGATACATCATGGTAGATGAGTACCAGGATACGAATCATTCTCAGTATCTTATTGTAAAAGCATTGGCTTCAAAATTTGAGAATATCTGTGTGGTAGGAGATGATGCACAGTCTATCTATTCTTTCCGTGGAGCGAATATCTACAATATCTTAAACTTTAAAAAAGATTATCCTGATGCTATAACGGTATCTCTGGAGCAGAATTACCGTTCCACACAAAATATTGTAAATGCAGCGAATGTTGTTATTGCTAAAAACCTTCAGCAGTTTAAGAAAAATGTATTCAGTGATAATGAAGAGGGGGACAAGATCAAAATTTACCGTTCTCTTTCTGATGCTGATGAAGCGAACTTTGTGGCAGGAAATATCTGGGAACTTCGTAACCGCGATCAGAGGAAATACAGTGATTTTGCCATTTTATACAGAACCAACTCTCAGACCCGTGCTTTTGAAGACGCACTGAGACGTAAAAATATTCCGTACAAAGTATATGGAGGTCTTTCTTTCTATCAAAGAAAAGAAGTAAAAGACCTTATTGGATACCTTCGTCTTCTGATCAATGAAAATGATTCGGAAGCATTGATGAGGATTATCAATTATCCGGCAAGAGGAATTGGAGAAACAACACAGAATAAACTGATCGTTTTTGCGGATGCCCACAATATTGCGGTTTCAAAAGTATTGGAAAATCTTCCGATGTATGCACCGCAGCTAGGTCTGAACAATGGAGTTTTAAACAAACTGAACGATTTCTGGTCCATGATCAAAGCTTTTCAGGTATTGCTGAAAACAGAAACAGCTTACAGTGTGGCTATGGAAGTAGCAAAGCGAAGCGGATTAATCAAGTTTTTAAAAGATGACCAGACTCCTGAAGGGATTTCCAGAGTAGAAAACGTTCAGGAATTGATGAACTCCATGCAGGGGTTCATTGAAGAGCAGATGCAGCTTGAAGACGGAGATCCGAGTCTTTCCAACTTCCTGGAAAATATTGCCCTTTCTGCAGATACTCAGGATAAAGAGCTGGAAGATGATATGGTTTCTCTGATGACCATTCACCTTTCAAAAGGATTGGAATTCCCCGTGGTTCACCTGGTAGGGCTTGAAGAAAACCTTTTCCCAAGCTTTATGAGTTCAGCCACCAGAGAAGATCTGGAAGAAGAGAGAAGATTATTCTATGTAGCATTAACAAGAGCCGAAAAACAGGCTTTCTTCTCCTATGCTGTTTCACGTTTTCAATGGGGAAAAATTACGGATGCTGAGCCTTCAAGATTTTTGAGTGAAATAGATGATGAGTATATTGAATTCCTTAATCCTGCTTTGGAAAAAAGATTTATCAATAATTCAGGAGTGAAATCCAATATTTTTGATGAACATCCTTCTGAAATAAAATCTTTCAAAAAGGTTGAAAAGAAGACTATTGACAGAGGTGATACTTCCAAACCTGCTCCTGAAGTAAGAAAACTGAAACCGGTAAGCACGGCTAAAATTATCAATCCAAGCGGAGCTTCTTCTCAGGATATTGAAGTAGGTGATAAAGTGAGACACGACCGTTTCGGAATAGGAGAGGTGACTTTCCTGGATGGAACAGATCCTCAGAATATCAAAGCAAAAGTAGTTTTCATGCATGAAGGAGAGAAAAATCTGATCCTGAAATATGCTAAACTGACTAAGATTTAATTTCAAAATAAAAATATAAAAGAAACGGATTCAATTTTTGGATCCGTTTTTTTATTTGAACGCGAAGCTCGCAATGTGATTATCTAGATCTACTATTTTCGATCGCGAAGGCGTTGCACTTAGCAAAGACAAATCCTCTGCTGAACGAAGTGCCGTTGCAACCGGAAGAATAATCAATAAGCAGTTTATTTCTTCGCGTGCATAGCGTTTTCACTATTTGTTTTGAAGTTAACCTTTTATAAAACAATGTTTTGTATGTGTGTTACCTTAATTTATCATAACTTTAAATGAGGGATAGAAAGAAACGATAACTGTTTTTTACAAAAACAAAGTCTATTGGTTTTGTAGACTAATAAATATATTTTACATTTGCACCTTGTAAAAAACATAAATGTTAATCAAATTCTAACCTATGATAAATAAGAAAACTATTCTTTCGGCCTCTGTTTTATTTTTTCTCGGCGTGTTTACTTACGGACAGGAAAAAGACAGCATAAAAGCACATAAAGACACCATAAAGACCAATAATGTAGAAGAAGTGGTAGTATTGGGTTCAAGAGCCGGTGCAAGATCTAAAACAGACAGCCCGGTTCCCGTAGATGTATTCAATGTCAAAGAATCTTCAATTATCCTTCCACAAACCAATATCGGACAAATTCTGAATGCGGTTGCTCCTTCATTTACTTCTACAATTCAAACGAATTCAGATGGAACAGATCACCTGGATCCTGCACAGTTAAGAGGTTTGGGACCAGATCAGGTTTTGGTTTTGGTAAATGGAAAAAGAAGGCATACTTCAGCATTGGTGAATGTAAACGGAACACCAGGAAGAGGAACTGTTGGTACAGATTTGAATGCTATTCCTTCTTTTGCTTTAAACAGAATTGAAGTATTAAGAGACGGAGCTGCTGCACAATACGGCTCTGATGCCATTGCCGGCGTGATCAATCTTGATCTGAAAAGAGATACAGGAAAACTTGCAGGACAGATCAGCTATGGTGGAAACCTTACCCCAGCGGCTAATGACCATACCGGGGATTTTGACGGACAGAATATTCAGCTGGATTTAAACTATGGGAATAAAATCGGTACTAAAGGTGGTTTCTTTAATATTACCTGGTCTTCACAATTCAGAAATCCAACGTACAGAGCAGGTACTGAAAGTGGAAAAATCTACAACGCTTATAATGCGATTGAACAACGTGCCTTGAATGACGGAGTCAATCTTTCTTCTCTTTTTACCAATATAAATAATACTCCCAATTCACAGCAGATTATTGATTATGTACATCAGTATGCTCAGGGAGTAAACTATTTTAGTGCAACTCAGCTCTCTGATATACAAAATGCAAATACATTCAAAGACATTACAGATGCCTCAGGGAATGTTCTTCAGAAGGGACTTTGGTCTTTACTGAGTGCTGATGTGACAGATCAGGAACTGGCTTACAGAGGACAGGGCAGAAAGGATTTTAATATGCAGGTAGGACAATCTAAACTGAATAATCACCAGCTTTTTGTGAATGCAGAAATCCCTGTAAGTGACAACTGGAAAGTGTATACTTTTGGAGGATACAGTTTAAGACATGGAACTTCCGGAGGATTTTACAGAAGACCTAGAGAAAGCAGAACTTTTACAGGATTGTATCCTAACGGTTATCTTCCACAGATCGGAACAGATATTCAGGATATTTCATTAGCAGCGGGAATCAAAGGAAACTGGGAAGGATGGAATATTGATTTCAGTAATACGTACGGACAGAATTCATTTACCTATAATATTCAGAATACAGGAAATACCTCAATGCGTTTTGCTTCACCAAGAGAGTTTAATGCAGGAGGGCTGAGATTTTCTCAAAATACGATCAATTTAGATTTCTCTAAAAAATATGATGTGTGGGAAGGAATCAATGTAGCATTTGGAGCAGAGCACCGTTATGAGAATTTTGAAATTACTCAGGGGGAAGAAGCTTCATATGCAACCTATGATGTTTCAGGAAACGTATGGAACGGAAATTCTGTGAGACCTACAGATTTCTTCGGAGCATTACTTCCGGGAGGATCGCAGGTATTCAACGGATTTAAACCAGGAAATGCCGTGGATAAAAACAGACAGTCGGTAGCTGCCTATGCAGATATTGAATTTAACTTTACCAACTGGTTATTGGTAGATGCTGCAGCGAGATATGAAAACTATTCAGATTTTGGTTCTACATTCAATTATAAGTTGGCTTCAAGAATCAAGGTAGCACCTGATTTCAATGTGAGATTTGCAGGTTCTACAGGATTCAGAGCACCATCTATCCACCAGATTTATTATAATGTAACCTCTACATTGTTTACCAATAATCAACTTTTGGAAGTAGGAACTTTCAGCAATGATTCTCAGCTGGCAGGATTGCTGGATATGCCAAAACTGAAACAGGAAACTTCCAAATCAGCAAGTGTAGGATTTACTTACAGAATTCCTTCGGCAGGACTTAGTTTTACTGCAGACGGATATTTCACGAGAATTGATAACCGTATCATCCTTACTGACCAGTTCTTAAGAGCAAGTGTTCCTCAGAAAGCTCAGGAGGCTTATGATCAGTTGGGAATCAATGCTGCCCAGTTCTTTACCAATGCCATTGATACAGAAACAAAAGGAGTAGATGTAGTGATTTCACATCATGCAAGATTCTCAGGATTTAAACTGGATAATAACTTTGCCATTAACCTTAATAAAACAAAACAGGTTGGTGATATCCATTCTGCAGGGCTTTTACAGTCGCCACAATTGGAAAAAGTTTATTTCTCTGAAAAATCGAGAGTATATCTTGAAGAAGCTGTACCAAGAGTGAAAGCCAGTCTTTCGCACACACTTTCATGGAAGAATGCAAGCTTGTATCTGAGAAATACCTACTTCGGAAAAGTGACAGGTGCTGATATTATTGATGTGAACGGAGACGGAATTATTGATTTTAATGAACATCAGCAAATCGGAGATAAGATCATTACCGATCTATCTGCGGCCTATCAGTTTACCAAAAATGTAGGACTGACTTTAGGGGTAAACAATTTGTTTGATATCTATCCAACAAAAAACCTTACCGCTTCTACCAATAACGCCCAGTTCATCTATTCACGTTCCACTTCACAGTTTGGACAGAACGGAAGATATGTTTTTGCAAGATTGAATTTCAATTTTTAAATACATACAAAAGATAATGCTTATAAAAAAACAGTTCAGAAATCCTGAACTGTTTTTTATGAAATTTTATTTTTGAAGCCTTAAGATTCAAAAAGAGTTTAAGAGCCTTAATATGAGCTTCGCTTTAAGCTTAAAAATCAGAATGATTCCTCTTAACTAAACTTTATTTCTTAAATCCTTCTTAATGTCTTTTCATTTATATAATTTGAATTTTATCTTTCTACCAATTCTTTCACTGGCTCACCATAATGGTCAATTTCTGTGGTATTGATCTGAAGAAGCTGATACCATTTCCTGAAAGCTCCCGCAAACACAATCAGCATAAGAACCATTGCGGTTACTGCTAAAGCAGCCAGCAAGTACTGTCCTTTAGGAATATAAATGTCCTTCACCTGGATATAACCTGCCCAGAAAGTAATTCCAGCCATAAAAACACCCGGAATAGCCGAGCATAAAGCATACTTTCCTCTGTTCATTCTTATCAGCATCGTTGTACACACAATAAGTCCGCAGGCTGCCAACAGCTGATTACTGATTCCGAATAACGGCCAGATACTGTTTACATTTCCGGTATACACCAGATATCCCCAGGCAAAAGTGAAAAGAAGACTGCTGATAATAATTCCGGGAATCCAGTTTTTATCATTAAATTTTGGAACAACAGACCCCAGCATTTCCTGTAAAAAGAAACGTCCCACTCTTGTTCCGGCATCAATGGCAGTAAGAATAAATACCGCTTCAAACATAATGGCGAAATTATACCAGTAAGCCGTCAGCTGATCCATATATGGGATTTTATTAAAGATATGAGCCATTCCCACCGCCAGAGATACTGCACCTCCGGTTCTGCCATAAAGATCGATACCTATTTTTTGTGAATAGTAATCAATATCTACTCCGTGCAAAGTAGGATGCGCTGCTAAAAATGAATCATAAGCCTCTTTGGGAGTATTGATCGCAAAATAATCACCGGGCATCAGCGTACATGCAGCAATAAGTGCCATTAATGCTACAAATCCTTCTACTAGCATGGCACCATATCCTACAAAAAGGATTTCTCTTTCTTTATTCAACATTTTAGGAGTCGTTCCGGTAGCAATCACTGCATGGAATCCGGAAATGGCTCCGCAGGCAATTACAATGAAGATAAAAGGAAGTACCGGACCGCCAATAATGGGACCACCACCATTAACAAAAGCTGTAATAGCAGGCATCTGTATCGTAGGATGAATAACAATGACTCCGATAGCCAGCATAATAATAGTTCCTATCTTTAAATAAGTAGAAAGATAATCTCTCGGAACCAAAAGAAGCCATACAGGCAATACAGAAGCAATAAAACCATAAAGAGGAATAGCAATGGAAATCGTTGTAATATCCCATGAAAATAAACCATTCATTGTAGGGTTCTGCATCAGCGTATGGCCTCCGATAATCCCTGCTATCAAAAGAATGCCGCCTAAGATACTTGCAAACAGAACGCTGTTCTTTTTATAGCGCATGATCAGCCCCATAATAACAGCAATGGGCATGGTAATGATTACTGTAAAAAGAGACCATGAAGCTTCATGCATTGCATTGATACAAGCTAAAGATAAACCTGCCAGTGTAAGAATCAAAATGAAAAGGATGGCAAACCCTGCAACTGTACCTGTTGCCTTCCCGATTTCTTTGGAAGCAATAGTAGCTAGGCTCTGTCCTTTATGTCTTACCGATGCAAAAAGTACGATCATATCGTGTACTCCGCCTCCCAGTACGCAACCTATCAATATCCATAATGCGCCGGGAAGATAACCGAATTGTGCTGCCAGAACAGGTCCTACTAAGGGTCCTGCGGCGGCAATAGCGGCAAAATGGTGTCCGAAAAGTACATTTTTATTGGTAGCTACATAATCTTTACCGTCTGCAAATTCTACAGCAGGTGTGGTATTTCCGTCATTGAGCCGGAGAACTTTATTCGCAATGAAGATACCATAAAAACGGTAAGCTATCGCAAAAAGAAGAACAGATACAAAGATGAGAGTAAGAGCGTTGATATTATTTAAAGATTCCATATCACTTATTTTTGTTGATGAAAAATTAAATTATTGGTGTTTTTGTTGTTAATAATTTAAACAATAGCCAAGGTAATTAATTCTTAATGAAAAATATCAATATGTATATCAATCTAGCAAATTTGTATTTGTTCTGTATATTATTAATTTGATTTACAGGTTTTTTAATTATATTATCGTCTGTAGATGTATATCTTATTTCTTTTGTGAAAGAACAAAATCAACCATCTGATCGGTAAGTTGATCCAGATAAGTTTTATCCGTAGTACCAAAGCCGTGTACTCCGCCATCAACGATGATCAGAGAGCTCTGTATTTTGGCTTTGTTTAATTTTCTGTGAAGTTTTCTAGACTGGCTTAAAGGAACTATTTTGTCATTATTTCCCTGAACAATTAAAGTAGGTACTCCCTCTGAAACAAAATAAACGGGAGATATTGTTTTAAGGTAATCAATAGCTCTGTCCTGGTCTTTTCTGATATCATATCCGGAAATTCCTTTCACCAGATTTTCCTGTAAACCGACAATTTTTTTGGACATTAAACCGATCAATCCCACCGGAATTGTTCCTAATCTTGTATGAAAAAGCTTGTTAAGATCTGCCGGCCCGTAATGATCTATCACATAATTTACTTTGGCAGAATAAGACGAAAGTTCCGGATTACCCAGATAAGTATTGTCTGGTGTGTAAGCTGCCATCATGGAAAGATGAGCTCCGGCTGAAGCCCCGAAAAGCCCGATATTATTGGGGTCGAAATGATATTTCTCTGCATTTTTTCTTACCCATCTTACAGCATCTTTGGTGTCTTCCAAAGGCAAAGGAAAATGAATGCTGTCACTTAAAAGCGTATAATTGATACTGATGACAGCATATTGTTTGTCTATCAGTTTTTTTACAGTCGTTTCAAGATAATTATCGGCATTAACCACTTTGTCACCTTCTACCCATCCGCCTCCGTGAACGTAGATCAATACCGGAAGCTTTTCAGCGCTGGTGTTCTTAGGAGTATAGAGATCAAGAGCCAGAGGTTGGCCTTTTCTGCTGGTTTTGTAAACAATATCTTCGGAAACTGTTGCAATTTCAGGGAGTAATGTACTTTTTACAGCAGAAGCTTTGGTTGGCCTTAGTGGTAAATCTTGTGAAAAAAATAAATTTGTAAAGCTTAAAAATAAAATAAAAAACAGGTTTGTGGAAAACCTGTATGTTGATATATTGTTGATTTGTGATTTCATAATAAATTTTTAAGGAATATTATTTTACTAACTCCTCAAAAAGCTTACCAAAAGTAGCATTAAGATCTTTTGATTTTCCCGGATGAGGTCTGGAGGTCTGCACCACAGAACTTCTTACTGCTGTCAGCCATCGGAAACGTTCCGGAATATCCATAAAGGCAATAGGACCGCCATCTTTCTCACCATTAGCAATTTTTTTAAAACTTTCCAGATTATGAATAATATCATCATAATCCAGTTTGCTGTGCATCAGCTTAAATTTATCCGGACACAAATAGAACTCCACTCTGATGAATTTCTCCTTCTTGGAAAACATCACCAGTCCGATATTGAAAAATTCTTCTCTTTCAACTTTAGGTACCAGGCGTATTACCGCATACTCATATATTTTATCCTCTTGCATTTTTCGCTTCGTTTACAAAGATTTGAGAATTTTCTAATCGGGTTTTCATAAACTGAAAATAGATCTCACGGATTTCTTCCGGTGTTTCATCCGCATCATTCCAGTGTAACCAGTCTTCAGGAATCATATTGACAATATCCCTGAAAAGCGTGTCATTCAAAACTTCATGGGCAAATTGATCAGCTTCATCAAGCATTTTTGCCTTAGGAAGAAGCACGTGGTCTTTCACATATTTGAAAGGTGTTTTGGCCGCTGTATCAAAATTCTGCCAGGAGTGGTGAAAATAGAACGAAGCACCATTATCAATGATCCAGAGTTCTTTATGCCACATCAGCATATTGGTGTTTTTAAAAGTACGGTCAATATTGGTAATGAATGCATCCAGCCATACAATTTTGGACGCCAGAAGCGGATCTACACCGACTCCCGGATCATACGTAATAGAGCCGGACAGATAATGCAGCCCAAGATTCAGACCTTCAGAAAACTTCAGAAGATCCTGTATTTCCTCATCAGCTTCCGTTCTTCCGAAATCAGCATCAAGATTAACGAAAACAAGTTCAGGAATTTTAAGTCCCAAAGCTTCGGTAATTTTACCGCCCAACAGTTCGGAAATCAGCATTTTTACCCCATGGCCTGCACCACGGAATTTTAATACATATTTGAAATCATCATCAGCTTCTGCCAGAGCCGGAAGAGATCCTCCTTCTCTTAGTGGCAGAATGTAACGCATCACGGTTACAGTTCTTAAATTCTGCATACAGCAAAAATAAGCTTATTTTTTAATAATTTTTTTAGTGAATTCCTTTTCGCCTGTTTTATATTGCAGGAAATAAATACCGCTGGCCAAATGCTGAAATGAAATACTGTAACCATTTTCTGTCTTATTCAAATGATAAGGCATGACTTTTCCTGAAGCTTCTGCAAGTGAAATTACTTCAAATTGTTTTTTAGAAACAATGTTAACAATGTTTTGAACAGGATTTGGATACATTTGAAGTCCGTTTTCTATAGTTATTTCCGCTGTATGTAATGTATTTACAACCACCAGTTTTGTTTTGGTAGTGGTTACTCCACAGGCATTGGTTGTCAGTTTAACATGATAACTTCCAACCGCATTATAGGTATGTGTTGGATTTTCCAGAGTAGAAGTGATACCGTCACCAAAATCCCACAAATAAGCAGCTGCATTCTGTGTGGTATTTGTAAACTGAACGGTTCCTGCTCCGGTAAGCTGATAAGTGAATCTGCTGTGAACATCATTGTTGGTTACATACCATTTATCAGGCTGGTTATACACTTCTGTTTTCACAATATCTTTGATCAGTTGAGCCTGTGCAGAAGTAAGATTTCCGTTAAAAGGAATCTGGGTAGGATCTTTTTTGAATATAATCGTATAGAATGTATAGGCTGCCGCCATAGAACCTATATAACTGGGATGAGATTCATCCTGATCATACAATTCAATGGCTGGATTTTGCTCTCTGATTGTTCTCCAGATTTTGCCTACCGGAGAGATAATACCTTCATTACTCAGTGCCATTTCCATATAGCGGTTATAAATTTGAGTATCCATTCCCTGATAGGTACAAACAGTAAGAAGCCCCGGACAATTGGCTGCATCACCGTTTTTACGGCCCCAGGTCATATAGAAAATAACATTTCCACAAGGATTGGCTGTTTTAATTAAATTGGAGAGCTGAAGGGCATAAGGATACACCTGACTTTGAACCTGTGAATCTGGAAACGAAGGAAGCTGGCTTTGTTCCTGCAATACCACATAATCCCAGTTTCCCTGATTGATGTCTGAAATGACATTCGGGTTATTAAAGTGATCCTGTAGCGTAGCACCTCCCGGAGTCTGGCTGTGATGCTCGAATACATCGCCATCAGATGCGGCAATGCTTTGAATAAGACCAGGTAAATTATTGACGTACGTATAACTGTTTCCAATAAAAAAGACCCTTTTAGTCGTCTGGCTCAGGATCAAAGAAAAAGTAATTAAAAATAAAGAAAGTAGAGTTTTTTTCATAAATTTCAGTTTGAATTAATTCCATAAATATAAATAATATTAAATAAAACCCCTTTATTTATGAATTTGATTAGTGAAAAGAATATATACTTAGAAAATAAAGAAACAAAAGGTTTTCTTGCAGATATTTTTTATCCGGATACTGAAAAAAAACTTCCCCTGGTTGTATTTGTTCACGGCTATAAAGGGTATAAAGACTGGGGCGCATGGAACCTGATGGCAGAAAAGTTTGCTGAAGCAGGTTTTTTCTTTGTCAAGTTTAATTTTTCACATAACGGAACAACTACAGAGGATCCGTTTAACTTTGGAGACCTTGAAGCTTTTGGAAATAATAATTATTCTAAAGAACTTTCTGACCTTGGCGTAGTGATTGATCACTTTAGCAAAGATTCTCATGTGGATGATGAAAAAATTATTTTGATCGGCCACAGCAGGGGAGGAGGAATTTCTATCATTAAAACATTCGAAGATGAAAGGATCAACGGATTGATTACGTTGGCCAGTGTGGATACATTAGATCGTTTTCCAAAAGAAGAAGCTTTTGAGAAATGGAAGAAAAACGGAGTCTATTATGCCCTGAATGGGCGTACCCAACAGGAAATGCCTCATTATTATCAGTTCTATGAGGACTATGAAAAAGATATTCACCGTTTTGATGTGGAGCGGGCTGCAGAAATGGCTAAAGCTCATATGCTGATTATTCATGGAACAGAAGATGAAGCGGTAGAAGTAAAACAGGCTGAGCATCTTCATATTCTCCACCCCAATTCTGAGCTGTTTCTGATTGAAAATGCCAACCATACCTTCGGCGCAAAAGAACCGTGGACAGAAAATGATCTACCTAAAGACCTGCATATTGTCACTGAAAAATGTATTGATTTTATAAAAGAAAAATTGAAATAAAACGCTTAAAACTGCGTTATTAGAATTAACCACCATACAGTATAATTATGAAAAAAATTATTGCAGGCGCATTTGCGCTTTCACTATGTGTTGTTTCATGTAAAAAAGAAACAAAAACAGAATCTTCTGTAAGCAGTGATACTTTGGCTACAGTAATGCCTGAGGATTCCGTAACAAACCCCAAAACAGATTCAACATCAATTGCAGCATCTTCTTCTGCTCCCGCTACGGAAAATATTATCACCAAAAATGTAGGCAAATATCCTCATGATATTAAATTCTTTGAAGATAAAAGTATTTCAGAAAGACTTAAAAAACTTATCGGTGCTCAGTATGACGAAATGGTAAAGAATTTCAATGTGGAAAGCCCTGTTTCTTCAGAGAACGGAATTTACAAGCTGGCAGGATGCAAACAGCATGACTGTCCCGGATATGCGACAAGCATTTTTTATGATTCCAAAAATGACAATTTTAACGTTTCCATAGATAAAAACGGTAAGGTAACAGATTTTGCTGAAAAAGGAAAAATTACTGTTTCAGAATCGCTTAAATCCAAATAATAAAAAAAGGAGTGAAACTTTCACTCCTTTTTTTATTGATTTTCAATAGATATCTTTAGTTCGTTTTAACAGCATTCTTTTTTACTGCCTTTAAAAGACTTCGAAAGTTTTTCATAGTCATCATTTCTGTTGTAGGAGTAAAAATGGTTGCTTTCTGATCTTTATCTACAGAAACTTCCGAATATGCTTTTAAAGAATATATCTTTTTCATGGTTGTAATATCATAAACATCCATCATTGCAAAAGTTTCATTTTTTTTGTATTCATACTGGGTTCCAATGGAATTGTCCAGACCGTTTCGTACTTTCATTGTGTAGATGTTTACCAGAAAATTAAAATCAGAATTGTTTTTCAATGCCTCAAGATCTTCATTTTCCGGTTCAAATGGAATATCATTTTGAATGAGGTTCCCCGCTTTTGCCATTTTTAAATCATATGCATTACCATTGCTTAAATTTTGAAATAGCTGAAGAGTTTCTTTACCCATCATTTCTCTGTGGTGCGAATCTCCCCCTGTTCTGATATCATTAATCAACCATTTTTTGTCTTTAGAAAACACTAATGCTTTACTGTAAATACCATAATCTTTCCTTACCGGATAATAGCATGACTGTAAAGCTATGAATAGAAAAAAGATAAAGAAAATATATTTTTTCATGAATGCAGCTCAATTATTTGATTAGTAATTTCCACGCTTCTTCAATTTTACTTTCCAGAAGTAACTTCTGGGCCTCAAGATGGATATTTTCATCGGCATGAAAGTCACCGGCAGGTAATACTTCGGTGTTGGCAAGCATTCCAAGGTCATTTCCTGTAAACACTTTGCTGTATTTGATAGAGTCTGGCAGCAGATCGAAACCGATTCCTTTTGTTACCAAGGGTTTTGGTACTTCAAAAAGACTGTTTTCGTTGCTTCTGGAATACCAGTTGCTTCCCAGACGGGCTACCATATCCAGTTTTTTCTGATCCAGATTTCCGTCTTCATTCAGATATTCTTCTCTGATGTGAATTTTCTGAACTTCACAGATGACAAGATTTCCTGCACCACCCTGATCACCCAATGATTTTACCTCTAAAACTTTGCATTCGAAGTTAATGGGGCATTCTTCAATCAGCTTAGGCTGAACAAGGTCTGCCTCTTTCATGGTAAGACCGGATTTGATAAATTCATTCACTCCGGTTTCGTATTCTGTAGATGCTAAAGAGATCTGCTGTACAATTGGAAAGTTCACTGTTCCAATTACCACTTCAGGTACTTCAAGAACATTTTCCAGCGTATGTTTGGTGGTATTGTCACGAACTCTTCTTGATGGTGAGAAGATCAGAATCGGAGGAACCGTACTGAACATATTAAAAAAACTGAACGGAGACAAGTTATTATTACCGTCTTTATCTACAGTAGATGCCAGTGCAATCGGTCGTGGTGAAACGGCTGTCTGCATAATGGTCTGTAATTGTACGGAGGTTATCTCGGAGGGGATTACTGTTTTCATGTTTTTCTTTTTAACACTTAATTCAACTTAAGTATTCAAATGATATTAAAAGATGCTTCGCTCCGCTCAGCATGACACTTCTAATACTAACTGTTTAGCAGTATATTTCTAGCGATGTCATCTACCAAACCTTATAGGTTTTCAAAACCTATAAGGTTTAATAGTAATATTGTGCAGAGTTAAAATTTAGATAAAAATTAAAGTGTTGGAATGATTTTACCGGAAACTTCCCCGAAACCTACTCTTATCCCATCTTTTTCAGCCCATGCCTTCATGGTAACCGTATCATTGTCTTCAATGAATTTTCTCTCTTCACCGTTGCTTAATGATAAAGGATTTTGTCCTCTCCATGTCAGCTCAAGCATAGAACCGAAAGATTTTGGATCACTTCCGGAAATGGTTCCGCTGGCATATAGGTCACCAACTTCCACATTACATCCGTTTACGGTGTGGTGTGCCAGCTGCTGGGCCATATTCCAGTACATATGTTTGTAGTTGCTTTCGCAGATCAGGTTTTGATCTCCGTTTTCAGGCTGGATATATACTTCAAGGTTGATATCGTAGTTTTTATCACCTTCAAATTTTAAATACTCTAAAACTTCAGGATCCTGAGTTGGAGAAGCGGTTCTGAATGGTTCTAAAGCTTCAATCGTAACTACCCATGGAGAAATAGAAGAACCGAAATTTTTGGCAAGGAATGGGCCTAGCGGAACATATTCCCATGCCTGGATATCTCTTGCAGACCAGTCATTGAAAACCACCATTCCGAAGATAGCATCTTCTGCATCTTTGGTAGAGATGCTTTCTCCCATCTCTGTATTTTTATTGATGATGAAAGCCATTTCCAGTTCAAAGTCCAGCTGTTTCGATGGTCCGAAAACCGGTTTGTCTGCGTCTGCGGGTTTCGTCTGACCTTTCGGACGGTTGATCTCCGTTCCGGAAACTACGATAGAGGATGCCCTTCCGTGGTAACCTACCGGTAAGTGTTTCCAGTTGGGCAATAAAGCATTGGCCGGATCACGAAACATTTTGCCTACGTTGGTAGCATGTTCGATGCTGCTGTAGAAATCGGTGTAATTCGGGATGTGAACAGGCATCATCATTTTTATCTTATCCAGATCATAGAAAGCTTCTTCAATCGTTTTCTGATCTTTTGATAAAATAGAACCTTCCTGTAATAAGGTTTGGATTCTGGTACGGACCGCGTTGGTAACCGGTTTACCCAGTTCAATAAATTCATTAATGGTATACGCTTCAAAAACATTGTCGTCTAATCCTTCAATATCTTCAAAATAACCAAGATCGTACAAGGTAGCAAGATCAATGACCTGATCTCCGATTCTTGTACAGCATCCGATATATTCTTTGTTAAAAACTGCGACTCCGAAAGGAATATTGTGTATAGAAAAATCCGAATTTGAGGAATAGTCTACAAATGATTTCATAAGTTTAGATTTTAGTTAGATTAAGTATCATCCGGAGAATTCCCCGGAACATTTATTTTGCCTTTTTTGAGTAAGATGCTTCATCGATCCACCTGTCTCTGGTATTGACATCGATAAGGTACAGAATATTGTCCTGTTGCGTCAGCAATAAAGTTTTCGTGACAGGTATTGGGATTTTTTTATTTTCAAGCATATCTGCTCTTAAAGAAATAATATTTTTTTTTCTGATGACATCACCGCTGAAAACGTTAGAACTGCTTTCTCCTGTTGCTTTATCATCGAAAACTTCTACATAAGTGGCATTATTCCCTTTGATAATAATAAAGTCCCGTTCCGTATGATCGGCTTCATCCTTGATGAAAACAAACTTTTTGTTATCAATATTTACATTTTCAAGATGCTGATTGATGCCTTTTCTTTGTTCAAGCCGGTTGAGGATTTCATTCAAAGTTCCATATTGAGCTTTAAGTCCCAAAGTTCCAAGGAGGAAAATCCCGATTAAAAGTTTTCTCATATACTGTGTTTTATAAAAAAGTTTTGCCAGAATACGGTATCCTGACAAAACTTATATTTTTAATGTGAAATTAAAGATTACCTCTTCTTTCCTGCTCTCTTTCTAATGCTTCGAACAATGCTTTGAAGTTTCCGGCACCAAAACTCTGTGCACCATGTCTTTCAATAATTTCGAAGAATAGAGTAGGACGGTCTTCTACAGGCTTGGTAAAGATCTGTAATAAATACCCTTCCTCATCATGATCAATAAGTATACCTAACTCCTGAAGTTTTTTAAGATCTTCATCAATATGACCTACTCTTTCAGGAACCATGTCGTAATATGCTTCCGGTGGAGCAGAAAGGAACTCTACACCACGCTTTTTCAGTTCAGTTACGGTGTGGATAATGTCTTTTGTAGCCACAGCGATGTGCTGTACACCTTCTCCTTCATAGAAATCAAGGTATTCTTCTACCTGAGATTTCTTTTTACCCTCTGCAGGTTCGTTGATCGGGAATTTTGCATATCCGTTTCCGTTTGACATTACTTTAGACATCAATGCAGAATATTCTGTATTGATCTGCTTATCGTCAAAAGAAAGGATATTTACAAATCCCATTACTTTTTCATACCATTCTACGGTAGGGATCATTCTGTTCCAGTCAACATTTCCTACACAGTGGTCTACGTATAATAAACCTGCTTCTTCAGGCTTGTAATCACTCTCCCAATTTTCATACCCAGGCATGAAAGCTCCGTTATAATTTTTTCTTTCAACAAACATATGAACGGTTTCTCCGTACGTGTAGATACCGGACATTCTTACCTCACCATGCTCATCAGTTAATGTAACAGGCTCTAAATAAGGTTTTCCTCCTCTTTTAGTTGTTTCTTCGAAAGCTGCATAAGCGTCATCTACCCAAAGTGCCAAAATTTTTACTCCGTCACCATGTTTTTTTACATGCTCGCTGATAGGAGAGTCAGATTTAAGTCCTGTTGTTAATACCAATCTTATTTTTCCTTGTTGAAGCACATAAGATGCACGGTCTCTTACTCCTGTTTCAGGACCCGCATAAGCTACAGACTGAAAACCGAAAGCGGTTTTGTAATAATGGGCAGCCTGTTTTGCATTTCCTACATAAAACTCAATATAATCTGTACCGTTAATCGGTAAGAAATTTTCTGCTTGAGCTATTTTCTCGGCAAATGTAAGTGTTGACATATTTTCTCTTTTACTTTTATTTTATTGGTATGCAAATTACAAAATTCTTAGATATGGCGAAAATATTCCTACGGATTCATTGAATATATTTAACATAACGTTAAAGAAGAGTTTACTTAAGTATATTTAAGTTTCTTAAGTTTAAAATCCTCTACCTACATTTGTTATACAAAAGACAAGTGAAAAAAAATATTTCGAAACATGAAAGCCGTAGAGAGTATCTACGGCTTTCTTATGTTAGATTGTTTCAATTCTTTATTCAACATTCCTGCATCGGGATTATAATTATCCCATATCTTCCAGATACCATTTACTTTTCGGATAAAATAGATCTGGGTACTCAGTTGATTCACGAAATGTTCTTCTCCGGTTTCTCCCACTTTAAACAGTAAATTCCAGAACTCCTGGGATTCCAGAATTTTTTTTTCAGGTTCATCAGTAACCACATGGATATCAAATACCTCATAGTTGGATCTGTTGTTCTTTGTTACCAGATGGAAATCCTTATCACAGAGTTCTTTACTGAATTGTGAGGCTCTTTCTAGAAAAGGAGAATCTTCAAATACCAGGTCTTTTAAAGGTTCTGTGTTGTGGGTCGGAAACCGCTTATAAAATTCAAAAGCGGCGGCACAGTAATCATAGACCATTTGTGTAAGATAGGATTGTTCATCGGCTTCCTCGTCATGCTCTTTTCTGTATCTTATCGTAAGAATATAATCATTAAGATCTTTATATCCCAAGAAGATGCAAATCTTATCCAATGTTTTTAAAAATCTGAGGTCATTATGGGTTTTATCCTGATAATCGTTTTCAAAAAACCGTTGAAGGGTAACATGGGAAATGGTATTTCCGATTTCAAATTTTTTTCCTCCTTTCAGTTCTTCAGCTTCGGAGAGTTCGTCTTTGATGATTTCGGAAAGAATAATATAATGGCTTCTCTTCCAGTCATTCACATTCCCTAAAACAGAATTCCTGACCTTGGAATGTTTCACAATTTCTTCTCGTATCGAATTATATATAGTTTTCAATTTCCTTGTTTTTGAATGAGTTTTATCAAATATACTGCCAAGATATTAATATTTTCGTACGATTTGATGGTATTAAATTCAAAATTTATTTTAGATTTTCAGATTCAAAACAAGTTTTTAAAACTTTATGGTTTGATTATCAGTGTTTAAATCTTTCAAAAACAGCTCTTTCCAGCATTTCTCTATCATCAGGATGCGCAATGCTGATTAGTTCCTGTGCTCTCTGGCGAAGGTTTTTCCCATAGAGATAAGCCGTTCCGTACTCAGTAACAACATAGTGAATATGACCTCTTGTAGTGACTACACCTGCGCCTTGTTTAAGGAAAGGAACAATTCTGGAAATTCCCTTTTTTGTTCTTGCGGTAATGGCTATGATAGGTTTTCCGTCATCACTTAAAGCAGCACCACGCATAAAGTCCATTTGTCCTCCAATTCCGCTGTACTGCAGAGTTCCGATAGAATCTGCACATACCTGTCCTGTAAGGTCTATTTCAATGGCAGAGTTGATGGCTACCATTTTTTTGTTTCTCATAATGTTGATGGGGAAATTAACTTCACTTACATCACGGAAAGCAAATACGGTATTATCATCCACATAATCATAGAGTTTTCGGGTTCCGAAACAGAAACTTGTAATGGTTTTGTTATCGTTGTAGCCTTTGTATTTATTGTTGATCACATCGTCCTGGATCAGGTCAATAACACCGTCACTCAGCATTTCTGTATGAATACCCAGATCTTTATGGTTGGTAAGGCATTTCAAAACTGCATCAGGAATAGTTCCTATACCCATCTGAAGGGTCGATCTGTCTTCAATAAGTTCAGCTACATTTTTTCCTACAAGCATTTCTTCAGGACCTACTTTGGAACTATAATCTATGGTTGGAAGTTCTTCTTCATGCCAAACCAGTTTATGAATTCTGCTGATGTGGATCATTCCATCTCCGTGGGTTCTCGGCATTCTCGGATTAACGATGGCAACAATGATTTTGGCTGTATCTACTGCGGCCCTTGCAATATCCACAGAAGTTCCCAAAGTACAGAAACCATGTTTATCTGGTGGAGAAACAGTGACAATTGCTACATCCAGAGGAAGGATATTCTTTCTGAATAAAATAGGAATCTCACTTAGGAAAACGGGAACAAAGTCTCCGCGGTCAGAATTCACAGCATCACGCACAGGAGTGGAAACAAATAAAGAATTGATGAAAAAGCTGTCTTTGTATTGTGGTTTTGCAATTTCCACATTTCCCTGCTGGGTAATAGAAACCATTTCCACATTTTGCAACCGGCCGGACTGTCTTGCCAGCTCATCAATCAGATAATTCGGGGTACACGCACTGCCGTGAAAAAAGACACGGTTTCCGCTTTTTACCGTATATATTGCTTCTTCTGCGCTGATGTAATTATTCATATATTGTCTTTTTAAAGGGTACTAAGAATATTTTTATAGCTCATAAAAATACCTCTCTTCTTCCAAAGATAATCTTTATAATTTTATATTCATATAAATTTTTTAAGGATATTGTAAAGACTTTTGTCATATGAATTAACCTGATGATCTAACAGGAAAAAGGACTGAATGCCATCGCATTCAGTCCTTTTTGTTTTATTTATTGTTTGATGTAAATCTTAATTAGCAGTTTCAACAGCTGTTTTCTGCTTCATGCTTCCGGTTTCTGCAAATCGTAAATGCCAGCTGAAAGCTTCCTGTAATAAATGAGGAGTATGACCTCCTTTTTCACAGGCTCTGTCGAAGTAAGATTGTAATTCTTCTTTATAATCCGGGTGAACACAATTGTCTATAATTTTCTGTGCTCTTTCTCTTGGTGCCAATCCTCTTAAATCTGCCAATCCGACATCTGTTACCAGAATATCTACATCATGTTCTGTATGGTCAGTATGAGAAACCATGGGAAGAACGTGGGAGATATTGTTGCCTTTTGAAGCTGCCTGAGTCACAAAAATACTTAAGTAAGCATTTCTTGCAAAGTCTCCGGAACCTCCGATTCCGTTCATGATTTTTGTTCCACCGATATGAGTAGAGTTTACGTTTCCATAGATATCAAATTCAATGGCTGTATTGATGGCTATCACACCCAATCTTCTGATCAGGCCCGGAGTATTGGAAATATTCTGAGGTCTTAAAACAAACTTGTCTTTATACTTTGAAAGATTCCCCAACACTCTTTCATAACATTCCTGGGAAACGGTAATGGAAGATGCAGATGCAAAGCTTAGCTTACCGGAATCTATCAGATCAAATGTACTGTCCTGCAGCACTTCTGAAAACATGGTGAGATCATAAAAATTACTGTCTTTGAATCCTGTCAGAACAGCATTGGCTACTTTACCGATCCCTGCCTGAAGCGGAAGTAACCGGTCTGTAAGGCGCCCCAGAAGAACTTCATTTTCAAAGAATGCAAGAAGGTGTTTGGCGATAGCTGTTGTTTTTTCGTCAGGCTCTGCAATATCAGCAGGGCTGTCTTTACGGTTGGTAAAAACAATGGCTTCAATTTTTTCAGGATCTACGGGAATGCTTTTTCTCCCGATTTTATTCCAGGGAGCAACAATTGGGATCACATTTCTGTAAGGATAATCTTCTGCCTGGTAAATATCATGAATACCGTAGACTTCTTCAGGAACTTCGGTATTGATTTCAATGATCACTTTTTTAGCCAATGCCGCAAAAGTTACGGAGTTTCCCACAGAAGTGGTAGGAACAATACTTCCGTCTCTTTCAATATAAGCAGCTTCGATAATGGCTACGTCAATGCTCTGAAGATTTTTAGTGTGAAGAAGCTCGGCACTTTCGCTTAAATGCTGGTCGATGAAGAGAATTTCACCATTGTTGATTTTATTTCTTAGAACAGGATCTACCTGGAAAGGCATTCTTTTTTTCAGGACGTTGGCTTCAGCCAGTTTTCCGTCGGTCCCATGGCCTAGTGAAGCTCCGGTCATTAAAGTGATTTTCAGGTCTTCAGTTTTTCCTCTTTCTGCCAGTGCCGGCAAAATGGCTTTGCTGTCACCTGCTTTTGTAAATCCGCTGGACCCGATGGTCATACCGTCTTTAATGATTTTTACAGAGTTTTCAGCTGTAGTAACTTTTTCGCGTAAGCTTTCTAATCTGATTCTTTCTAACATGTAATATTGATTTTGTTTTAAACCACCATTACTTAGGATGCGTCATGAAAAATAATGATGGTTAATATGGTAACCATACCTCACAAATTTACGAAAAAAGACGCTTTAAATAAAGGTTTTAAAGCGTCTTTTGTATGTATTCAGTAATACTTTTTGATAATTTTTACTGTTTTATTCTAACCATGAAGTTTTATATGAAGGATCTTCTACTTTTAAAGCTTCTTCAGTAATTTTTAAAGGACGGAATGGATCTACCATTACCGCATATTCTTCTGTGAATTTTTTTCCGATACTTCTTTCCATAGCGCCAGGATGAGGTCCGTGCACAATTCCTCCAGGGTGAAGGGTAAAGTCCATCAAATCAATGTGGTTACGGCTCATGAAATCACCTTCTGTGTAGAATAATACCTCATCAGAATCAATATTGGAGTGATTGTAAGGAGCAGGAATAGCCTGTGGATGGTAATCATACATTCTTGCACAGAATGAGCATACTACGAAATTGTGTCCCTCAAAATTCTGGTGAACCGGTGGCGGTTGGTGAATTCTTCCGGTAATCGGTTCGAAGTTTTTAATATTGAATTTATAAGGATAAAAATATCCGTCCCAGCCCACCACATCAAACGGATGCGTTGCGTAGATAAAGTCTGTAATCTGGTTTTCTTTTTTTACTTTAATCAGGAATTCTCCTTTTTCATCTACTGGTTCTTTGAAAGTAGGGGCAATCATATCTCTCTCACAGAATGGAGAATGTTCTAAAAGCTGTCCGAATTCGTTTCTGTATCTTTTCGGAGTATAAATAGGTGAGTGGCTTTCCAATATAAAAAAGACGGTATCATCAGACTTCAGTTCTACCTGATAGATGGTTCCTCTCGGAATAATAAGATAATCTCCGGTCACGAATTCCAGATCTCCTACAAATGTTTTTAAAATTCCTGTTCCGTTATGGATATACAAAAGTTCATCACATTCTGCATTTTTGTAGAAATAATCCATCGATTTTCTTGGCTTAGCCAATCCCATTTTCAGGTCGTTGTTCATCAGAAGAATTTTTCGGCTGTCCATAAAATCGTCTTCAGGAGTTACATTCATTCCTTTAAACATTCTTGGAGCAACATTTTTTTCCACAGCGATTTTGGGAGTGACATCTTTCGGCTCACCGATAGATTTGATCTGTGTAGGGCGGTGGATATGATATAACAGAGAAGAAATACCATGGAAGCCTTCTGTACCGAAAAGCTGTTCATAGTAAAATTGATCTTCAGGAGACTTAAAGATTGTATGTCTTTTTGGTGGGATATTTCCCGCTAGATGATATCTCATTTTACTTTCATATGTAGTTTCTCAAATTTAATCATTTTTCATGAATTCAATCCATCTATATTTTTAAATGAAGTTTTGTATTTGAAAAATAATTGTTAGATTTGCCTAACAATTTTAATTTCATGAAGCGAATATTATTTTCTGTGACTTTTTTATCAACCTACTGTTTTGCGCAGGAGACTGACAGTTTGAGTGTACAGCAGACTAAAAGTGTGGATTCTGCAAAAGTTATGAAGAGGGAATTTAAGACCAGTACCATCGAAGATGTGGTGGTTACCGGTACCATCAAACCGATGAGCAGATCGAAAAGTCCTGTGGCAGTTGAGATTTACAGTCAGAAGTTTTTCCAGAAAAACCCTACTCCCAGTATTTTTGAAGCCATCGCGATGGTGAATGGGGTAAAGCCTCAGCTGAACTGTTCTGTTTGTAATACGGGAGATATCCATATCAACGGACTGGAAGGGCCTTACACGATGATTTTGATTGACGGAATGCCGATTGTAAGCTCACTTTCCACTGTATATGGTTTGAGCGGAATCCCCAATAGCCTGGTGGATAGAATAGAGGTGGTAAAAGGTCCTGCATCTTCTATCTATGGTTCTGAAGCAATGGGAGGTGTGATTAATATTATTACCAAAAATGCATTAACCGCTCCTCAATTGAGTGTAGATATGATGACGGGTACGTGGAGTGAAAATAATCTGGATCTTTCCACTAAATTCAATGTTGGAAAAAAAGCGGCTTCATTATTAAGTTTGAATTATTTCAGTTTTCAGGAAAGAATAGATCAGAATAAAGATAATTTCACCGATGCTACTTTACAGAGCAGGATTTCGGTTTTCAACAAATGGAATTTTAAAAGAAAGGAAAACAGACAGGCAAGTTTTGCGATGAGGTATCTGTATGAAGACCGTTTTGGGGGAGAAATGCAATGGAATAAATCTTTCCGTGGAAGTGATGAAATATATGGAGAAAGTATTTATACCAACAGGGCAGAGGTTTTCGGTTTGTATGAATGGCCAATGAAAGAGCATATCGTAACCCAGTTTTCTTACAACTATCACGATCAGAATTCATTTTATGGATCAAACCCCTTCAATGCTACACAAAAAGTAGCTTTTGTACAGACGTATTGGGACAGAAGTTTCGGGAAACATGATATCACTGCAGGACTTACTTTCAAAAGAACTTTTTACGATGACAATACACCGGGAACTTTAGCAGCAGACGGTATCACCAATGCCCCGATGAAATCTCCTATCTGGGGAGCTTTTATCCAGGATCAGTGGGAAATCAACGATAAGAATACTTTGTTAATTGGCTACAGATACGATTACGATAAAGTACATCATTCTGTACATTCACCGAGGTTTGCGTGGAAATTCAATCCTAATCCTTATCATACCTTACGTTTCAACTTTGGAACAGGATTCAGAGTGGTTAATTTGTTTACGGAAGATCATGCTGCATTAACAGGTTCAAGGGAAGTTGTGATAAAATCAGATTTGAAACCGGAAAGATCTGTCAACGGAAACCTGAATTATATCTGGAAAATTCCTGTAGGTAACCGAATGGTGAATCTTGATGCATCTGCATTTTATACGTATTTCAGTAATAAAATTGTAGGGGATTTTGATTCCGATCCTGATAAAATTATTTATGATAATCTCCACGGATATGGAATTTCAAGAGGAGCTTCATTGAATGTGGATTTTAGTTTTCAGTTTCCTTTGAGTGTTAATCTGGGAGTAACATATCTTGATGTTTATCAGAAATTTGATAACGAAAATCAAAAAACACAGCAGCTGCATGCCCCAAAATGGAGCGGTACATATAACCTGACTTATAAATTTCCAGGTAATCTGACTATAGATTTTACAGGACAGTTCTACGGACCAATGCGACTTCCTGTTCTGGTAAATGACTATCGCCCTGAATATTCACCCTTTTATTCTCTGGCTAATATTCAGGTGTCCAAGAGTTTCAAATCTGGATTTGAAGTGTATTGCGGGATTAAAAACCTATTTAATTTCAGACCTAAAGATCCTTTGATGAGACCATTTGACCCCTTTGATAAGCATGTTGATGATCCTGTCAATAATCCTAATCATTATACTTTTGATACGGCATACGGCTATGCACCCATGCAGGGGATCAGAGGTTTCATGGGAGTAAAATATACTTTAAAATGAAAAAAATAGCTTTATTTTTAATGTTAGTGCCCTGTTTTTATCTGTCTCAGATGAAGACAGGCACTTTTTCTGATCTTGAGATTCAGCAGAAAGAAAATCCGAAGCCGGTTGTGATCCATCTGTATACAGATTGGTGTGCGGTCTGCAAGATTGAGTCCTATCGTTTGAGTAAAGATAAAGAGGTGGTAAGTATGATTAATGATCATTTTTATTTTGTCAATTTCGAGGCAGAAAAGACGAAGGAGAAAATTCATTTTCAGAATCAGGAGTTTGAATATCTGCAGAACGGAAATTCCGGAATTCATGAGTTGGCGCTGGCTTTGTCTAAGAATAAAAATCAGCCTGTTTATCCTTTATGGGTATTTCTGGATAAGCATCAGAATCTGGTGTATTATCAGGAAGGGCAGATGACACCTGAGAAAATGAAGCAGAAGCTGTTGGAAATTTCGGCTTTATAAATTGGGAGTTTTGCTGGAAAACGCGAAGATTTCTATGTTAATACGCAAGATGGATTTAAATTTTTTAATGACACAAATTCTTCTCCTTGTAAAAATGGATGTTTTCTATTGATGACACTATTATTCTGTGTACTAACTTCCATTTTCCATCTTCCAGCCTCAAATCTTCATTCCTACTGGAATACCATCGCTATTTTCTCTATTTTTGCTCAAAGTTAAAAAATCATGTCACAATATATCAGACTGGCTGCAGCAGAGGATTATCCAAGAATTATGGAAATATGGGAGTCAGCAGTAAAGGCAACACACGATTTCCTTGCTGAAGAAGATTTCAATTATTTTAGAGAAGTGATTCCAAGAGACTATCTTCCTCATCTGGAAGTGTATGTGATTACTGAAAACAGTGAATCGAAAGGTTTTGCATCAGTAGCGCAAGGCAATCTGGAAATGCTTTTTATTCATAATGACATGCGTGGAAAAGGTTATGGAAAAACGCTTTATCAGTTTATGAAAGAGAAAACCGGACTGACCAAAGTAGACGTGAACGAACAAAATCCACAGGCCATCGGGTTTTATGAAAAAATGGGTTTCAAAAAAATCGGAAGATCAGAGAAAGATGGTTCAGGAAAGGATTATCCACTTATTCACATGAGTCTGTAATGGAAGATTTTACTTTCATTCTATTTAATTCCGATCCGGAAATTCCTTATCATCTCTTGCTGCTGGCGGATGAAACCAAAGAGGCTATTGACCGGTATATTTTCAATTCTGACATCTATCTTTTGCATGACGGTATTGAGGACATTGCGGTGATGGCACTGTACAAGAACAATGATACAGAGCTTGAAATTAAAAATATCGCAGTCATTGAAAGCTATAGAAGCAAAGGGATCGGAAGCATCCTGATCAATAAGGCAAAAGAAATTGCGAAAGAAAATCACTATAAAAAACTGACTGTCGGAACATCGGATACCGGATTCCAACAGATCAGATTTTATGAGAAGAACGGATTCGTTCAACGTGGAATCCTGAAAGATTTTTTTATTGAAAATTATCCTGATCCAATCTATGAAAACGGTTTACAGATGCACGATATGATTATTTTAGAATTTTCTTTATTCTAAAACCTCCCAACGAACGGCTTTTCAATTGCATAAATAACGCCTTTTTGCCCACTAAAATCAAATTCTTTCTCAAAGGTCAACCCAAGTTTTTGTAATACTTTTATGGAAGCTTTATTTTCAGACATTGCCCTGCCGATAATCTTTTGAAGATTTAATTCGTCAAATCCATAATTAAGGCAGGCAGCAGCACTTTCTGTAGCGAATCCCATATTCCAGTACTTTTCAAAAAACCGGAATCCGATATCAGTTTCGTTCTTAGATATAGTATATTTTAAGCCACACCAACCAAGAAATTCATTGTCAGATTTACTTATAACAGCCCACCTGCCATAACCATTCTCTTTATAATCATTATAATTCCGAAGAAAACACAGTACTTCTTCTACATTTACAAATGCTGAATCTCCCGTATAATGTATTACTCTGGGATTGGCATTAAGTTCATAAAAATCAGCGGCATCATCAATCGTGAGTTCTCTTAATAAAAGTCTGTTGGTTTCTAATATTTTCTTTACCATAATTAAAGATTTAGCCTTTCCCCATCACCTTACGGAATAAGCCTTTAATATGTTCTATTTCCGTTTGGTAATTGGTTTTCTTACGGCATCCGAAATACAGGGTGTTTTCCAGCTTCTTTTTGCCTTCCCAGATCAGTTGGACTTCACCGCTTTCGATATCTTTCCTGCAAAGAAAATCAGGAACAACGGCTAATCCTGTTCCCCCTTTCAGACAACGGATGATTGAGTTCATGTTGGGAACAATATAATTAGGACGGAAATTAGGCTTATGACCAAAATTCAATACCCAGAACTGGAAAAGATGTTCCATATCTCCGGTAGTTCCATACCATTTTTCGTTTTTCAGCCATTCTTCAATCTGCTCAGCGTCTTTTATTTTTAAAACTTTACTGAAAGCCGCTTTATCCACTTCTTTTCCCCCTACCAGAATGATCTGCTCTGAAGAGAATGCTTCATGTTCAATATTGGGCGAAGACCCTTTTTTCGGTGTAATGATAAGATCCAGAATTCCTTTATCCAGCTGATCCAGCATTTCAGGATATTCTCCAAAACTGATAATGAGATTAAAAGGCAGGGAAGAAACGTATTGCTCCAAAGTAGTCTGAAAAGTTTCAAAACACATCCCCACACTGATGGTTGGAGTGTGCTTCTCTGTAGATTTCTGGAAATTCTTCTCTACATCCTCCAGTTTGTTAATAGGCTCTGCAACAGCATTAAACAAAACTTTTCCGCGCTCTGTAGGAATCATTTTTCTGCCGGTTCTGTCGAAAAGTTTATAACCTACATAAGCTTCCAGTGAGCTTAAATGCAGGCTTACTCCCGGTTGTGAGATGAATAAAGCATCCGCAGCACCTGTCAATGTCCCGGTTTTATAGATCGCTTTAAAAGTACGATACCATTCCAAATTAACCATAACTTTATTATTAATATTATAATACGAAATTACAAAATAATTATAATTTTAATATATTTTTATTCTTCAAAAATAATGCATAATAATCCGGAATACTGCTTTCCTTTATCTGGCGGGCTGTTTCATCAACTGAATAAGGCAGCTGTACAATTTCCGGGGTTATTTTTTCTTCATCCAACGTCAGTATTAGATAGGAAGCCTGTCTGTTTTCTTCTTTAGAGCGTACTACAGAGCCACAATTAACAGCCCAGGTATTATTTTCAAACAGTTTTTAATTTAAAAATCTATAATTTAAATAATACCTTACTATAATTTATATTATTTTTATTATGCCGATATCCATTATAACTTTGCAGAGTAAAATTTAAACAATCATAAAAAAATGAAAAAAGTACTAATCATCAACGGAGGACAGAATTTCGGACATTCCGGAGGAAAATATAATCAGACTATTACAGACAATACATTAGCCGTTCTTAAAGAATTTGATAACGTAGAAGTAAAGATAACCAATGTAAGCGAAAACTACGACAAAAATGAAGAAGTGGAAAAATTTGTATGGGCAGATTACATTATTTACCACACTCCTATCTGGTGGTTTCAGCTTCCTAACGGATTGAAAAAATATATTGACGAAGTTTTCACAGCAGGCCATGCAAAAGGAATTTATATGAGCGACGGAAGAAATGCTGAGAATCCTGAAATCAACTACGGGACTGGAGGAATGCTTGGCGGAAGAAAATATATGCTGACTACAAGCTGGAACGCTCCTGCAACAGCCTTTACTCTTCCCGGAGAATTTTTCAATGAAAAAAGTGTGGACGAAGGCCCGTTATTTGGTTTTCACAGAATGAATGCCTTTGTATCATTAGAAAAAATGGAAAGCTTTCACTTTCATGATGTAGAGAAAAATGCTAATATAGAGCGTGATATGAAATTATACAGAGACCATGTAAGAAATGTATTTGAAAAAGAATTAAAAACCGAGTTAGTATCATGAAAATTCACCTTACCGCAATAGTTAAATCCAAAGAAGAGCATCAGGCTGAAGTATTGGAAGTTCTTCAGAATATGGTAAAAGAGACAAGAAAAGAAGAAGCATGTGAACTTTACAGCCTGCATCAGGGAATTGAAGACAAAAACCAGTTTGTTTTCTACGAAATCTGGAAAAGCGAAGAAGGATTGGTTCAGCATAATCAGCAGCACTATATCCGGGCTTTCGGGGCTTTGGTGGATGAAAAGCTTCAGGAAAAACCACAGATTTATATCACCAATCTTATTTAATAATGAAAAAATTAGCATTTTTAATGCTTGCGGTCTTTACACTAGGATTCGCTCAGGCACAAACCAAAAAATCAAAGAATATGAAAAAGAAAATATTATTCGTTGTTACCAGTCATGATAAAAAAGGTAGTACCGGTGAAGACACAGGATATTATCTGGGTGAAGTTTCTCATCCCTGGGAAGTTCTTCACAAAGCAGGATACGAAATTGATTTTGTAAGCCCGAAAGGCGGAACTCCTCCGGTAGACGGCTTTGATCTGAAAGACCCCGTAAATAAAGAATTCTGGGAAAATAAAGAATACAAAAACAAGATTGATCATTCTATGAACCCATCTCAGATTAATCCAAAAGAATATTCAACGATATTTTATGCAGGAGGACACGGTGCTATGTGGGATTTTGCAGACAATAAGGAACTGGCAGATATAGCTTCCAGGATTTATGAAAACGGAGGAATTGTAGCCGGTGTATGCCATGGCCCTGCAGGTTTGGTGAATATCAAACTGAATAACGGGAAATATCTTGTAGACGGAAAGAAAATCAATGCTTTTACCAATGAAGAGGAATCTGAAGTAAAACTAACCAATGTTGTTCCTTTCTTACTGGAAGATAAGCTCAAAGAAAGAGGAGCAAAGTTTGAAAAATCAGGACTTTGGCAGAATCATGTGGTAACAGATCAAAGAGTGATTACAGGACAGAATCCACCGTCTGCAAAAAGCGTTGGAGAAGCTATTCTGAAAGAATTAAAGAAATAACAGATACTTTTTAACCACAAAAAGCACAAAAGTTTTAAATACTTAAGTTTTTTCAGAACCAGGCCTTATGCGTAATAAGTACACCTAAGTTTTGTGAAAATCTTTGATTTTCATCTTGTGTGAACTTTTCTGCAGTATCATTTTAAACTTACTTAAGTGAACTCAAGTGTTTTAAAATGAAACCTTTGTAACTTTTGTGGTTTGGTAAAGTTTAAACAACTCTTATATCTGAGAAACGAAGAGACAATGTAATTCCGCTTTAAAAAATAAAAATCAACCTTAGAATTTATTTTAGAATTAATACCCAAACGGTGTTACACTGTCACTTTGCATCTTGCATTAAAACGGCCTTTCAAATTTTGAAAGGCCGTTTTAAAATAAAGTAAACAACCGTAGATGAAGCAGTCTTCATTGACTTCCATCTTCCAGACTTCACTATTTTGCAATCGGAAGATGAGTACTTACTGCAATTCTGTTCCAGGCATTGATGGTAATGATCGCCATAATGATCTGAGCAATCTGGTTATCATCAAAGAATGACTTTGCTTTCTGATACGTTTCTTCAGTTAATCCTTTATCACTGATCAGCGTAATTTCTTCTGTCATTGCCAATAGCACCTGCTCTTCTTCAGTGAAAAATTCTTTAGCTTCTGTCCATCCGTTCAGAATAAATATTCTTTGAGGATTTTCTCCGTATTTGATGGCATCTTTAGTGTGCATATCAAGGCAGAACGCACATTTATTGATCTGTGAAGCTCTGATTTTAATCAGCTCCTTCTGAATGTGTGTTAAAGAAATAGTTTGTAAATACCCTTCCAATCCAAGCATTGCTTTATAGGCTGCGGAATCTACTGTTGCAATATTCAATCTTGCGCTCATAATATGTATTATTTTTTGGTTAATTGATCTATACTTAAAGAATAATGTTGCTGTACTGCCAGTAAAAGTGCGGCAGCACTTCCCACCCATACAGAATAATTAAGTGGGGCTTTGGGTCCTGATGCAATAGTCATGGATAGGGCAAAAATCAATAGCAGGATACAGCTTCCAAAGGCCACAATTTTTGTTTTAAATCCCAAAATCAGCATCAAAGGAAAAAGGATTTCTAAGAAGGTAGCCGCATACGCTGAAAACGTACTTAAGGCTTCAGGAAGGAAAAAAGTAAGCTGTCTTGTATATTCTTTAAAACGCTCCATATTTCCCCATGATGAATTTTCTTTGCTCCACCAGCCGAATCGGTCTGCCACTGCAGAAAGCATGGTAACGGCAAGAGCCAGTCTTAAAAAAAGTTGTGGAAATTGATTTTTTTGATCTGTCATTGCATTAGCTTTTAATCACAAGACAAATTTCCGGCTTCTGATCCGTAAAAAACTTAAACTGGTTTAAGATCGTAATTTTGCTCTGATTTCACTCAGATATTCCGGAGTAAGATTCAAAAAGGAAGCTATAAGATATTGAGGGATTCTTTGAATAAACCAAGGATATAATGTACTGAAATGCATATAAAGCTCTTCTCTGGACATTTCATACAAATACCGGATTCTGCGTTCTGAAGCGGCATACGCCCTTTGGTAGATCATCCGGAAATAGCGCTCCATTGCGGGATGTTTTTTCAACAATTCTTCCTGACGCTCAAGATCAATCACCAGAATAGAAGAATGCTCTACCGCCTGTATTGAAAAGTCCGTTGATATCTGTCTTTCGTAGGTAAATGTATCCGTCATCCACCAGTTTTCAATAGCGAATTCCGTAGTTTGTTCTACCCCTTTTTCATTAATAAAAAATTTTCTCAGACATCCTTTCACCACAAAATACATCGTCCGGCAGATCTCTCCTTCCAGCACCAGATTTTGTTTCTTTTTCACATCCATTATCTTAAAAAAGGATGCAATAGAAATATACTCCTCGTCAGTTACAGTAATGAATTTATTTAAATGTGATTTGAATGAGTCCATCTTACAAATTAATACTCAAACTTAACTTTATTTTTTTAGTTTTACAATGAGAAAAATATTGAATCATGGAAATTGTTGCTAAAATTCTGATCGCTGTTGTTGCACTGGAACATCTTTATATCCTTTGGATGGAAATGTTTGCATGGGAAACCAAAGGAAAGGAAGTTTTTAAAGCAGCCCTGCCTGCAGAAATGTTTAAACCTACCAAAGGACTTGCTGCCAATCAGGGACTTTACAATGGCTTTTTGGCAGCCGGATTAATCTGGTCATTTTTGATTAAAGATCCGCAATGGCAGTCAAATATAGCTCTATTCTTTTTAGGGTGTGTAGCCGTAGCCGGAATCTATGGCGCAATTTCTGCTGCTAGAAAAATATTTTTCGTTCAGGCTTTACCTGCTATTCTTGCCATTATTGCTGTTTTACTGAAATAATTTACCGGATCCTACCGGCAATATCAATCTTCTCTTGACTTTAGTTATAAGAGAAAAATCACTGTGAATTTCAATCCGGGAATATGATTGAAATTCAATTAGTTACATCTGTAAAAATCCATTTAATATAAAATCCGTAAATTTGCACTGTCATAAAAAATTGATATACAGTTTTTTGATGCTGGCAAGCATTTTGATCAAATGTAGCCATTCAAGTTGTTCAGTACACATATCTGTAATTACCTCATCAGTAATTTAATTGTAGAATCTATGTAAAAGATAAGCTTCTTTTTACATAATGCACTCTTTTTCTAGAGTATAATCTATTGACATATTTAAAATAAACATAAGTCCATCAGGTCTTTATGGTATTATTTTTTTTGTTAAAGCTTTTTATCACTAAAAGCTCAGCAAATTATTTTATCCTATTCTCAACAGCAGAACAACGAAAGCTAAATGTATATAATGAATTGGTGTACAATTTTTTATATCAAATTATTAATTGAAAAATTCTGAATATGGAAAAAAATGAAAACACTCGAAAAGTAAAACTTAAAGTGGAAGACCTGACGATCATCTTTGGTAAAAACAAAGAAAAAGCACAGGAACTTCTGGATAAAGGTTTTTCCAAAAAAGAAATTCTTGAAAAAACGGGCTGTACCATAGGAATCAACAAAGCCAGTTTTGAAATTTATGAAGGAGAATTTTTTGTCATTATGGGGTTGTCAGGAAGCGGGAAATCTACCTTATTACGCTGTCTTAACAGACTGAATGAACCTACTTCAGGAAAAGTATTCATCAATGATGATGACATTACCAGTAAAAACAACAAGGAACTGCTGGAAGTAAGAAGAACGGAAATGAGTATGGTATTTCAGAAATTCGGATTACTTCCTCATCATACTATTTTAGATAATGCTGGTTTCGGTTTGGAAATCAGAGGGGAAGACAAAGCTTCCCGTGACCAAAAAGCACAGAAAGCATTGGATATTGTAGGTTTAAACGGATTTGAAAATCAGTATCCTTCCCAGCTTTCAGGAGGAATGCAGCAGAGAGTGGGATTGGCAAGAGCTTTGGCTAACGATCCTGAAGTCTTACTGATGGATGAAGCTTTCTCCGCACTCGATCCATTAATAAAATCTGAAATGCAGGATCAAATGCTTGAACTGCAGAATACATTACAAAAAACCATTGTTTTTATTACCCACGATTTGGACGAAGCCATTAAAATCGGAGACCGTATCGTCATCATGAAAGATGGGGTGATAGAACAAATAGGAACAGCCGAAGATATTTTAACCAATCCTGCCAGCGACTATGTAAAAGCATTCGTAGAGAAAGTAGACCGTAAAACGATTATCACCGCAAGATCTTTAATGTTCGACAAAGCTACGGTGGTACGTTTCAGAAAAGATGGTCCTGAAGGTGCTTTAAGAAAGATGAGAGCTACAGGCCTGGAAAATTTGCCTGTAGTAGATTTTCAGAATAAATTTCTTGGTTTTGTAACCCTTAATGATGTGGTACGCATTGCCAAAAAGAAAGAACCTACGGTAGAATCAATTATCAACAGTAATGTTCCTTCAGTGTATCCCGAAGTGACGGTAGAAGAAATGCTGCCGTTGATTTCCGGAAGTAAATCTGCCATTGCGGTAATTGATGAAGATAATAAATTTTTAGGTCTTGTTACCCAGTTATCACTTGTCATAGAAGCCACCAAGTTTAATGAAGAAGAGATCATAGAATTAAAAGAAATCGCAAACAACCAATAAGATGAATAAAACTATAGATATAGGCCAATATGTAGAAACTGCAATCAATTGGCTCACAGAAAACGGAAAGCCTGTATTTGATGTCATAAAACATCTGGGAAACTCTTCCATTATGGGAATTGAATGGGTTTTAACAAACACTCCTTTTTATGTAATCATTCTCTTTTTTACCCTTTTGGCATTATGGAAAGCCGGAAAAGGCATCGCTGTGGTAACCGCAGCCGGACTGAGTTTAATATTTCTTATGGGACTATGGAAAGAAACTATGGAAACGCTGGCGCTTATTTTTGTGTCCACCATTACCGCTCTTATCCTTTCTATCCCTTTGGGAATTTTAGCTGCGAAAAGCAAAATAGCCGACAAAATCATTCGTCCTTTGCTGGATTTGATGCAGACTATGCCCGCATTTGTCTACCTGATTCCGGCTGTACTGTTTTTCAGTATCGGTAAAGTACCGGGTGCTTTTGCAACCATCATTTTTGCCATGCCACCAGCAGTTCGATTAACAACATTGGGAATTGAAGCCGTTCCGAAAGACATTGTAGAAGCGGCAAGGGCTTTCGGTGCTACCAACCGCCAGATCCTGTTCAAAGTTGAACTTCCTTTAGCGATGAAAACGATTTTAACGGGAATCAATCAAACCATACTGCTATCCTTATCCATGGTGGTTATTGCAGGAATGATTGCAGCAGGCGGTTTGGGAGAGAAAGTACTGGAAGGAATTAATAATCTGGATATCGGATTAGGATTTGAAAGTGGTTTATCCGTAGTGATTTTGGCCATTATCCTGGACCGTATTACCCAGGGATTTGTAAAGAAAAAGCAATAAGATGAAACAATTTAAATATCTGTTTTTGCCCGTTTTAATGTTCATATTAACAGCATTAAGTTCGTGTGAAAACATAAAAAAATCAAAATACATCACCATAGGCATGGTAGACGGCTGGGCAGAAGATGTTGCCATGACGCATGTTGCTAAAGCCATTCTTGACAAACAAGGTTATCATGTTATTATTCAAAAAGCTTCTACGGATATGATCCTGGCTTCGATGAATAATGAAGATACAGACCTTTTCATGGGAGTCTGGCTTCCTTACACCCACGCTAAAAAACTGGCAAAATTTCCGGGATTGACTCATCTTGGAACCAATTACGATAACGGCCGCATAGGATTGGTTGTGCCGGAATATGTCCCGATTAAATCCATTGAAGAACTTAATCAGCAGAAGGATCAGTTCAGTCACAGAATTATTGGAATTGAAAAAGGAGCCGGATTAACCACCGGAACAGATAAAGCTATTATTGATTATCAGCTGGATTATCAACAGATCAATTCCTCTACCATTGCCATGATCACCGAATTACAGAACGCTATCCAACGTAAGGAATGGATTGTGGTAACGGGATGGCAGCCCCACTGGATGTTTGGTAAAATGAAGCTTAAGTTTCTTGATGATCCCAAAAAGATATTTGGTGAAGCAGAACAGATTAAAACTTATTCCAGAAAAAGCTTTGCTAAAGATCATCCTGAGCTGGCAAAATTCTTTTCCAAAGTTCATTTTGATGATGAAAACATGTCTGATCTTTTAATGAAAATGGAACAGAGTAAAAATAAAGAAACCACTGCCAAAGAATGGGTAGAAGATCACGCTGAATTGGTACAATCATGGTTAGATAAAAATTAATAAACAATTTGGTAGTATTTAAAATCCTCAACTCTAAACGGGTATGAGGACTTTTTATCTATAGATCAGAAGAATTCATTGATTCTTTGATTTTCTCCTGATGATGGTCAGAATTAAATAATTAAAAGATTTAATCATGTAAAAAATTGAAGACTGGAATGGTTCTCACAAATTTCAAAAATACATTAAAGAAAAAATATGTAGGATCTGTATAATCTGTGGGAAAGAAAAAAACTTTTAAAGTTGGAAAATCGCAAAGGGGTGCAAGAAATCTTTCTAAAGATGGATACATAAGGCGCAAAGATTTTTATCCTCGATAAAATTGATTAATCAGAATAACCAACTCTACAACTTTACATTTTTTAACCTGTTCCGGAGCTAATAAAATACTTTTCTTAGAAGAAAAACAGTAAAATTGGTAAGCATAATTTTCAAATTTTTATCGCAAATTTGTTCATCACTTTATATTAATAACTAAAATAAAGATTTATGCAAAAGAAAACCTATACAGGGCAGCCAGTGGTAACATTAAATAACGGAGTGGATATTCCGGCTTTAGGATTCGGAGTATGGCAGATGGAAGATCTGAAGGAATGTGAAAATGCAGTAATCAAAGCTATTCAGACGGGATATAGAATGATTGATACTGCGGCTATTTATCAGAATGAAACCGCGGTAGGTGCTGCTGTGAAAAATAGTGGTGTAAACAGAGACGAACTGTTTATCACCTCCAAAGTATGGGTTCAGGATCATGGATATGAAAAGGCGAAAAGTGCTTTTCAGAGAACATTAGACAGATTGCAGATGGATTATCTTGATCTATATCTTATCCACTGGCCATACGGAGATTTTCTGGGTACATGGAAAGCTTTGGAAGAATTATACCACGAAGGAAAAATCAAAGCGATTGGAGTATGCAATTTTACAGTAGAAAAACTGGAGGAATTGAAAGCTAACTCAACTGTTTTACCGGTTATCAATCAGATTGAACTGCATCCTGTATTTCAGCAGAAAGAACTGCAGGTGTATGACAGAGAAAATAATATCGTAACTCAACCTTGGAGCCCGCTAGGAAACGGTAATGCGAATCTTTTAAGCAATCCTGATCTGAAAGCTATTGCAGAGAAATATGGAAAAACAGTAGCACAGGTTATTCTGAGATGGCACTTACAGGAAGGATTTGTCGTGATTCCAAAATCTGTAACCCCTTCAAGAATTGAAGAAAACTTTAATGTATTTGATTTTGAACTGACAGAAGATGAAATGAATGTTGTCCGTTCTTTAGATACTGGGAAAAGATTATTCTTTGATCCTAAAGATCCTGAATGGGAGCAAAAAATGTTAAATTCCGTAGCGGATATTTAATCTGGAATTTATAAAAAATACATCCCGCAGCTTTCACAAATTTACAGATCTACGAATCTTAGCTATTGTGAGATCTGCGGGATTTTTAAATTAATATAACCATGACTGCAAAAGAATTCATAGAAACACTCGCATTATTTAAAAATGAAAAAGAGCTTAATAAAGCTGAGAAGTTTTTCAAAGGAAATGATGGTATTACCAAGAGTTTCGGGACGAAATTCGGAGATGTTTTTTCTACGGCTAAAGAATTTTCGGAGATGTCTCTGGAGGAAATCAATAAGCTTCTTGACAGTGATTTTTATGAGGTAAGAATGGGAGCGGTAAGCATCATGGATTTTCAGGCGAGAAGTAAAAAAACGTCTGAAGACCATAAGAAAGCCCTTTTTGATCTCTATCTCAGCCGCCATGACCGTTTGAATAACTGGGATTTTGTAGACAGAGCTGCCAGAAGTATTATTGGAGAATATCTTATTGATAAACCGAGAGACATTTTATACAAACTTGCTGATTCCCACAGTCCATGGGAAAGAAGAACAGCCATCGTAAGCACTCATGCATTTATTCGGAAAAATGAGGTAGCAGACACTTTTGCCATAGCGGAAATCCTTGTTCACGACCCAAACGAGCTTGTGAATAAAGCTGTAGGAAGCTGGATTCGGGAAGCCGGAAAAAAAGACAAAAAGAAATTACACGGTTTTCTCACTGCTTATGTAAAAACAATGTCTGCCGTTACATTTTCTTACGCAACAGAAAAACTGGATCCGGAATTAAAATTATTCTACAAAGAACTCAGGAAGAAAAAGTAAATCTTTATTCATTTAATATAGAATAGAAGTTGATCAACAACCTTAAACTCTAAACATTGAACCTTGAACTTTGAATAAATAGTGAGCAATATCATATCTTGGAACAAAAACTATTGCTTTGTTCTTCGTACATTTTAATAAAAAATAATTCTTATGTTTTGGCCGGATACAATCAGTAGAAAACTAGGTGTAGAATATCCTGTAATTCAGGCTCCAATGTTTGGAGTGAGCACGGTAAAGATGGCATTAGCAGCCACAAAAGCAGGCTGCCTCGGATCTTTGGCGCTGGCTGACCTTTCTGCAGACCAGTCTGTGGAATTAATCAGGGAAACAAGAAAACTGACTGATAAACCGTTTGCTGCCAATATATTTGTCCATCAAATTCCTGAAGTGACGGATGCTTTAAAAGAAAAGTATAGTAAAACCAAGCAATTTATTGAGCAGCTGGCCAAAGACAATGGTATTGAAGTACATCTTCCGGATTTTGAAGAAATCAGAGTCAACGGTTATCGTGAACAGGTGGATGCTATCATTGAAGAAAATTGTAAAATATTAAGTTTTACTTTTGGAAATCTGGAGGATCAGAGTATTCAGAAATTAAAGGAAAATGGTGTTATCCTTATCGGAACCTGTACTTCTGTGAAGGAAGCTTTATTTCTTGAAAAATCCGGTATTGATATCATCTGTGTTCAGGGAATAGAAGCTGGAGGACACAGAGGAAGTTTTGAAGCAGAAAATATTCCACAGATCGGAGGTTTATCTTTACTATCGCAGATCTTTGATCAGGTAAATGTTCCTTTAATCTATGCAGGAGGAATTTACGGAGCAAGAACATTAAAGGCTGTGAAAGACTTAGGTGCGCAAGGTTTTCAGGTTGGAAATCTTCTATTAACTTCTCAGGAAAGTGCTCTTTTGCCTTTTGAAAAAGAACGATTGAAAAAAGTAACAGAAGACGAAATTGTTTTAACGAAGAGTTTCTCCGGAAGGTACGCCAGAGGAGTGAAAAATCAGTTTATAGGAACAGTTGAAAACTCAGAATATATTTTACCTTATCCTTATCAGAACAAACTTACGAATGCCCTGAGAAAAGCAGCTAAAGCTCTACAAAATCCTGAATTTGTAGGAATATGGGTAGGGCAGTCTATCCACCAATACAGTGAACTTTCCACAGAAGAAATTCTGAAAAACCTGATCAAAGAATCTGAAAGATAAATTCTGACGTTTTTAATGGGACGGAAATTACAAAACTTAGTAAAAAAGCTTCAGATATACTCTGAAGCTTTTTATTTATTTTGTTAAATCTAATCCGCCGAAATTCCCGGAACTCATCATTAAATAAACACCATCCGTTTTATCTAATGTATTCCAGTAGGTATGAAGATCTTCAGCATTCGTGAAAACCCTTAGATTTTCATTCCTGAATTTTTCTTTGATAAACTCAGGAGAAATAGCTTCCATTCTCTTGATCTTCAATGCATCTTCAGAGTAGAAAACAATGGCTTCTTCCAAACCATCCATGGCGTGATCATATTGTTCAAGGAAAGCAGGATTTAAGCTGGAATAGGTATGAAGCTCCAGGAATCCGTATTTCTTATCATTTTTAAATTGCTCTGCAAAGGCTTTTACAGCTGCTTTCACTTTACTTGGTGCATGGGCAAAATCTTTGTAAAGAATTCCTTTGTCTTCTCTTTCTACTTTTTCAAGACGCTTGGATGCTCCTTTGAAACTCATGATTGCCTCATAGAAATCTTCATCCATAATACCAAGCTGCTGGCAGATATGTCTTGCACCTTCAAGGTTCAGAAGATTGTGTGCTCCAAAAACAGAAAGAGGCACATCTCCCATTTCGGTTTTTAAATATACTTTACCATTGTTGATTTCGTATTCTGGTGTTTTATAAGGAATCTTTCTAAAATAGTTTTCTGCATTTTCCACTACTTTCACTACTTCCAGATCTTCTTCATTATACACAAGAACTCCGCCTGCCGTAATGCTTGCTACAAACTTTCTGAACTGCTCAATATAATCATCAAATGTTTTGAATACATTGATATGATCCCATGCAATACCGCTCATTAAAGCGATATTGGGTTGATACAATAAAAATTTCGAACGAAGATCAATAGGAGAAGAAAGATATTCATCACCTTCCAACACCATAAAATCATTATCCTGAGTCAGTTTTACCATACAGTCGAAACCTTCAAGCTGTGCGCCTACCATGAAATCCACATCTTTCTGATGGAAATTCAGAACATGGAGAATCATTGAAGTAATGGTTGTTTTACCATGTGATCCTGCAATGACAACTCTTGTCTTATTTTTAGACTGTTCGTAGAGGAATTCAGGATAAGAATATATTTTCAGACCCAGTTCTTTTGCTCTTGCCAGCTCAGGATTATCCTGATGTGCATGCATCCCAAGGATGACAGCATCAATATCCGGAGTGATCTTTTCCGGGAACCAGCCCATTTCCTCGGGCAGAATTCCTTTCTTTTCCAATCGGGACTTTGAAGGCTCAAAAATAGCGTCATCAGAACCTGTCACCTGATATCCTTTGTCTTTTAATGCGATGGCGAGATTATGCATGGCGCTTCCGCCAATGGCAATGAAGTGGGTTTTCAATTGTATTTACTGTTTTTTAACATTAGTATTAATGATTTGCTGGAAAGCTTCAACAATATTGTTCCAGTTGGTCTGGTAATTCGGAATAATCATACTCGCATCCGATTTACTGCCTTCATTAGGACCTTTCTTTACATTGATGGACGTTGAAATATTGTCGTACAATTTTTTACGGTCTTCCTGTATTCTTCTGAAATTATTCTGAGAAAGAACCTGATCCAGTTTCTTTAAATCTTCATCGGAAATTTTAAAATCCTGCTTATATTTCTTTCCCTGTCCTTCAAAAGAGTAGTGTACATTATTGCCCTTTATAAGCAGATTTTCATATGCCGGAGCAAAGCCTCCGCTTTTCGAATAGCTGATATCGAAATCCGAATATACTTTTTGGCTGTTGCATGAAACTAATACTATGACTGCGAATAATATTCCAAGTATTTTTTTCATAATTTTTCTATTTACTTTAATTATTTGAGTCCTTTTCTAATTTTTTAGCTTTAAGTTCTTCATCATAACTGTGTAATAGATTGAAATCTTCTGTCTGCTCAATGGCTGTCATAATTTTCAATAAAATTTCCGGTGCTTTTTCATTATCATAATCAATATCCAAAGGAGCTTTGAATTCCATCGTAGGTTTTACACCGGTTACCTTTACGCGGAGTCCTTTTTTATCAAAAGCTCTTCTGAATCCGTTTATTTTGATTGGAATTACAATAGGACGCTGGTTTTTTACCAATTTGGCAGTTCCTCTTCGTCCCTGTGCAAAAGCTGATGTAGTTCCTTGAGGGAAAGTAGCTACCCAGCCATTGTCCAATGCTTTCATAATATTATCTACCTCACTCATGTCAACCATTCTGTTGACATTTTTCCCTTCAGCTCTCCAGGTTCTTTTTACTGTTACAGCCCCTGCAATTTTGAAAATTTTAGGAAGAATACCTTTGTTCATGGTTTCCTCAGCTGCTACATAATAAAAATCAATCTTTGGGTTCAGTAGGTAGATCGGGTTTTTTATCGTATTTAAATATCCGTTGTTTACAGCACAGAAGGCATGGTACATTGCAGCCACATCTGCAAAATAGGTCTGATGGTTGGATACAAAAAGTACGTTAGAGTCCGGAAGATCCACAAGGTGTTCTGTACCGGTTATTTTTAACTTATTAAAGCCGTTGAATCTTCTGTATGATACAACTCCTAATATAAAAATAATAAACCTTTTCAAAAAATAAGGTGTTCCGAATGCATCGGTGAAAATATTTTTCTTCGCCATCTCTCAATTAAACACGGTAGTGCAAAGTTACATTTTTTTCAGCAACTGACTGAATTCACTTAATATCATCGCTGTAGCACCCCAAATAATGTATCCGTTGAAATTAATAACCGGAACTTCATGTCCGCCTGCACTTGGCAGAGCCATAATTTCCGGGGTGTCTGACAGGTTTAAAAAGGAAGTGATGGGAAATTCAATGGTTTCTACAGCTTCCGTCTGCTGAAGAACAAAGGCCGGATTTTTTTTAGTATAAGAGATATAGGGATATACATAAAAATTGCTCGGCGGAATATAGATAGGGGACATTTCTCTGATGATCCTTACATAATGTTTATCTATTCCAATTTCTTCAGAGGTTTCCCGAACGGCTGTTTCAGCAAAATCTCTGTCCATTTCCTCACGCTTTCCTCCAGGCAGGGATATCTGCCCGCTATGCCTGTCGTGTTCATTAATCGTTCTTTGAATCAATGGAAAATACCATTCGTTGTCCTTCAGATATAAAACAATATTAACAGCTGCAAATTTGGGATTCTTTGACAATACTTCATCATAAGTAAAAACGGGACGGTAGGGAGGTGAGAATACTCCATGGGCGTGTTCACCGGGAAGTTCCACGCTTTTTATTTGTCTCAATAAATCTTTTCCAAAATTTTCCATAGCTCAAATTTAGCAATATATCTTGAAGAAATAAGTGCCTTAACATTAATTAACCTATGAGAAACACTGTAGTGTAGCCGAAAATTTTTGCCTCTTAATCCCAATGCGATATCATTGATGATAAAATACAAAGAATTGCAATTTTTAATCTTTAATTTTTAATTCAAAATTGATTTTAGGTTGATAAAATAAATTTGAATGCAGTTTGTAAAAAAGGGCTTAAAACCCTGGGCTGTGATGTTTTGAACAGATAAAAGGTCGGGTTTACTTAGAAAAGATCATAATACAAGAGAATTTAATATTCACTGTTATTGGATTTTACTGTAAACCAATATTTTGTAACGATGTTTTTTTGTAACGGTAAATAATGACATGAGCAACTGGAAACCGTGATTTTCAAAATTTACACCTTGATGGTGGTTTTTCATTTTGATGGGCAAGCTAACTTTGCCTTACTATTAACCAATTAATTTTTACTAAGATGAAAAACTTACTTACAGGTGTACTTACACTATTTGCAATGAGTTTCGGATTCGCACAATTCAATATTGATGTGACTACCCAGACAGGAAACTTAAATGTTGCTACAGTAGACCAAACTGGTCTTTTGAACATGAATTCTCTTACACAAACAGGGAATCGTAATACCGCAGATATCGACCAGATAGGAATTTTAAATGTCAATAATGCACAAAGTATCGGAAACAGAAACTCTATAGATGTAGGCCAGGTGGGTATTGGGAACTCAAATGAAGTGATGCAGACGGGAAACAGAAACTCTGCTTCAACATGGCAGTTAGGAGTACTTAACTCTACAGAACAAACTCAGACCGGAAGAAGAAATGATGCTTCTTCAGTACAGATTGGATTAGGGAACTCAGTTTTTCAATATCAGGATGGGAGAAGAAATGATGCTTCTGCTATTCAGATAGGTATTGGTAATGCCGCTTATCAGGTTCAGCTGGGAAGAAGAAATGATGCTGGCGCTCTTCAGCTAGGTGATAATAACGTTCTTGTTCAGTATCAGGATGGTAATGATAACAGTGCTACTCATGTACAAGTTGGTACAGGTAATATTGCTGCCTCAGTTCAGGTAGGGGATGATAACAGTTCTTCAGGATTTCAGGTAGGTAATGCCAACCAGCTTTATCAGTTCCAGATAGGAGATTCAAACTCAGCTATTGATCTTCAGATGGGTAATGGTAACTTTACCTGGGTAGCTCAGAGTGGTGTTAGCCAGGTTCATGTAGGAACTCAGATGGGTAATGGAAACTCAATGATTGTGAACCAGTCGAATTAAGTCCTATAGCAAAATACTGTAAATCTTAGAAATTGTAAAGGAGAAACTACAGTGTTTCTCCTTTTTACCTTCAGTTTGACAGATTTGTTATTCATGAAACTTTAATAAACAGACTATGTTTAACTTAAGATGGAGTGTTTTGGCTCTTTTTACATTGTTGCCACTACATGCACAGGAAATAGACTGGGATAAGATAAACAGTAATACAATCTTTAATCTTATAGCCAGGCAGCAGACAGATCAGAGTTCGTATGGATCCGATATTATTCAGATGGGAGACTATAATAATGCCGAACTTTCCGTTAACGCCCGAACGAATATTGTAGTAAAACAGTTTGGAGATTTTAATACGCTATATTTTATCAATTCATTTACAGATAAAGAAGCAAAAGCAGCTATTACTTCACAGGGAAACAATAATATTATTGATGTTACAGGAAGCAACAGTATTTCGGATGGAATTCAGATTAATGTAAAAGGAGATAATAAAACAGTTTTCATGAGAAACTATTAAAACACAAATGATGAAAATTTTATATTCCCTCAGCCTGGGTACATTTTTTACCTTCCTGTCTGTATGGGTTTATGGGCAGGAAGATAAGAAAGTAAACGCCAGGATAGAGAGTAGTCTCCTTGAAAACCAGGTCAGGTTGAAAGCTGTAGTCATCAATAACACCGCTGTTTATAAAGAACTGAATTACCTTTTGGTTTCTATTAAAAAAGGGAATGGCGGAAATCTCTCCAATAATCAGCAGAATGGTAAATTTTCTGTCAACCCCAATGAAGTAAAGGTATTATCGGAAATCAATGTGAATCTCGAATCAAAAGATGCTCTTAAAGCTTTCCTTTACATCAGGGATGAAGAAACCCAGAAGCTGATTGCCAAAGACAGTCTGGAAATGAACAGTGATCTTTTTAAGAAAAAAACAGCTAAGATAGAAGAAGATGCTGCTTACGAACTCAGAGGGCTTACTATAGATGATACAAAAACCAAAGTAGGAAAAGACTTTTATGATATGTTTTACATGCAGTACAGTCAGCTTCCCGATAGAAGCAGTAGCGTAATTACTATTTCAGAACTTCCTCTCCGTGGAACAAGTGGTCAGATTAATATTCAGATGGAAGATAAAATTATTTACAGTTTTATGACCAATCCGGCAGAGGAATATTTAAAAGAACAGCTAGGTTATAGCTTAAAATACATCAAAGAATTTAATGCCAAAAAAAATCTTATAAAAAATGAATTTATCTATTAAAAATGTCCGCCATGAAAACCTTTATCATTATTTTGACATGTATTGCGGGTGTTTTCTACGGAAAAGCTCAGCAGCTCGTCTATAAGCCGGTAAATCCTGCTTTCGGAGGAGATACATTTAATTACCAGTGGCTTTTAAGCTCTGCTAATGCACAGAACCCGTTTGATGAAAAAAATGATTACAGCAATTTGCTGGATCGTGTGAATTCCCTTGATAGTTTTACCCAGAGTCTTAACAGACAAATTCTCAGTGAGCTTTCAAGAAAACTGTTTGATGAACAGTTTGGTGATGGAAACATAAAACCCGGAAATTACCTTTTCGGATCCCTTTATCTGCAAATTACCAATACTAATCAGGGACTTTTAATCAATATTTTGGATACCAGCAATGGCGATCAGTCCGAGATCGTAATTCCGAAATAGGAAATCACTAAAAATAAACTTACCATGACAACCTACACTTATACCAGAATCTTTTTCTGCATCTTCCTGCTATGCATTATGCAGGCCTGTAGTTCAATATTTGGCTTACCTTCGGATCCCGAAAAGCCAACAATGGGAGAGGTTACTTCTTCCACTGCGGAACTGAAAAATCTTCCGCTTCCCAAAGAAAAGATTGTAATAGGAGTCTACAAATTCAGAGATCAGACCGGCCAGTATAAACCTTCCGAAAATGGAAACAACTGGAGTACGGCAGTCCCTCAGGGAACGACTACCATTCTCATTAAAGCATTAGAAGACAGCCGCTGGTTTATCCCTATTGAAAGAGAAAATATTGCCAATCTACTTAATGAAAGACAGATCATCCGTTCCACAAGACAGGAATACATCAAGGATGCAGACAAAAACAATCAATCACTTCCCCCTCTTTTATATGCCGGGATTCTTCTTGAAGGCGGCGTTATCTCATACGACAGCAATATTCTGACCGGAGGACTTGGAGCAAGGTATTTCGGAATCGGTGCTTCCACGCAGTACCGCCAGGACAGAATTACGATCTATCTCCGTGCTGTCTCTACCCTTAACGGAGAAATTCTTAAAACGGTTTATACTTCTAAAACCATTCTTTCAACCAGTGTTAACGGAAGCTTTTTCAGATATATTGATACGGAAAGACTACTGGAAGCTGAAGTAGGGCTTACTCAAAATGAGCCTGTTCAGCTCGCCGTGACAGAAGCGATAGAAAAGGCTGTAAAAGCTCTGATTGTTGAAGGGATCAGAGATAAAATATGGGGGAAAGCAATAGATGAGAATGGAGGATATCAAAGCTTAATCAACGAATATAACAGAGAGCAGGAGCAAAATAATGACAGAGTTGTTGGAGGCAGATATCCGCAGGATTACAGACAGAAAGTATCCATATTTGCGAATGTGGAAGGGCAGAAAGTTAAAGATGACTATGTAAGTCCAAAGATGAATGTTGGTGGAAAAATAGGATTTAAATATTTTCTTACTCCCTATCTGAATATGGAACTGAACGCAAGCTATTTTACGCTTGAAAATTCAAATATTGTAAAAAGAAACTACTTCGGTCCTGAAGTGAATCTGGAATACATCCTTTTTCCGAAATACAGATTCAGCCCATTTGTATACAGTGGAGCAGGAGCGATGTATTCAAAATATAAACCTCAATATAAAGCACAGTTCGGTGGCGGACTGGAATATATGATCAGCCGGAATTTTTCACTGAGAGCCTCCGCACAATATGACCTTGGTTTCAAAGACGACTGGGAAGACCTTGTTAATGGGAAAAGAAAAGATCAGGCTTTGCGCTTTGGAATAGGAATCAACTTTTACTTCGGAAACAAATAAAAACACGAACAATGAAAACTATAATTAAAATATTCAGCATATTCATCTTTGCTTTTTGTCTGTTTTCATGCAATGAAGACCTTGTGGAACAGGCTCAAACAGGAATGTTAAAAGGAAAAATCGTGAAAAGAGGCAGTAATGTACCGATTCCTAACGTGAAAATTTTTACCAATCCTACGACACAAACTGTTTTCAGCGGTACAGACGGTTCATTTGAAATCCCTGCCATGCCAGTGGGGAATTATTCTGTAAAAGCAGAACTTTCAGGATATATTACAAGCTTTCAGTCAGTCAATATACAAACTCAAAATCAGGTAGTAACAGTAGTTTTTGAGATGGATGATGATACTTCATTGAATTCTCCTCCCGCTACACCCCAGTTGCTAAGTCCGATAGATAACGCAGTAAATCAACCCTTGAGCGTCGAATTAACCTGGAGCGCAACAGATCCCGATACAGCGGATGTCTTAAAATACAGTTTGACAATTAAAAATAATCTTGACACTAATGTGATTCAGGTTAATGATTTGACAGCAAACCATTATACGCTATCAAATCTGAAGTTTGGTGTAAGTTACTTCTGGCAGGTGTCTGTTTCGGACGGCATTCACCAGCCAGTTTTAAGCTCTATCAGTAAATTCACCACCAATACAGTTCCGGCCAACCGGTATCATTACGTTCAGAAACAAAATGGAAACTTTGTGATCATTTCCAGTGATGACCAGGGAAATAAGTTCCAGCTTACCAATTCTTCCTATAATAGCTGGCGGCCACGGAAAAACAATAATGCCGGCCTCATTGCATTCCTTCGTACAGAAGGGGGAAGTACCCATCTTTATACTGCCAACCCGGATGGTTCCAATCCTTTTAAAGTAACAACTGTTGCTGTTGCAGGTTTCAATAATTATGAAATGGACTTTGCATGGAGTACAAATGGTAAGGAACTTATTTATTCCAACTTTAATAAACTTTACAGAATTAATAAAGATGGAAGCGGTCTGAGCTTAGTGTATACAACTCCGGATGGAAGTATGATCTCGGAATGCGACTGGAGCTACGATGGTAGTAAAATAGCATTGAAAACCAATGATTATAACGGATATAACACTAAAATTTATGTGATCGATGTCAATGGAGCCGTTCTTAAAACTGTATTGTCTGGTACAGCAGGGGCCAGCGGAGGTTTGAACTTCTCGGTTGACGGACAGTTTCTTCTCTTTACCCGTGATGTTTCCGGATATTTGGACGGAAGCGGAAATTACCGTCAGCTGGATTCACATATCTTTATCTATAACCTTGTTACAGATGCTGTAAGTGATATTTCTGCAGAAAGCGAAAAAGTAATGGGAACTAATGATCTCGATCCAAGATTCTCCCCGAACAATGCTCAGATTATCTTTATGAATACCTCCAACGATAATATTTCGCAAAGAAATATAATGGTAGTTGACCTCAATAGTACGATGACTGATCTTACAAGGGTAACACTGTTTAGTAATGGAGAAATGCCGGATTATGAATAATATATAACGTTTAGCGTTCAAAGTCCAAGGTTTTAGTTGTAAAGTGAGGTGGGAGAGATGATCTGTACCCATTAGAGATAAATTTAAAATGAATTAAATACTTTTTTAATTGTTAAGTCTCTTATTTCTCTGCCTCACTTTTTACCTTATAGATTTTGATTGTATGTATCAATAAAAATTTCCCTGAAGAATTATTGAAATTAAAATCAGGAGTAAAAAAAATTCCATGCTTTACAAAGTCTGGAATTTTTTGAGTAATTCATGGAAGTCTTTCAGTCGATGATATGATTCTCTATTGCATATTTTACAATTCCGACTGAGTTTTTCGCATTGAGTTTCAAAAGAATTCTTTTTCGGTGTGTTTCTACCGTATTGATACTGATAAATAATTTTTCTGATATATCTTTACTGCTGCATCCGTCACAGATGAGTTTAAGAATTTCCATTTCGCGACGGGTGAGAGGTTCTTTGATGTGTGGGTTGTGTTTGCCCTGTTCATTACTGATAAAATTGATCATTCTTTCCTTTGCATGATCACAGATGTAGATCTCATTAAGAAGCAAAACATTGATGGATTTAAGAAATTCATCGTAGGTACAATTTTTATCGAGATAAGCTTTAATCCCTTTGTTGAAGAGTTTTCGGATGTCAATTACATCATATGAACTTCCAATGATTGTGATTCTGGTATTTTTATGCTCTGAAATAATACTTTCCACCAACTTGCAGATTTCCGAAAGCATAAGCATATTGGAACTCATAACAAGCATTTCCGGGGGCGTTTCTTTTAAATTTTTGGAGAGGTTTTCTAAAGAATTACAAATATCTATAGTGCTAAAAATATTACTTTGTGAAAGTAGTCTTGATAATCCCTCTGTATACAGCATGGGTTCATCAAAAATGGTCAATCTTGGTTTCATCATGGTCTGTTTTGTTTATATAAAAATAGGAAAAAAACTTTACATTTTGATTAAAATTGATAAATATTTTAAAAGTATTATGTTTTTATTATTAGTAAAATGTTATTTTTATTAATTTTTTATTAAATAATTCTCTTTTTGTAGAGTTTTTTGGAGTTATTATTGTTAAAACCTAATATTAATGGTCTTTTTTAGAGTTTATTTTGAAATGTGGTGCTATATAAATAACATGCTGGGGATATGTTTTAGCGGAAAACTATCAGAATTAGCTTATGATGTAGCTGTTCTGCTTTTCTTTCATAAATTATTGCCGCAGGAGGCAGGGTAACTTCTCTAAAATAACCAATTCAACTGGCTTTTTCTGCCATCATACCTGTGTTTTATCAAAAGATAAAAGATCTTGTCATTAAAATTTATCGGTTTCAGCCAAAACTTAAAGGGTAGATCATATTTTATATTTATAAATACAAAACAAAAAAGAGGCTGTCTCAAAAGTGTCATTCTGAACGAAATGAAATGTAGTGAAGAATCTCATATGTTTGGTTATCAATGAGATTCTTCCTTCGTCAGAATGACAAAAGCCAGATTGTTTGACTTTTGAGACAGCCTCTTTAAATTTTTTAATTAGAGAATTCTATCAATTCTTCTTTTTTGGCATTGTAGATTTTGTATTCTAAATATTTAAAAGAATCTCTCGGAACAATGGTTACCCATTTTTTGTATTTCATGAACCATTTCATCTGGATACTTTTAATGCCTTTTGTAAGGTAGGCTTCCACAAATGGGTGTACATGCAGGTAGATCTTTCCTTTTTCTTTCTGCAGGATGTTTCTTAGGGTTTCACCCATTCTTTCCACGATAACAATAGGAGCTACAATTTCTCCGTCTTTGTTCGGGTTTTCTTCTTTGGTTTCGATCTGTTTTTCCGGACGGTTTCTCTGTCTGGTAATCTGGATCAGGCCAAATTTACTAGGAGGAAGGATTTTGTGGCGAGCTTTGTCGCGCTTCATTTCCTCTTTCAGATGCTCGTAGAGATCTCTTCTGTGATCAGAATTCGGCATGTCTATGAAATCGATAACAATAATACCTCCCATATCGCGGAGGCGGAGTTGTCTTGCAATTTCTGTAGCAGCCATTTTGTTCACTTTCAGTGCATGCTCTTTGTTGACAGCCGTTCCGGTAGTAATATTGTTTCCGGAGTTGACGTCCACAACGTGAAGTGCTTCTGTGTGTTCAATAACAAGATAAGCTCCTTTGGAACTCGGAATGTTTACATGTTTCCCGAAGCTCTGTTTAAGCTGTTTTTCAACATTGTAATATTCCAGAAGCGGAATATGAGAATCATAAAACTGGACAATATTTTTCTTTTCAGGCGCAATTACTTCAATGTAATTCTTCATTTCGGTCACCATCTGTTCATCATCACAAATGATATTCACGAAGTCCTGGTTAAAATTGTCTCTTAAAATAGCTGAAGCTTTGTCTTCTTCGCTTAAAACTTTAGACGGAACTTTATTTCTCTGGATATTTTTGAAAGTGCTTTCCCATTTCTGAACCAGCTGGTTCATGTCATTATGCAGATCTGCTACTTTTTTTCCTTCCGCTACAGTTCTGATGATTACTCCGAATCCTTCAGGCTTAATACTGTCGATAAGGGTTCTCAACCTTTCTTTTTCCTCAGAACTTCTGATTTTTTTGGAAATAGAAACTTTATTGTCGAAAGGAATTAAAACCAGAAATCGCCCTGTTAGTGAAATCTGGGTAGAAATTCTGGGACCTTTGGTAGAAATTGGTTCTTTGGTAATTTGTAACAGTACCAGGTCATCTTTTACGATCACTTTGTCTACCGTTCCGTTTTTGTCTATTTCGGGTTGTATCTCGAAATTTTTTAAGCTCGAAGTGCTTTGTTTTTTAGAAATAGTATCTTTTAAAAACTTTTTGTATGTAAGATACTGAGGCCCCAGGTCCTGATAATGCAGAAATGCATCTTTGTCGTATCCGATATTCACGAATGCTGCATTCAGATTGGGTGCCAGTTTTTTTACTTTTCCTATAAACAGATCTCCAACTATAAAATCGCTTTTGTCTTCTTGCTCATGAAGTTCACATAGTCTTCCGTCTTCCAGCAGCGCAATCTTTGTAAGATCATCTTCATGCGAAACTATTAGTTCTTTCTTCATTTTTTAATAAGATAAAATTGTTAAGATTATAGGAAGTGGATGTTTTTATCGATTAATTCATCTATTAAATATAAGGATTTTGAATGAAAACCATTATATGTTTATTAAAATAATATTTGAAACCCTCCGTTTTCCGCGGAATCTTATAGTTGCAAACAAAAATATAGTTAGTGAACTTTAAAAATTTAAATCCACCAACTATATTATTATATTGTAAATCTCGAAAAAAAGAGATTATTTTTTCTTATGTCTGTTTGCTCTTCTTCTTTTCTTTCTTTTGTGAGTTGCAACCTTGTGTCTTTTTCTTTTCTTTCCGCTTGGCATAATTTTAATTTTTTAGTAACTAGTTAATATTCAGTTAATGTTCTTATTTTACTGCAACTTTAGTTTTTACTTTCTCAACAAAAGATTTTGATGGTTTGAAAGCAGGAATGTTATGAGCAGGAATCTCAATTGCAGTGTTTTTAGAAATATTTCTTCCTGTTTTAGCAGCTCTTGTTTTAATGATAAAAGATCCAAAACCTCTTAGATAAACGTTATCCCCATTATACATAGAAGTTCTGATCTCCTGCATAAAAGCTTCTACAACTTTCTGTGTTTCATTCTTTTCTGTTCCCAACTTATTTGAGATGGTGTTTACCAATTCTGCCTTTGTCATTTCCTTATTTTAATTTTAAATTTTAGGTGTGCAAATTTAGTTAAAAAAATTGAATACTAGCAAATTAGTGGCAAAATATTTTTATTCAAAGAGTTGGACTTTTTATGTATACACTATATTAAGGGCGGGTGATAATAATTTAACAATAAAATAATGTAACCGGATAAAGGTATGAAAATTTAATGAATAAAATTTAATAAATGCTGGTTGTAGCAGGCTTTACAACGCATTCTAACCTTGAGCATAATATTTTAATATCCTCGTATCTACCCTCATTTGTAACCCGTAATTGAATTTTTTAACTGAAATCAGAAATTTTATAAACTGGAATTATAATATCCGTTTTCCACACAGAAACGGATAAGGTGAAGCTTGGTTTTTAATCCCAGCTTTTCTGTAAGCCTGTTGATGTAGGTATCTATGGTTCTGGTGCTCAGATTAAGTTTTTCTGCAATTTCTTTATTGCTTAATCCTTCATAGCAGAATCTCATAAGCTGTATTTCTGCCGGTGAAAGCTCCTCCTGTCCTTTCTTCTGCCTGTCCATATACTCCTGTACAGCAAGAGGCTGCTGCTCCCATTCTTTGGAATAAGCCTGATAGTCAAAGTCTTCAGAAGCAATACTTCCTTTAATGATATCCTTTATGATTGTACTTTTTTTCTGGCAGTAATAGATATTAGGAATTTTTGAAAGGATCTCGGCCATATCTTCCTGATAAGTGCCGGAATAGGTAATGATGGGTGTTTCCGTATTGTTTTTTCTGATGTACTTTATGGCCTCAATTCCGCTTAATACCGGCATGAAGAGTTCAATAATGAACACATCTTCCTGTCTTCTGTAGATTCTGTTTACCAGTTCATGCCCATTGTTACAGTCATTCAGAAGCATATAGAAAGGATTTTCCATAAGTGTTTTGATCATTATTTTTTTAAAATAAAAATCACTGTCAGCAATGGAAAAACGTACGGTATTAGATAATATTTTACTCATTCTTAATATCGATTTGGCGAATGATATTTGAAATTTAAAGGTCTAATTTATGAAAAACTTATCAAAGTGAAAATTAATATTAATTTAATCAGGGTTTTCACGAAACAGGCTTGGGGAAATTACGTATTGTGCATAAATTTTTTTTTTTATATTTTCACAGGCCAAACAAATCGCAAATTATGTCTTCTAACAGAGAAAAAAAATTAAACAAATCTGACGTCAGAACGGGCATTTGGAAGTTTATTCTGTCATTTGTCGTTTTGTCGGCTGTATCTTTTACTTGCTTATTTCTCTTCTTTAAGAGTTATGATATACAACGGGAAGGAATTAGCCGTGAAGCAGAAGCTTATAAAGAACTGATGCTTCGAAGTGATGTACTTAAGGACCACATTGATGATATTTACGACAAAATGAACCAGCTTAGCATTAATAAGGTGGAGAATGAAGTATTTCTCAGAACCAGTATTATGGATAATGTGAGAGATGCTAAAAATATTATGGGTAAAGACAGTGTACAAAGCTTTAAACATTATGCTGTACTGATGAAACAGATTGTACCCATGATGAATTTAAAAGCCAGGATCATTGAAGTGGAATATCAGAAGAAAACAGTGTTGAGAGATCTTGATGAATGTATGGGAAAGATCAAAGTAACCAATAATGAACTTAGAAAAGACCCTACAAGAAATTTCACAGGAAGTAAAAGAAGAAGATAAAAAGAAAAAGATATGCAAGGACAAATCACATTATCTAAGAAAGAAAGGCATTATCAGTTTTTTTATTTAATACTGATGCTGGTAACAGCAATGTTATTTTTGGGAGTGATCTTTTTAAAAGGATTTGTATCTCCTTTTTCTGATGAAGATGTAAGAGGTATTCAGAATCTTGAACAGAAAGCCGAATTTGAACAGCATCAGAAAGTTGTTCTTCCCATAATGGACAGTACTTATACCATGATCACCAAACTTACCAATGACGGACCACAGCCTTTTATCGAAAACAATATCCAGCTGGGAGTGAATGATCTTAACAGCTATTTCAATAGTACTGACGTTGTGGATATCCGTAAAGATGCCTATCCACAGATCGCAAAATTTTATAAAATGTATTTTGATGATAAAAAAGTCATTTCAACAACCTCGGAAGACATTAAAATTTTCCAGAAACAGGTAGATGAATGCAGAATCGGATTTAAAGATAAGCAGAATAAGCTCTATCAGCGCGAGCAGGATCTGAAAGCAAGAATGCAGTAAGCAAATGGATACTAGGAATTTTAAACAACACATCACAATTATTAACTATGAATTATTTTCAAAAGAACAAGAAAAACATTATTATCGGTGTTATTGCAACGTTGCTGATTGCTGCATTGGTTGCTCTGTGGCTGCAGAAAAAGGTAATACATTCAGCCGATGATATTGTTGGGGTGGTTTATCCGTCTTCATTGGCGGTGGGAGATACACTTTTATTTGAAGATAAAACCCAGTTTGCGAAAACCAAAAGATGGAATTTCGGAGATGGAACAACTTCAGACAAAAACAGTGGTATTCACTTCTATAATAAGCCAGGATATTACCAGGTAAGTTTGATCGTGGACAATAAGTATACGAAATCTTTCCCTGTAATGGTAAGTGCAAGAAGCGTTCAGAAACCAAAAGATACTGCAACAGCAAAAACAACTATTGAAGCTGTGAGCCAGGCGATGCAGAACGAGAATGTAACCTTCCGTGCTATTTCCGAAGCAAAGCAGTTTGCATGGAAATTTGGTGAGTCCGGGAATACAGATGCTAAGGATAAATTCACTATCTATTCCTATAAAAAACCCGGAGATTATCTGGTAACTCTTTACACAGAACAAAGCCAGGATCCTATTTATCACCGTATTAAAATCCTTCCGGCTTATGATGCTCTTGCAGAAGATGAAGTTTCAGTAGAAGACTCTTATGCAAAAGTAGATAATGATTTCAAATATCACCTGCAGCAGATTGCTAACGGAAACAGTTTCAATATGCATTACAATTACCTGTTGAAAACGTATCTGTGTAACAATGAAAATACAGTGGTAAAAGTAAATGACAGCAAAGTAAATAATTTCTACATGTATTGTGCAGGCCTTCAGTTTGATAAAAATACAGTGATCCAGACGGTAAAAGTAAATCTGGATGATACACAGAACTGTGTAACGAAAGTAGATATTAATCAAAGCAAATAATTTCGTCCGGTCTTACGGATGCACCAATCATAAAAAGATTAAATAGGATGAAAAATACATTTCCTCTAGCAGCATATTATATAGGGTTATCAGTATTATTAACGAGTTGCCAGGTAAAGCTCCCGTCAAAGAAAACCCCGGAACCTTCACAGTATGGGCAGGTGGATGCTTCCCCTGTCGTTAACGGATATCCAAAAAAGTCAGTTCCATGGATTGTTATTTCAGACAGATCAAGAAATACGGCTTATCTGGATAAAGATGATGAGAAGTCTTACAAAGAAGTAAAATTCCTTGAACCTTTAATGGTTTTAAAACATAGAGACGGAATGGTAAAAGTAGCGGAATATGTTCCGGATGCTTTAATGAAAAAGATTTCTTCAAAATCAGTCAAAACATATGGCTGGATTCAGGAATCTGACCTCCTTCTTTGGAATAATGCCTTAAAAAGCGAAAAAACAGGGTATCCTGTAAGAGTAGCAGTAGTACCTAATAACAGCGAAGTCATCAGAAATGCCGAGAGATACTACAAAAACGACTCTATTATGGTGTTTAATTCACCAAGTCTTATTGAAACAGCCAACGTGAAAATTCCTAACGGACAAATTGTTTACGTATACAAGATGGCTGAAAATAATAAACGTTTCCTGGTAGGTAAAAAACCATCTGTTGATATGGACAGTATCAACAAAGGACTTTACGGATGGGTAAGCTCAAATGTAATTTCCAGCTGGGGAGAACGTTCTGCGATCAAATTAAAAAATACAACAGGAATTAATGATACGGCATTGGGAATCCATGAAGGACATCCAGGCGGATCTGCTTCAGATGCTGATAACAAAACAGCTGTTCTTCTTACTGATGTAAACAAAAGAACACCTCTGGAAAATATCTTCCCGGTAAATCTTCATTTAGAAGAAACTCCAACTCCTGATACCAAGACAAAATATTTCACCAATATTTTAGATTACAGCAAGAACTTTGTATCCAATGTATTGGGTGAGCCTATTTATTTTGATCGCTACAGAGAGATTACGGAAAGAGATAAAAATATCAATATTGTTTTTGCATTAGACGTAAGTGCTGCCAATGCACCTTATGCACCTATCGTAAAATCACTTTTACAGGATCTTCAGCTGAGATTTGAAAAACCATCTTATTTTAATCACGTTAAATATGGTGTGGTTTTATACAAAAACAATCCATGTGGAGATAATATTTCTGTATCCAACTTAAGTACAGACTACAGTAAAATCATGACATTTATTGATCAGAAAACCAATGAAATGAACTGTGCAAGCAATAATGGCTATCAGCCGGTAGGAGAGGCGCTTACTGCAGCAGGGAATCTTCTTTCAAATGTTTCTGATGAAACCAATATTGTTATAACTGTAGGAACTTCTGCCAATCAAAGCGGAAATATGTACAGCGTAATCAGTTCGTTAACACAGGCTCAGGCGAGATTAATCATGTTCCAGACCAGTGCAAGATCATCTGATACTTACAACGATTTTGTATTGATGGCAGAAAATGTGGTAACGAATACAGCTAAAAACATTGCTGAACTTAAAAAGCAGAAGATCATCAACCAATATGATGTTTTAACCAAAAATAATTTCAGCCTTGTGGAAGGCGATACGGGATTCTTCTCTTTAGCTTATCCTAAAGAGAGCATGTCTCAGGGATTTGTTATTTTCCCTAAAAAAGGAGATATTACCACTCCCGGATTCCTTAAAAAGTCTGTTGACAGTCTTATTGCACAAGTTACTTTAGATAATCAGACTGTTGATAAATCTCTTAATGAATATTTCCATTCATCCGTAGGAGCAGGGAGAACAGATGTAGATTTAAAATATAAATACCTGTATCCCGGACTAACCAATCCGGTTTCTGCCGGAATTGCTGCACAGCTGATCAACTATGGAAGCCCGTTCCTTGTGAAAGGATATATTCCAAAAGAGCTGAAAGAGTTTACGCCAGGAATAGAAAAGGGAATCCTTATTTCTGAATCGGAATATGATAACTTAAAAGCTTTCTATACGGAAGTTTACAGAAATACTCAGGCAGACCGTGCAGACTTTAACCAGGCTAGAGCAGTAAAGGAGTATGTAAAGCTGCTGAAAAAGTATAATCCTACAATAAAATTCTTAGATAAAGGAGCACTTTATGAGCTGCCAATGTCTTACGCTATTGGAATGAGTACCGGATTTGACCTTTCTGAAGAAGAATTGATGGCTAAATATAAACTGAAAGGTTGGAAAAAATCAAAAGTGGTTCCTAGTGAAACGGTAAAAAATTATTTCCAGCACTACAAGAACTTAGCAGACAGACTGCTTGCCAACAGAAACAATCCGGCTGTAAAAATTCAGCAGAACGGACAGACTTTCTACTGGCTTAATGAGTACTTTACGCCATCCAGAATTCCAACAGAACAACCGGAATACACAAAGCATTAAGAAATTTATTTTATGATATTAAAAGCAGGAGTATATCTTCTGCTTTTTTTGTGTCTTAAAGTGAGGTCACATATATTGATTAATTGTAAACCTTAAACTTTGAATTTTTGAAACCTATACTCTGTTTATTTCTCTTTAAAGTGTAAAAATATTTTTTATCTAAAAACTGAGATATAATTTAAAACACTGTATTAATGGATGTTACGGTGTGGTTTGTAAATCCATTGTCGTAGAATTACGACAACAAATCGTAGAACTACTACAAAATATCAGATTTATAAGGAAAAGTTTTTTTTAGCGGAAAAGAGCCTCTATATTTGCTAACACAATCACCGAATCACAAAATATTACTAACGATTAAATTTACTAATAATGGCCGAAAGAAACTCAAGAGGAATCTTAAAATTCAATAATGGAGAAGGGCAGAAGCTGTTAAAAATGAACTACAGCGTATCAAGATCTACAGATGTTTCAGGACGTGTAGCATCAGATCCTTCTAATGCATTAATCAAGGTTACGGTAGAAGCTACTGAAAAGTCAGATATCCTTGAAAGCTTACTAAACGGTAAATATAAGCCGACAGTAGGAGAAATTACTTTCAACAAATCTCACGAAGAAGGAACACTGATCACTTTGAAATGGGAAAACGGATACGTCATCCAGCATGAAGTAGACTTCGACGCAGTAGACAGCAACAGTATGCTGATCAGCTTCGTCATCAGTGCAGAAACCATTGATTACGGTACTTCTCAATACGCAGGGCTATGGCCATCCAGCTAAGATTGACACATATTATCAACATTCATAAGAAGAAAGACTGTCCCTATTTAAGACGGTCTTTTTTTGCCTGAATGAAAAAACTATACCTGAAATTTTATTCTATAACATATTTATATAGTGTCTGTTATGTAAATTTTGTTATCTTTAATACCCAACACAAACACAAAGCATATGAAAACCGAATCAAAGACCAAGGGATCTTCCTTCCGTCCTTCACAGAATGCAGACGGAATATCCGAGAATCATCACGCAGGCATCAACCGGCTGGTCAAATTATCACTGGTTGTAGAAGGTAAAATTATTAAGTACTATAAACATTTCACCCTTAAACAAAAAGCGGGGCATCACCACGAATTCAATCTTATTCTTGCTCACGATGCTTTGGGAGAAAGGCAAAGCCATACCCTTGAAGAAGCCAACAAATTTCTGGGTAAACGTCTTACAGCAGTCATTTCCTACAAAGATATTGAGAAAAGTCCGGAAAGGAATTTTGTCGGGATCATTACCAAAGTAGGATTCAGTCAGGAAAAAATGAGTCTGGGAAATATTGTGCTTTCCGGATACAGCCCTACGATCTTGCTGGACGGTGCTCCGCATATTCAGAGTTTTGGTGGCAGCCAGCCTGTTAATATGGGCATCATAGCCAAAGAAGTAATAAAACAGGGAATAGATAAAGAGCGGTTTGATATAAGAGTCGATACCAATGATTATTCCCAGATTATTTACAGCAGCCAGTATAACGAAACCCATTATAATTATCTGGCGAGAATGGCAGAAGCTTATGGGGAACAATTTTATTATGATGGTGAAGTCTTGCATTTTGGAAAGCTTCCTCCGCAGAATAAGCCTATAAAATTGTTATACGGAAGCAATGCAGATAATATTAAAATAGAACTAAAAGCTGTTCATACAAAGCCTCAGTATTATGGCTATAACAGCAGTAAACATGAAAAGCTGACTTCAGGAGAAACTCCGGTAAGCCATTTAGGCGATCTTGCCCGTACAGCATACAGTCACAATGACAAGATATATAAAACCCCGGCACTGCAGGTTGCACCTATCAAAGCAACAACGCATCTGGATATAGAGCATTCTCAAAGAAGTTCATCAGGAAGCGAGGCTGTTAATGTATTTTCAGTTTCCGGATCTACAACCGTTCCTTTTTTGCATCCCGGATGTATTGCGGATATTCATATGAGAAAGCCGGACAGCAGTGAAACATCTTATTTTACGAAGGTTATGGTGACAGAAGCCGTTCATGAAATTGATACGATCGGACATTACACAGGAACTTTCGAATCCATTGCCGCAGACACGGGTTTTCTGCCCAAACCGGAATTTACGGTACCGGCTGCCCAGCCACAGATTGCAACGGTAATTTCCAATACTGATCCGGAAGGCCAGGGAAGGGTTCAGGTAAGATTCGACTGGCAGATGAATGATAACACTCACTTTGTAAGAGTAATGAGCCCTGATGCCGGAGGAACCGATCAGATCACACAAAATCGTGGTTATGTAGCCATTCCGGAAGTAGGAGATCAGGTGATGGTTAATTTCGTACACAGTCATCCGGACAGACCATTTGTAATGGGAGGAATGTTTCATGGCGGAATAGGCCTTGGTGGAGGAGCAGACAACCGGGTAAAATCTATCCAAACACGAAGCGGTCACAGAGTCGTTTTCACAGAAGATGAAAGTATCATTATTACAGACAAAAGCGGAAATGAGATCCATCTGGATACAACCGGAAGTAATATCAACATTACAGCACCGGAAACCATGACCCTGAACTGTAAGAATATGAATATTAATGTTGGAGAGAATATGACGACGACGGTGGGAAATAACCAAAGTACAAACGTTGGAAATAATATCACAATATCTGCTGGTAATGATATTATAGAAACTGCTACGGGCAATAGAATGGAAATGTCTGATAACCGAACAGAAATGGTGGATAATGATTATACAAGACAGTCTTCAACGTCTGATATTTTTGCAAAAAAAATGACTGCTATAAGTTCAGAAGATGATATTCTTATACAAAGTGCTAAGACTGTACATATGAATAGTGGTGAAAAAGGGACTAATCATTAAAAATTAACGTCTATGGCAATTATAAGAAAAGCTGCGAATATTAAAATTATTACTCAAAATAAGGACGCTGTTTTAGCTGGGAGAATTCACATGAGTACCAGTAAAAAAATGATATTCGATGCAATAGAAGATAATCTGGAGTTCAATAGCGCAAAAAAAATAAAAGCAGATGGCAGGGGTTAGTCATGGAACATATGAAGATATACAAAGAGACAGTGTAAAAGAAAGTGTTTTTTTATATTTATTCTTTTTTGTAAGTGAAGATCATAAAGGAATGCATATGATTTCAGAAGCTTGTCAAACCCGTTTGAAAAATAAAAAGAAACAATCGTGGTATGATGATAAAATTCATAAAGCATTTAGTATACCAATACAAAGCATAGATGAAATTGTAGAGCAAATTCCTAAGATTATTGAAAAACATTCTGAAAATGATAAAAAGAGAGTAATAATTGGTGAATTAGGAGTGTTTTCACATGCCGGAGGAGATGGGCCCATATCTTATAATAAAGAAATTAAGATTTGTCCTATTGATAATTGGCCTCATCAAATGGCTATGTGCGGATGGGAACAGATAAAAGTAGAATGGGGTGTAAATTCAAAATGTGTGTTTTATGGCTGTAACACAGGTAATTCCTTTGCCTCAAAAAACTTTGCACAGAATATTTCCAATTTGTCAAACTTTAAAGATGTAGAAGTATGGGGGCAATCCACTTCATCTTTCCCATCATTTTATCCTGACTACAGAGTTACTAGTTTAGCCAGAAGCCTTGATGAAAAGAGAACGGGTGGTATAATAAGAGACGGTATGGGTTGGGATATACGATCAAATACATATCAGGTAGGAGGAAATGCAGGTGAGGGAAGTAAAGCTGTTAGTTACCATCCCGATAAAGACAATTTGAGTCAGAAAAAACTTGCAGAAGGAGGATATTTAAAAGTTAACAATATGAATTGCTATAAAAATGGAAAACTTATTAAATCAACACATCAAGGGGTTTTTAACAACCATCGTTAAGGTTTTCTTACAATTATTATTAATAACTACTGTAGCTTGTACAAAAATGAATGAACAAACATTTAAAGTATTTGGAAAAGAAGATATATTGAAGAATACTAAAATTAATATCATAAAGATAGATGATAGAGGAGCAAAAACTGAAAATACATTATTGTTTTTAGGAAAAGAATATGACATAAATGCAGAAACGGAAGCAGGTGCTACCTATGAACTTTATGTTTCTTATAAAGATTCATTAGTTAATATATTGAAATTTGAAAATGTAATGAGAAATGCAAATGATCATATTAATCATATTTATTTGAATGAAGAAAATAATAATATAAACGTTATTTATATCGGAAGAGAATCAGATGTGGTTAAGCATCATGGATTTATGAAAACATTGATGCCAAAAAACGATTTTTATAAAGCTAATAATATTTCAGATGATAAAACGATAGAAAAGTATAATGAAATTTTTTTTAATGAAGTTAAGTAGCTTTTAAATTATGAAACTAAAAGTATTTTTTTTAATTGTTATGTTTTTATTTTTTTCTCAATGTAAAAAAAAGCATATTAATAATACAAATAGAATTTATTATAAAACAGAAGAGTTTTTATCTTTTGAAAATAATGCCCAGATAAAATATGATGAGGCCAATGCTATATTTTTGGAATATTTAAAAAAAGAACATATAAAATTGACTCCGGTATTTCTTTTTTGTGAAGGAGAAGATTATCTATTTGGTGTAACAACTGATCCCAGCCAGGATAAGATGAACAGATCCTGGAAACTATATAAATTGAAAGTAAACTCGCAATCGGAAAATACAGAACCAATGCAAGGTCAGGTAAAAGAATAATGTATTGGATAGCGGGCTGTTATATTAATTTACATAAAATTATTATAGTATTGACAATGAAGAAAAACTGGTTTATCTACAAAAAAATATTATGAATAAAATAATAATATTAGCTGGGTTGGGCTTTTTTACTCAAATTCAATCGCAGGAATTACAAAAGACAATGATTCCAAAAATTACTAATGAATTTGAAAAGATTACTATACAGAATTCTAAGAAAAAAGATGATGACAGATGTATTGAAACTCCGGAAGGAAGAAAAGAAATTTTTTCTGCTTCTGAAGGTGGATATAGATTAAGTACTTACTATGAGAACTCTTTTTATAAATCAGATAAATTCTATTATAAAAATGGTTACATAAAAAATAAATCATTGTCATTTAACATGGGCTCACCTGTAGGAATATTATATCATTTTGATAAATCAGGTAAAGTTGTAAAAGAAGAAAACACGGATGAAGATTATGATTTCAAACCTGAAAATATTATTGCATACTGTAAAAAAAATAAAATTGATCTTCCAAAAGGTTATCATGATTCTGGTTATCAGACAAGAGTACTAAAACAGGATTTTGAAGGCAAAAAAGTATGGAGAATTTCTCATCAAATTGCAGGCGACAAAATAGAAGAAATCATTCTGGATGGTAAAACAGGAAAAGAACTTCAAAAGAAGACAGTACCTTTTTATAACCCGTAATTGTATGCTTAATACAAGTTTAATAGGAGAATTATATATTCTATTTTGACAGCAAGAAGATCCAGAAAAGTAATTTATTACAATATATCACCATCAGAAATAGGATTAAAAACAAAAAAACACCGTTGTTATTTCTCTGATTAAAGAATTAACTATCTTTATATCATTTAGAATAAAATAGCTAATTTTAGCTACACAAAAAGAATAAGTTTTGATTCTTTGAAAAAAGAGGTGAAAAACATACTTTAAAATCATCAAATCGCAAGCACAGCAGAATGCAAATATATTAATATAAGAAAATTATAAATGGGAGTACTAGTAACCAACGAAACAGTAAAGCAACTATTTCACATTGCTCAGTCGATAGCGAAGGAAAATTATAATGGAACTTATGGAGGCCCGCACATTCTGCAGGCTTTAATGCATAAAGATATCGGGCTTAATGAATTCCTGAAAAGTATAGATAAAGATCCAGGTTATTTCTATGAATGGGCAGATGTCCGTATTGAAGAATATCCGAAAACCAGCCATCTTCCGGATGAAGTAGGACAGGATGATGCGGTAGATACCCTTATTGAAGAAGCTGATGATATCCGTTTAAAATTAGGACTGGATGAGATTACTCCTATCTGCATCCTTACAGCCATTGTAAAGCCTCAGGTTGTATTTTCTCTTCAGCAGTTAAAGTCACTTCCTTTGAGAGAACATGAGATCTTCAACCTGTACAGAAAAGACACTCCGTTTACCGTGTCTGAAGACGGTGATTTTTCATCATTATTTTCAAATGGTACATCAGACTACTCAGATTCTTCATTTCCTTCCATTAAAAGCTACTGTGTAGACAGAACAGCACAGGCAAGAAAAGGAGAAATCGAAAATATTATCGGTAGAGATAAAGAACTCAGAATGCTGGTGGAAATCCTTTGCCGAAGAAGCAAACCGAATGTGATCATCATCGGAGAGCCGGGAGTAGGAAAAACAGCTTTGGTAGAAGGTTTTGCTACAGAAATTATCAAAGGAAATGTCCCCGAAATGCTTAAAAACGGGACTCTCTTAGAACTTGACACCGGAGCTTTATTAGCAGGAACTTCTTACAAAGGTGAAATTGAAGACCGCCTGAAAAAAGTAATTAATGAATGCAAGAAAATTGAAAAAGCCATTCTCTTCATTGACGAAATACATACCCTTCTGGACCCAAAAGGAAGCATCGGAAACGTTGCCAACCTTCTGAAACCTGAACTTGCCAGAGGTGAAATTACCGTAATCGGAGCTACTACACAGGAAGAATACAGAAAAATTATAGAACCGGAACAGGCTTTTAACCGCCGTTTTGAAGTTTTGACGGTTCATGAACCCGATGAAAAGACTTGCGTGAAAATGATTGACGTGCTTCTTGAAGGCTACAAAAAACACCACGGTATTGAAGTGGAAAAAACAGCCCTTCCGGAATGCGTGCGTCTGGCTAAAAGATATGCAAAAGGTAAAAAATTACCGGATGCTGCTATTGACTTATTAGACAGAACAATGGCTGCCATCAAAATGCTGGATGAATTATCAGAAAAAGAACTGGACAGCTGGAAAGAAAGCTATGATGCGATTTTAACAGAAGAATATGCAGACAGCAAAGATAAAGCAGATGAACTGATCTGGACTTACAACCTGCTAAGAGACAAAATAAGCCCGATTCTTTGGGGTTCACTGAGTGAACAGCCAACCATTGACAACTCTATGCCGGTAGATCAGATTCAGAAGATCATTGAAGATACTTACGCAGAACTTTTACAGCATGCCGCCCAAAAAAGAGAAAAAGTAGACAGACTCGAACTCGCAGCTGTAATGGCCGCTAAAACCAATATTCCCATCGGGAAGATCCAGGCTCAGGAAAAAGAAAAACTCCTGAATATGGAATCTCTTCTGCTAAACAGAGTCGTAGGACAGGATCACGCATTAAAAATCCTTTCCGATGCCATTGTTGAAAACCGAAGCGGATTGAACAAACCGGGACAGCCTATCGGTTCGTTCTTCCTTCTGGGACCTACCGGAACCGGTAAAACCGAGCTGGCAAAATCGATGGCAGAATTACTTTTCAACGATGAAAAGGCAATGGTACGCTTTGATATGTCAGAATTTAAAGAAGAACATTCCGCAGCCTTGCTATACGGAGCGCCTCCTGGATATGTAGGATATGAAGAGGGTGGTATGCTGGTTAATAAAATAAGACAGCAGCCTTACACCGTTGTTTTATTTGACGAAATTGAAAAGGCCCATCATTCAGTTTTTGATGTTTTCCTTCAGATTATGGATGAAGGAAAAGTTCATGATAAATTAGGTAAAGAAGGAGATTTCAGCAATGCACTGATCCTGTTTACCTCCAATATAGGAAGTGAAGAAATTGTAAAACAGTTTGAAGAAGGAAAAATTCCGGAATCATCTTCACTGATGCAGATCATGTCGAATTCAGGACGATTCAGACCTGAGTTCCTGGCAAGAATTACAGAGATCATTCCTTTTGCACCGATCACAGAATCCATTGCAGAAAGAATCTTTAATATTCAGCTGAAATCACTTCATACTTCTTTAACAAGATTGGGAATTGCTTTAAAGATTACAGACGAAGCTGTGAAAAACCTTGCATTAGGAGGCTTCAGCAGCAAGTACGGAGCAAGACAGATCTCCGGAGTAATCCGTGCACAGCTTGCAAGACCAATTTCTAAAATGATTGTTAGAGAAGAAGTGAAATCCGGACAAACGATTCATGTAGATTGGAATAAAGACGAAGAAAAACTGAGCTGGAAAGTAGATTAAGTATAAAGAAAAGGGGATTTGCCATCAGCTTTTACCCTTTTACTTATAAATGAAATTACAATGAAAACGATTGCCAGAAATATCTTTACAGGTTTTCTATTATTAGGATCCGTTATCATGATCAACGGACAGTTTCTTGCCGCTTCCGATACCTCGGAAAGCAGTGTGAAAAAGTATAAGGGTATCATTAATGCCAATAAAGATCTTGTCGAATTTATTGAACAGTTACTCCTTCAGAAAGGTGTTCCCAAACATTTGAGAAACCTGGCCCTGATTGAATCCCATTTTGACAGAAATATTACCTCGGGAGCGGGAGCAGTTGGTATCTGGCAGTTCATGACAGCCCATGCCAACCAGTATGGACTTACAGAGCAGGGACGTACAGATATCTATAAAAGTACCAAAACAGCTACTATTTCCTTAAGTAATCTTTACAAAAAGTACAATAACTGGGTGACAGTGGTTGCGGCTTATAACTGCGGTGAAGGAAATATTGCCAAAGCAATGGAAGCTGCTGGCTCTACTCAATACCATGAGTTTTATAAATACCTTCCGGCAGAAACCATTAATCATGTGAAGAAATATCTTAATGCATGCTATGCAACCGGAGAGCTTCAGAGTGTATTGAATAATTATAATTCTGCAAGACTCAATAAGATTTTCTTTGAGGGAGACCGTAAAGAGACCGCTGCTTCGCTTTCAGAAACAGAGATCAATGCCGGATTCAACCTGAATGTGGTTGCTGCTGAATTGAACGTTGATGTAGACAAAATCCTTGCCTGGAATCCCGGAATCGAGGAAGAACTCCAGAAAAAAGGGGAAAGTCCATTCTATCTTCCCGTGGATCTGATGCCAGATTTTCTGCTGAGAAAAAATAAAATATTGGTTCGTTCCTTAAAAGAAGGCGGAAAGACCCAACAGTAAAATAACAGCAATACCATACAAAGCAATCAGTTGATCTGGTTGCTTTTTTATTAAGTAATCTGCTGAAAACAGATCTATTTTTTTATTGATAAATTCTTAATATTTCTCACTTAAGTGTAAAATTATTGGTTTTGTTGTTGGTTTTTAGTTGATTCAAAACCTTTCTTGATGAGGTTTTGGATAGCTTTGTTAAATCCATTATCGTAGAATTACTACAAGAAATCGTAGAACTACTACAAATTTTCAGATTTCCGTTCAAAAGCTTTTTTTAGCAGAAAAGAGCTTCTATATTTGCTAACACAATCACCACATCACAAAATATTACTAACGATTAAATTTACTAATCATGGCCGAAAGAAATTCAAGAGGAATCTTAAAATTCAACAACGGAGAAGGACAGAAGCTGTTAAAAATGAACTACAGCGTATCAAGATCTACAGACGTTTCGGGACGTGTAGCATCAGATCCTTCTAATGCATTAATCAAGGTTACAGTAGAAGCTACTGAAAAGTCAGACATCCTTGAAAGCTTACTAAACGGTAAATATAAACCGACAGTAGGAGAGATCACTTTCAACAAATCTCATGAAGAAGGAACACTGATCACTTTGAAATGGGAAAATGGGTACGTCATCCAACACGAAGTAGACTTCGATGCTATTGACAGCAACAGTATGCTGATCAGCTTCGTCATCAGTGCAGAAACCATTGACTACGGTACTTCTCAGTACGCAGGACTATGGCCTTCAGCAGGTAAATAAGCCTATTCATCATCTTAGTAAAAATAAAATTGGTACAGAACAGCGGACAAGAGACGCTGTTCTGTTTTTTTATTTAATAATTAGGTTTTTTGGAATAATATTTAATATAATATATCTCTTTATAGTGTAATAATATTTATTTAGATTCTGTTGTTAATGTATTTATTATAAGGTGTTTATGTTATTTTTTTTAACTTAATGTCGTAGAATTACGACAACTAATCGTAGAACTACTACATCAAATCGTATAATTACGACACTTTTTCAGATTTCCTTTCAATTGCTTTTTTTTCAAAACCAGGGGCTTTATCTTTGTTATATAATTATTGAATTACAATTTATTACTAACGATTAAAATTTACAATCATGGCAGAAAGAAACTCAAGAGGAATCTTAAAATTCAACAACGGAGAAGGACAGAAGCTGTTAAAAATGAATTACAGCGTATCAAGAGCTACAGACGTTTCAGGACGTGTAGCATCAGATCCTTCCAACGCATTAATCAAGGTTACAGTAGAAGCTACTGAAAAGTCAGACATCCTGGAAAGCTTACTAAACGGCAAATATAAGCCGACAGTAGGAGAAATTACTTTCAATAAATCTCACGAAGAAGGAACACTGATCACATTGAAATGGGAAAACGGATACGTCATCCAGCATGAAGTAGACTTCGACGCAGTAGACAGCAACAGTATGCTGATCAGTTTCGTAGTAAGTGCTGAAACCATTGACTACGGTACTTCTCAGTACGCAGGGCTATGGCCTTCTTCAGGTAAATAATCCCATAAACTTAAATAAAAAAGAAACAGTATGCCTTTGGGTATGCTGTTTTGTTTGTATAAAAGTAGCTGTACAAAGCAAAAAATGGAAAACAGTCGAAATGAAAATAGACCAATCAGTCTTAAAACCACCGCTGCTGAAAAGTGATTGTTATATTACGTACCCCGCAACTCGGGCCTCGTATCCTGCACTCAAAAACTCAAATCCGATACCCGAAACCCTTCAACAGGCTACCAATTTTTACTCCTATTTTCTTATATTTGTTCATTATTCAAAATATGGACGCAACACAAGATAAAAGGCTGTTTCTCATCGATGCTTATGCGATGATTTTCAGAGGATATTACGCATTGATCAGGAATCCGAGACTCACCAGTACAGGTTTGGATACTTCTGCCATCTTCGGTTTTACCAATTCTCTCATAGAATTGATCAGAAGAGAAAAACCAACACACCTGGCAGTAGTTTTTGATGTAGGCCAGGCCAGTGTGAGGACGGATGACTACTCAGATTACAAAGCCAACAGAAGCGAGACTCCTGAAGCGATCAAAATTGCTGTTCCATACATCCATAAAATTCTGGAAGCAATGCATATCCCGATTCTTGGAGTGGAAGGATATGAAGCCGATGATGTCATTGGGACTATTGCGTGCAAAGCAGAAAAAGAAGGATACACCACTTTCATGGTGACGCCGGATAAAGATTTTGCACAGCTGGTTACCGATAAAATTAAAATTTATAAACCAGGCTTAAAAGGAGGTGATATTGAGATTCTGGGAGTTGAAGAAGTAAAGGCAAAATATGAGATTGAAGATCCAAAGCAGGTGATTGATTTCCTGGCCATGATGGGTGATGCAGTAGATAATATCCCTGGATTAGAAGGAGTAGGAGAGAAAACTGCCATGAAATTCCTGAAAGAATTCGGAAATATTGAAACGTTGCTTGCCAATACCGATAAGCTTAAAGGAAAACTGAAGGAAAAAGTAGAAGCTTCTGCGGAGCGTGGTATTTTGTCTAAAAAATTAGCGACTATCATCTGTGATGCTCCTGTAGAATTCCATCAGGAACAATATGACCTTGAAACTCCGGATTTTGAAAAAGTAAAAGAAGTCTTTGATGAAATAGAATTCAGAAGACTATATGAAAATCTATACAGAGCTTTTGCTCCTTCCACTACAGAAACATTAGTGGTGAGTGAAGTAGAAGTGAAGCAGGGTCCAACAGGAGCAGAAGTTAAAGGGCAGGCGATGCAGCTTGACCTTTTTGCCAATTTCGAAGAATTGGAGCAGGCTACTTCTACAAAGTCTACCATTGAGAATAATGATCACCTTTATCAGTTTATCAATAATCCGAAAGCACAGAAAAAACTGGTCGAAAACCTGCTCCAGCAAAAAGTAGTTTGTTTTGATACAGAAACTACTTCATTAAATGAGCTGGAAGCAGAATTGGTAGGAATGAGCTTCTCTTACAAGAAAGGACTTGCCTACTATATTCCACTTTCTGAAAACAGAGAAGAAGTGTTGCAGACCCTGGAAATTTTCAGACCGTTTTTCGAAAAAGAAGACCTGCTGAAAATTGCTCACAATCTTAAATACGATTATAAAGTTTTAAAACAATACGATATCACCGTGAAAGGGGCCATGTTCGATACCATGATTGCTCATTACCTCCTGAATCCGGACGGAAGACACGGGATGGATTACCTTTCAGAAGTATACCTGAACTATAAACCTGTATCCATTGAAACCATCATCGGAAAAAAAGGGAAAAAACAAGGGAATTTCAGAGATGCTGATCTGAGAACGCAAACAGATTACGCAGCGGAAGATGCAGATATAACTTTCCAACTGTATGAGCTTTTTGCACCACAGCTTAAAAAAGAAAATCTGGAAGAGCTTTTCTACAATATTGAGATGCCTCTCATGGAAGTGCTCGCGAAAATGGAACTGGCAGGAATTTCTCTGGATGAAAAATGGCTGGCTCAGGAAAGTGTTGACCTTGAAAATGACCTGAAACAGCTGGAAGCAAAGATTTTTGAACTTTCAGAAGAAGAATTCAATATGAATTCACCTAAACAACTGGGAGAGATTCTTTTTGAAAAATTACAGCTGGATCCGAAAGCCAAAAAAACAAAGACCGGACAATATGCAACCTCAGAAGATGTTCTTCAGAAGTTATCTTCAAAACATGAAATCATCAAGCATATCCTGGAATACAGAACCTATCAGAAATTAAAATCAACCTATGTAGACGCTCTGCCTTCACAGATTGAGAAAAAAGATAACAGAGTACATACCAACTTCTCGCAGACTACAGCCGCTACAGGCCGTTTGGCAAGTGTAAACCCGAACCTGCAGAATATTCCGATCCGAACCTTGAGAGGCCAGCAGATCCGCGGAGCATTTGTTTCCGGAGAAGGGAAAAAGATTATTTCTGCCGATTATTCACAGATTGAACTTCGTTTAATTGCTGAAATTTCAGGAGAGGATAATATGATTAAAGCCTTCCAGGATGGAGAAGATATCCACGCTTCTACAGCAGCCAAACTCTTTAAAATTCCTTTGGCTGAGGTATCTAAAACCCAGAGAAGTCAGGCTAAGACTGTAAATTTTGGGATTATCTACGGACAGGGAGCTTTTGCTTTGGCTGAGCAAACGGGATTATCCCGTACAGAAGCTAAACAAATGATCGAAGCTTATTTCGAAACGTATCCGAAACTGAAGGAATATATGGCAGAGCAGGTGAGTAAAGCGCGCCAGTTAGGATATGTGGAAACCATATTGGGAAGAAAACGTCATCTGAAAGATATCAACTCTAATAACTTTGTGGTAAGAGGTCATGCAGAAAGAAATGCTGTGAACGCTCCTGTTCAGGGAAGTGCGGCAGATGTTGTAAAGCTTGCCATGATTAAAATAGACCGAGAATTGGAAGAGAAACAGCTTAAAACAAAAATGCTGCTTCAGGTACATGACGAACTGGTGTTTGAATCTCCGTTAGATGAGATTGATACCGCTTCAAAACTCATCAAAACTGAAATGGAAAGTGCCTTAAAAACACAGGTTCCATTATTGGTAGAAATTGGAGTAGGGGACAACTGGTTAGAAGCACATTAATAAACAGAACGTATCCCTAACGATATAAAAAACTTCCGTCTTTTGGGCGGAAGTTTTTGTTTTTTAATATAACAGATTTTCAGAATAATTTTATTTTATCATCCTTATAATCGCTAAATCATCTGTAGGTTTTACCCCATATTGATGTTCCAGCTGTTTAAGCTTTCTGTTGAGCATATCTTCCGTATCGTTGTTGTTTTGATTAATCATCAGATATTCCATAAAGTTGATGACTTCATCGGGATCGGTCTTTTTTATTTGTGAGAAGCTGGAAATGCCATCAGTAGCAATAGAAATATCATCCAGGTGATCAAAAGATATTTTCTGAGACAGACCGGAATACCAATTTTCAAAATCTTCATGAAGATGATAAGCTAAATAATCAGGTTTATTATTACGGTCAAATTCCGTGATATTTCCATTGATACAAACAACTCCGTCACCAATGGCTAGGATTAATCCTTTGTCTTTTGAGATATCATAAACCAAAATTATAAGAGTAGATAACAGCTCTTTTTCATCCAGCATCAGATGCTTTTTAATAAATTGAAGTTCATGGAATAAGCCTTTGATGATTTCTTTGAGTTCTTCTTCCGGACTGTGCTGGCTGTCTTTTTCATATAATGCTCTGTAGCCTATTTCAATAATGGTTTTACGCAAAATTTTTCCAATAAGTGTTGAGGCAAAATGACTGTCCATAGCGGTAGAACATCCATCCATCACAGTACATACAATTTTATCCGAACTGATTTTTTTGATGAGAAGATCATCTTCACAATGATTAATATGATAATCTCCGATTTGTAGGGTAGAATATAAATCCATCAGCTGCAAAAATACTTCTATTTTTTTGATGGATATTAGTAAGTTTACTTCAAACCATCAATCTCCTTTTGCATCTTATCTTTCCAGCCTTTTCCATTTCTTTTTTCAAGATAAGGATTCACTGTTTGTATGTATTTCTTTTGTGCCTCATGATCTATAGGATCAATAATACAACCTGTATTCACATAAGTTACACCGTATTTCTTTCGGATGTCCTGTATTTTGCTTAGCGTTGATTCATTATAAGAAGGAATTGAAAAACCTCCGGCATAAGATAGCGTAACCTGATCATTCTGTATATCTTTTTGGGCTTGTAGAATATATTCAGTTTCTTTTTCTGAAAGTTCTTTTTGTTTTTTTATCAGTTCAGTTCCAGATGAAATGATGAAGAAAAGAAGAATAATAGAATTGAGAACAGGGTAAATCCTTAAAAACTTAGCCTTGAAACTTAAATTTTTAATTGATACATTACTCAGAAGATAGGTGATAAGAGCGGTACCAGCTAATATAAAAGGGAAATATTCAAAACCTGATTCTTTAACGGAAAGCCAGAAATTGAATTCCAAAGGATAATTAATAAAATAATATCCGGAAATATAGACTCCTGCCAGAAGCAGTATGATGGTAAGATTAATGATAATAAGATTTCTGTTCATGATAATAGTTTACGGATTAAATTATCACTTATTATGCCATTTCAGAATCTTATCCATAACAAGTAACTGCATTTCTGATGAAGTTACTTGTTATTAATGATAGTATTAAATATCATATTCTATTTCCCCTACATAATGCAGTGAAAAATCATCATTTTCTACAGAAACCGGATTAGGAATAACAAATCGTGTCGCAAAGATGATCGCATTCACGGGCGTGTCCAGACTAAGTTCATTCAGCTTTTTTTCTAAGATCGGAATCCATTGGTCAGCATAAGAATATTCTGCAAATTTGTCATAAAGACTAAGGCTTTCATCCTCAAAACCATATTCTATAAAGTCATCGTCAAACCACTTGATATTCTGTGATTCTGCAAACTTGGAAACATACTGATCATCAGTTTCTTCCTCTATATAATAATTTTCATCCTCCTCTACGAAGCTATAGAAATCTTCTTCATTTTTGAAATATCCTAACCAGAAGTGTGAAATTTCTTTATCCATAATTGTATATAAGTTTTATTTTTTAATATTTTTTAGCAAGTGAGATTTTTCACCGCTGATAAGCATACTGGTCATTATTGTGAAGCCTGTTTCATCTCCTATATTCACATTGATTTTTTCTGAAAACTGCTGAATGAAATCTCCATTATTAAGATCATAGAGCCGGAATAATGAATTTCCAAAGGTCATTCCCATAGATTGGTTGATATTGAAAACAACCGGAAGCAGTAATAGATCTGCATTGCCGAATTTTTCTTTAATATAGTTCATTTCCTCACCAGTTATTATGCCTGTAAGATTAGGAAACATTTTTACTTCTTTGGATTTATAATCTTTCTCAGCGATTTTCTTTAAAATATCGATCACCCTTGTATCCATATTTGCCCGTAAAACAGCTGCATCTTTAAATTTTAATTGAAGAGTATCCCTTAAAATTTGATTTGTAATATCGTCATTATCTTTAAAATCATTGATAATGGGTACAAAAGCAACCGTTGACCCATCACTTTTAAAAGAATAATTTTCATTAAATACTTTTTGGGCATGTAAAAATGTCATTCCGGATAATACGGTAAATAATGCAAAAATAAGGTTTTTCATAGGCGTTTTTATGACAATCTCTTTGTTAAATCCCTTTTATGCAAGGAAAATTGTTACAATTAATATGTAATATTACAAAAGTTTTTTCCGGAAATACATTTTTTGAGGAAACAACATAAAATCTCCGCAGCAAAGATAGTTCCTTAATAGGATTTATTGTAAATTTATTCTCTATTTAAATTGTAAAATATGGATTTTCTTCAGGATCATTACGCCATTAAAAATGAATTGCTGCTTATCCTTATATCTGTTATTTTAGGACTGTTCATTGGTGCCGAAAGAGAATACCGTAATAAATCGGCTGGTCTCAGAACCTTTATTCTTGTGTGTTTTGGAGCCTGCCTGTTTACCATACTTTCTATAAAAATAGGTGTGGCCAATCCGGATCGTTTGGCAGCCAATATAATTACGGGAATCGGATTTCTGGGAGCAGGAGTTATTTTCAAAGGAGATAATAAAATTGAAGGAATTACCACAGCAACCACTATTTGGGCCACCGCTTCTATAGGAATGGCGGTAGGTTCCGGCTATATTTATATTGCGCTCCTAGGAACGGCGTTGGTTTTAATTGTTTTGAGTGCCTTAACCTATCTTCAGAATTTTATTGATAATTTCCATAAAGTGAGAGAATATAGAATAACACTTACCCATTCAGAAGATATTAAATATTGTGAAAATATTTTTAAAGAATATCATTTAAACTATCAGATGATCAAGCAGCAGTATTCACAGGGAAGTTTGGCTGTCATATGGAGACTGACAGGTAAAAATACCCATCACGAAGAAGTAATCAGAAGGCTGGTAGACGATCCGAAGATTATAGCCTATCAGTTTTAGGATATAAAAGCAAAAAAATAAAGGCTCAAGCCTTTATTTTTATTTTTTCTTGAATACATAAAGATCCTTGTTTGGGCCATCAATCTCTTTTCCTTCCATATCCAGTTGGATCAGCATATTCTCACCTACTTTATATTTATAGTTGGCAGATTTCCCTTTTAAAGTAATCATGCTTCCTGTAGCATCCCATACAAAAGAACCTTTATCCTGGTTTTTTGAATTTCTCTCAAGGTATTCCTCGGTAATACTGAATGTTTTATCATCATTCAATGTCAAAGAAGTCTTTATTCCCGGGCAGTCGGCGCAGGGAACTGTTGCTTCATAAGTTCCCGCCCAGTCCAGTGCATTTTCAGAGGTATCACCTGCAGCTGTAGGAGTAGCTTTAGTGATGCTGTCTGTAGCAGCAGGTTGTACAGCCGCAGCAGAATCTGTAGTGTTGGTTGTTTCAGCAGCTTCCTTTTTAGAACATGAAGCGAGGAACAGAACAGATGTCATTGCTAACACAAACATTTTGCTTTTCATCATAATAATTAATTTAAGGATGTTTTTAATAATAAAGTTACTTCCAATCAACAAAAACTGAGCCAGAGGAACACTGAAGAGCAGATTTCATCAATGGTGAATAGTCAATTCGCTTTGCTTGTCAATTTTTATTTTTTGCATCAATTTTAAATGAGTACATGATGAATTGGAAGTGCCTTCTGAGAAAAAAATCACCATTCACTTGCGAAGCAAATTCACCATTGACTATCCAACTTTTGAATGCATTGTGAAGAGTGAATAGTCAATTCGCTTTGCTTGTCAATATTTCATAAATTTACTTCTGTCTGATCATAAAAATTCACCTTTCACTTGTGAAGCAAAATTGGCCATTCACGATCAACCTTTTTAAAAAAGACCTCGCAACAGTTTTTCCACCTCTTTTATAAAGCATGTTCATATTTTTCTTTGTAAATTGGGGCAAAATTTTGATTATGACAAAAAAGATACTTTTATCTGTATTTCTTTTGCCGGCTGCAATGGCATTTGCGCAACAATATGGAGGAATGTGGATTCCTACAGAGCTGAATGAAAAGGAAATGAAGGATTTAGGAATGAAGATCTCTGCAAAAGATATTTTCAATCCTCAGAAACCAAGCATTAAAGATGCGGTTGTACAGTTTAACGGCGGATGTACTGCAGAAATTATTTCACCTAAAGGATTGCTTTTAACCAACCATCACTGTGGTTTTGGGCAGATTCAGGCACACTCTACCGTTCAGAATGACCTGCTTTCAAACGGATTCTGGGCAAAAAATACAGCAGGAGAACTTCCCAACCCGGGAGTAAAAGTAGATTTTATTGTAGATATAAAAGAAGTTACTGATCCCATATTAGAAGGTACAGATAACCTTACAGAACCTGAACTTACTAAAAAGATCAACAACAATATTGAGGTGTATAAAAACTCTCAGAAAATTGAATCTTACCAGTCGATCATGGTAAAGCCAATGTATTATGGAAACAAGTACTATGCTTATACCATAGAAACGTATAAAGATATCCGTCTTGTAGGAGCACCTCCTCAAAGTATCGGGAAATTCGGAAGTGATACTGACAACTGGGTTTGGCCGAGACACACAGGGGATTTCTCTATGTTCAGAATTTATGCGGACAAGAACAACAAACCTGCAGAATATTCAAAAGACAACGTACCTTACGTTCCAAAACACTACTTACCGGTTTCTATCAAAGATAAAAACGAGAACGATTTTACTTTTGTTTTCGGATTCCCGGGAAAAACTACAGAATACCTTCCTGCAATCGCTGTAGAGAAGATCATGAAAGATATTGATCCTGCAAGAATTGCGGTACGAGATGTTGCTTTAAAAACGTTGGATGAAAAAATGCGTGTTGATAATGAAACACGTATCAAATATGCTTCAAAATATGCTTCCGTTGCAAACTACTGGAAAAAGTGGATTGGTGAAATAGAAGGATTGAAAAAATCCAATGCAGTAGAAAAGAAAATAATGTATGAAGGTTCTTTGGTAGCTAAAAACCCGGAGATTAAAACTACTTTGGATCAGCTGAATAAACTGTACAATGATCAGGCTCCTTATGCATTAAACAATGCTTACTTCACAGAAGTTATCAAAAATGCTGAGACTTTGAAATTAGCTGGTGATTATTATGACTTCGTTGCTTCTGTAGAAGCAGGGAGAATGGATGAAAAGGAACTTTCAAAACTGAAAACAAAATTAACTTCTTTCTATAAAGACTACAGTGCAGAGCTAGATGCTAAAGTAACAGCAAAACTATTGGCTTTATACGTTAATAAAACGGCACCTCAGTTTTTACCAACGGGATTCAACAAATATAAAGATGAAAATGCCAATATTCCTGTTATAGAAGATATGTCTAAAAACTCTGTTATTACAGGAAGAACAGCTGTAAACGGAGGAACATTGACTGCCGATATTGATAAAGCATTTTCTAATCAGGATAAACTGATAAAGACTTTAAAGAAAGATCCTATTTATCAATTATATGTTTCGATGAAAGAAACCTATACGAAAACTGCAGATCCGCAATATACTTCTATGCAGGCAAAAATTGATGCTTTACAGAAGAAATTCATGGCACAGCAGATGAAGACGGATAAAGACAGAAAATTCTTCCCGGATGCGAACTCAACACTTCGTGTAACGTATGGTAAAGTAAAAGGTTCTACTCCCAGAGATGCGGTTTCTTACGGATACCAGACTCATCTTGCAGGGGTAATGGAAAAGTACGTTCCCGGAGATTATGAATTTGATGTTCCAAAGAAACTGATTGATCTTTACAACAAAAAAGATTTCGGAATCTATAAAGATAAAACTGGTGATGTTCCTGTAGGATTCACTGCAACGAACCATACTACCGGAGGAAACTCAGGAAGCCCAGCTCTTGATGCCAACGGAAACCTTGTCGGATTGAACTTCGACAGACAGTGGGAAGGAACAATGAGTGATATCAATTATGACCCGCGTTTCAGCAGAAATATTATGGTAGATACAAAATATATCCTTTTCATCATTGATAAGTTTGCTGATTCAAGATGGCTTGTTGATGAAATGAAAATCATAAAATAATTTTAAAAGTTATACCTTTAAGAATCTATTTGAATTTAATTTTGAATAGATTCTTTTTTATTTAAAATAGGATGAAAGACAGAATCATCAATGTTTTGGCAGCTTTTGAATCTGAGAATATAGGGAAATCATTTCCGCTGGATTATTGTCTGCCGCTTTATCATAGTGTTTCAGACAAAGAACTGCCTCATTTAAAACATGTGATCCGCTATAAGACGACCCAGCAGTTTGAAGACGATCTCGATCATATGGCCGGGAATTTTCAGTTTGTGAATTGGCAGGAGTTTAAAGAATTTACGTCCGGGAATTTCAAGCCTCAGAAAAAGATTGCCATGCTCACTTTTGATGATGGTTTCAGAGAATTCTACGATATTGTCGTTCCTATTTTGGAAAGAAAGGGAATATATGCCTGCAATTTTATCAATCCCGCTTTCATAGACAATAAAGATATGATGTTCAGATGCAAAGCAAGCCTTCTTGCCGATGCTGCTGAAAAAAAGAAAACCATTGATCCCGAAATTTATTTTATCTTATCGTTGAAAAATGCAGACAGAAGCATTTTACAAAAGAAAATTTTATCTGTAAATTATCAGCAAAAAGATATTTTGGACAGGCTTGCTGAAAAATTTGAAATAGATTTTAAAGCGTATTCAAAAGAATATCAGCCTTATCTAAGCACAGAAGAATTAAAAGAACTTACCCGTAAAGGTTTCGGAATTTCTTCGCACAGCTGGGATCATCCGAAATATGGAGACTTATCTTTGAAACGGCAGATGGAAACAACAGATAAAACCTTTGATTATTTAAAAGAAAATGGTTTTTTATACGAAAGTTTTGCCTTCCCTTTTACCGATTTTGAAGTAAAGAAAGAATTTTTTGATGAACTTTATAAAAATGAAGACATCTACTGCAGCTTTGGGTGTGCAGGTATAAAACTGGACAGCGTAAAGAGAAATTTCCAGAGGATTCCAATGGAAATGGGAGAGAGCGGAGCACAGATACTGAAAAGGGAAATCACTTACTTCAGACTGAAAAGCCTTATTAATAAAAATATGATAGTGAGAAAATGATAGCGCTGAAAACTTTCAATAGAAACCAGCTGGACGATTTTATATCATCCGGAGCTTTCCGGCAGTATGATTTTCTTCCGATTACCGGACATCGGGCGCTGTCTCATATTCAAAATCCAAAAGCATCAGATGAAGATGTACTTCTTATTCTTGCCTTTTATGAAGAAAAACTGGTAGGTTATGTGGGATGTTTTCCTGATTCCTTTATTATTGATGGAAAAGAAATCCGTTATGCCTGGCTCAGTACTCTGTATGTAAACCCGGAATACAGAAAAAAAAGACCAGCCAAAGCATTACTGAAAAAAGCTTTTGAAGAATACGAAGGCAGAATTGCCATTACAGAATTTACCAAAGAGGCAGAAGCACTCTACAATATTATGGGTGTTTTTGAATATGTTTTTCCTAAAGAAGGCAAACGATATTACTTCAGAACCGATGCGGCGAAAATGATTCCTGAAAAGAAACCGGGAACGAAACCTTTGAAACCTCTTTTTCAAATTCTGGATGCTGCAGCCAATGGACTGATCTCAATAAAGAACCTGGCAGTACAAAAACCAGATTTCAAATATGAAGTTCTGAATAGGATCGACAAAGAAAGTACAGATTTTATTAATGGATTTTCTGGGAGACGTGACGCATATGAAATCAATACCTTTATCAGTTATCCCTGGGTTTTGGAAGGTAAAAAAGATGAAAAATACCTGTTTTCCAGTTTTGCTGACAGCTTTAAGTTTTATTGGATTAAAATTTTGGATCAGGATAATAACATTTCCTCTTGCTTCCTGTTGCAGCTCCGTGATGGCTATCTTAAAATACCTTACCTTTTTTCAAAATCTGATCTGGCTGAGGTGGTTCGGTTTTTAAATTATTTTATGATAATTCATAAGGTGAAAGGCTTTACCAGTTATCAAATCAGGCTGAATGAAATGATCCGGCATTCAAGCGCATTTTCCCATATCTACGAACGTAATTTTACCAGAAAATATCTCTTCCATAAGGACTTACTGAAGCTGCTTCCGGAGGGTTTCAGCCCCAGTTATCAGGATGGAGATGCAGATTGTATGATGGTTTAACAGATCTGCAATATATTTAATCTGGTTTTTGAGACAATAAAATTAATATTCGGGCTATTGAACGCTGGAAAAAAAGACTGAAAGTTACTTTCTGTCCTTGTTATTTGCAGAGGTTATCCCGAATCCAATTAATGTTTAGAAAGTTACAATACAGAAAAGCTGGTCTTTATTACCAGAATAGTTTTTTTTATAGTTCTGGTCTTCACGCTGATTAGAACAGGAAGTTCTTATCTCGGACTCAGGCTGTTTAGCAAAAATAGAAATGATAGCAACAGGCTCTGTTTTGCCGGTGTGTAACAAAAAAGGAGATCAAAATGATCTCCCTTTCTGTATTTAGTGTGTTCAATAAGTATTCCTCCGAATATTTTCTTGAGTAAAAGTAAATAATACCTTATTTCCACAAATCACACGTTATCTTTTATTAGTACAGACCGTAAGTAGGGGTTGAAATATTTGTGTTGCCGCTTGGTGACAATTGCCTGTAAGTGTTACTGCCGGAAACAATTATTCTGTTTGAATTTTCAAGATCGGTTCCCACCAGCATAGCATTATAACCTAAGTCTACAGAAGTAAGCTGGAGAACTCCATCATAAAGCTGGCTTTGCACCTTGATCCATGTATTAGATGTTCCACCAATTTGGGAGAACCTATTAGATAGATCTGTTCCGAATATCCATACATTATGGTTTGTAATAATAACCCCACCATTATCACTAAGGTCAAAGTCTACAATTTTTTCTCCTGCATCCATAGTGATATAGCTGGTAATGTCCTGTAATTCTGAGGTGCTGGCAGTACCAGTTCCCAAGCCGATATTAGATTTCGGAGCATTCACGGATTGAGATGCCCATATGGAGCCGTTGCTAAACATCGCAAGAGTTCCGTTATGTCCAATCATTACTTTCTTTATAACACCCGATGATGCAGTTGCTGATGCAAAAGATGCTGTGATGTCTATCGGAGTAGGTTTATTTCCATTATTTCCAAGGCTGGAACTCATACCTGCTCCTAAATAATATCCCCATGCATATATGTTATGATCATTAGTAATTGCAGTGAACATACTGGAACCGTTAAGGTCTTCGCCTCCCCAGATAGATTTTACATTGCTAAGGGTTGGGATTTTGGTAAAGGTTGGTGTATTACCAGTAGTAATACCTAAACCGGTTTGTCCATTTGTATTAGATCCTGCAGAATATACATAACCTTTGTTAGTAAGAATTATGGTAGCATTCGGTGATGTCTGTACCTGAATGGCTTTCTCGTCAGTAGCAGCTCCTGTTAAAGTAACTTCCTTCCATGATGTGTTTATATTTGAAGTGTTTCCTGTTCCAAGTTTCCCACTAGTATTAGATCCTGTAACAAAAATTTTTCCATCCGTATTGATCATAACATGAGATGATTGGCTTCCGCTTACAGTAAGAACATTACCTTTATATAATCTCTTGGCAGGAGATACGCTGGTTGCTGTTGTTGGTAATCCCAGACCATTAGTAGCATATCCTGAACCAGTGATATATCCATTGTCAGCCGCATTACCAAACACCGCCGTATACATATTGACACTAAATTTTTTCTGCATTAATGGCTCTGTTAAGTTAGAAAAAGAATTGGCTACCCAATAAACACTGCCCAAAGCCGTTATGCTTACACTCGACTGGTCTATAAGACAGTTGGACCATCCTGTTCCTGTTTTTACACGGATACATTGGGAACCCTGGTCATATACTAATGTGCCTTCTACAGCAGTGTTTCCCGATGGGGTGAGTGTATTATTAGCATCATCAACGATGGGGAGAACCAGCCCGTTCTTTTTGCCGGTTTGGTTTTTGATGTCCATTACACCCTGAGGATCATGGGTGTAAATCCCGACCTGCGCATTGTATATACAGGATAGCAAGAACATAAATAGAAATACATTTTTTTTCATTTGTAAAATTTTATAGTTTAACATTTATATTTTTAAGATTTGTGATTTTATAGAATATTGCTCTGCGAAGGTAATAGGGATTTTAAATTTTAATCACAAAAGATTAAATCAAAGTGTAAAAGAATGAATCATTTTAATAAAGTGCTGTAAAATATGATGTTATATGTTTTCAGAAAATGTTTAATTGTTTTTTTTATTTGTGAAAATGATTTTTTTTTGAAATTTAATTGTTTAATTGATCTCTTTGTATATTAGAAAATGAAAAATATTGTTAATTTTAAAAATGGAAACAAGTGAACTATTATATGTAAAGGAAAGAGAATTCATGAAGAATTTCGTTTTTTGTATGTCTCCTTTCTACTTTTATATGGGATGCTTTTACTATATTGTGGACCCAAATGGGATCACGCATCTTATAATATTCACTTATTTTGCATCGATTTTAATAGGATTATGGCTTGGATTAAAATTGAATATGACGTTTAAATTTCTCACAACTCTTCATATTCTGGTCTATACTCTGATGCAGTATTGCTTTTATATTACCTACAATACTTTTTTAATACAGGCACTGTACTATATTCCGGCATTTTTGATACTTAATTATCTTTATAGCCTCAAAGTACTGATTCTCTGGTCGGCTTACATAGTGATTTCTTTTCTCAGCCCTTTTGTTTTGGATAATTTTTTTAACTTTTCACATCCGTTGAAGCTGAGCAGGACAGAAGAAATGATCCAGAATATATCTACTTTTGTAGCCGTTATTTTTGGTATATTTTTTATTTTTCATTACTTGAAAATTTTTAACAAAATAAAACAGGATGGATTGCTGAAAAAAGGAAATGAAGAAATTCAGTCAGCTGAAAACCACTCTGAACCTGAAGCTGAACTCCTGGAAGACCATTCCATGGCTCATATTGAAATACCATCAGATTATGCAGATAAATTTGATGAACTCTACCAGCGAATCATTGCTTATATAGAAGAAAATAAGGTATGGCAGAATGCAGATTTTTCTATCAGCCAGTTAGCAGAAAAGCTGTCTTCTAACCGTACATACATTTCTAAGGCTCTGAGAGAAAAAGGAAAAACAAATTTTAATAATCTCTTAAATACCTACCGTGTCCGGCAGGTTTTACAGGATTTTGAAAATCTGGAGCACAAAAATTATAAAATCTCATTTATTTACAGAAAAGCAGGATTCAGCTATCAGGCTAGCTTTAGCCGCGTATTTAAAGAAATTACAGGATATACAGCCACTGAATACCTGAAGCGTAAAGAGAAAATGTAAAAGTTGTCAGAATTCAGTAATACGCTATCAAGATCCATGATCTTATATCTTATACCATCAGAATATAATGAAAAATCTTCAACAGTATATGCTTGAAAACTCCCATAAATTTTCTGTAAACATTAATGATAAAATGGACAAAGAAAAAGGATGTACTAAACTTTGGTACATCCTTCTTTTTGTTATTTAAACATAGGAGTTCGGGATAATGTCTAACAGAATCTCAGTTTATTTAATGACCAAAAATATCCTTAAGACTTACTTCTTTAAATGCTCCCATTTTGTTGACTGCTTTCATATCAAGATTCTCTTTCTTGCCGATAATGGCCGTGTTAAAATGTATTGATTGAACTTCTGTCTTATAAAAATGGTTGATATCCTCAAATTTCAGCTGCTTGATCTGTTCATAAATATCCTTTCTGAAATCATGATAGATATTCAGTTTCTGTAATCTTAAGGTATTGAAGAATATATTATTTCGGGTAACTCTTGTGGAGGCAATCTGTTTCAGCGCTGCATTTCTGGCATTTTCAAACTGAATGGGTACTTCAGGAAGTTCGTTCATCAGTTCATTCAGAGTGTCTACAGCGATCATCAGTTTGTCTGGCTGGGTTCCGATATAGGTAGTCACATAGTCAGGATGGTTCAGCTCAGAGTTTGCAGCATAAGAAACATAAGCAGAGTAGGCCAGACTCTTACTTTCCCGCATCTCCTGGAAAACAATAGAAGACAATCCTCTTCCAAAATATTCATTGAAAACATTGATCTTTCCGAAATGAAGCGGATTCACCTCGTTTCCTTTACCAATCTTGCTCATTTCCATCTGAACCATATCGTAGTTGATGAAATTCACCTTTCCTCCCGTTTCTGGTTCCGGATATTGCTTGGCTTCCGGGATGTGAAGACTTTCAGGCCTTATATAATGACCGATGTATTCTTTAAAGTTTTCAAAGTTTTTACCGTAGAAGAATACCTGATAAGGATATTGGAAAAGCTTTTTCATTCTGTCTGTGAATACTTCAGAATTGCTGTTTTGAAGTTCTTCTTTAGAAATGACATCTGTAAAACGTGAGTTGCTGCCCAGTTTCGTATAATTGTTCAATGCCGTTATAATACGGTTTTTATCTTTCTTGATGGCCTCTCGGTTTTCCAGTACTGTGCCCACAAACTGATTATAGATTTCCTGATCAGGTTGTACATCATGCATCCAGTGCTGAAGAAGAGCAATTCCTTTTTCTATATTTTCTTCCAGTCCGCTTAGGGATATGATCAGTTGGTTGTTCGTGGTTTTAAAATCATTGCTAATTCCGATTTTGAAAAATTCCTTTTTTAAATCCTCCGGTGAAAGGGTATCAGTTCCCAGATACTGCAAAAGCTGAGTAGAAATTCCTAAATCTCTGTCATTATCACTTCCAAAAGGGAAAATAAAATGTACCTGAGCAATATCGTTATACTTATTCTTTACAAAGCTTAATTTCTTTCCGTTACGCTGATCCGTGATGATCTCTTTTTGATAATCAATAAATTCAGGTTTAATATCTTCAGTTTTATCCGCCAGAATCTCTTTTAAAAATTCCGATTGAGTATCACGGTTGATTTTAACAGGAGTAATTCCGGGATTCTCAACCCTGATCAATTTGTCATTCACCCCTTTTTCTTTATTGACAACCACATAGTTTTCTTTGAAAAACTCATTGGCAAAATTTACGACGTCATCTTTGGTGAAAGCAGCATATTCATCCATTTCATTCAGTTCCTCTTCCCAGGTTCTTCCTTTTATATAGCAATCGTAAAGATTGGTGGCAAGACCTTCGGCGGTTTCAAGACCTTTCATTCTCTGAAGTTTGAAATCATTGATAATGGCTGGCAGCATCCAGTCCGGAAAATCTCCTTTCTTGATCAGCTCAATTTCATCCAGTACCATATTCTTTGCATCCTCCAGAGTCTGTGTTTCCTTAGGAACTGCAACGATGGAAAAATATCCATACTGTCTTAATCCTACAGAAAAAGCCTGAGCCCAAAGCATCTTCTGGGTCTGATTAATATGCAGATCCAGTAATCCTGCTTCCCCTCTGTTGCTGAGGATATTCGCAACCACATCAGCCAGCATTGCTTCTCTTGTTCCATAGCTGTCTGTTCTCCACGCAAGCTGAGTACGTGGAGTAGTAGGGCTTTTTACCGTTCTCACTACAACTTCTGTAATAGGCTGTTCAGTAATGGGTGTTTTTACAGGAAGCTCCTTATAAGGTAAAGTTCCGAAATACTGATCGATTAATCGGATCGTCTCATCAAAATCAAGGTCTCCCACCAATACCATAGCATAATTATTGGGAACATAATATTCATCAAAATACTTATGAATAGCTTTCATGGATGGATTTTTCAGATGTTCCGGTTTTCCCAGCGTTGTTTGCTGCCCATTAGGATGAGTGGGGAAAAGAGCATCCATCAGTTCATAGCTCACAAGTCTTGTGTCATTGTCCTGCGCTCTGTTGAACTCTTCATATACCGATTCCAGCTCAGTATGGAAAAGACGAAGAACAATTTCAGAGAATCTTTCCTTTTCTATTTTAAGCCATTTTTCAAGTTCATTGTTCGGAATATTGTTTTTGTAAACCGTTTCATCAAACCAGGTATGCGCATTGGTACCACTTGCTCCCAGAGAAGAAATTGCTTTGTCATATTCATTGGCAATAGCATATTGGCTGGCTTCCTGCGAAACTTCGTCTATCTTTTTATAGATTTCCCTTTTCTTTTCAGAGTCCTGTTCTGCCTTATGTTCTTCATACAAAGCTGAAATCTGATCAAGAAGCTCTTTTTCCTTTTCCCAGTTCTGAGTCCCGATTTTAGATGTTCCTTTAAACATCATATGTTCGAGATAATGCGCCAATCCTGTATTATCAGAAGGATCATTATTACTTCCTGTTCTTACCGGAATAAAGGTCTGTATTCTTGGTGCATCAAAATTCTGAGCAAGAAAAACCTTTAATCCATTTTTCAAAGTATAGATTCTGACCTTGTTTTCGTCATGTGTTACTGTAATATATTCGTAGTGGTTTTTATCCGTATGAACCGTCTCCTTATATTTTCTGTCTATCATATATAAAACTCATTTCATTCCTTAGAAACCGGAATGCACTACAAATGTAAGCAATCAAAAAAAATGTTAGCCTCTTTTTATCATTATTACATCTATTGTTATAGTTGAAAAGGTGAATCATTCACTATAAACTGTTTCTCAAACCCGAATATCATCATATATATGGTAACTATAATTTCATACTCTCACCTTCTCACCCTTAAGAGTATAATTCTCTATTTCTTACCAACCCTCTCACCCTCTCCAACTCTCCAACTTTTTTTGGGGGATCTTTTTCCTGCTCTCCATTCCTACTCCTCGCGCCATGCTCTCCCAGGCTGTCACCCAGAGCGAAGTCGAAGGGTCTCCCAGGCTCCAACCCACCGACTCTCCCACGCAAGCTGCGGGGTAACCATTTCTATCAGGGCTAGGGGGGGAGTTATAAATGATAAATGATGAATGATGGATGATGGATGATGGATGATGTGGGTTTCGGGGGAATGATCATAAATTTCTATTCCCATTGTGTCATTCCGTAGGAATCCCAACTTCTTTACGAGAGTCTTAAAGGAAGTAATATGACAGGATAATATCTAAGACTTTTTTTAGCAGTTAGTATTAGCCGTGTCCTGCAGAGCTGAGGCTAAGCATTTTAATTAATTATGGGTATAGGAGCTAAATCCTATTACTCTATAT
>NZ_QICX01000012.1:0-157568 GCF_003201365.1 Chryseobacterium sp. CBTAP 102
CGTTGATTGTATTGCTGGTAAGTTGCTCCTCAGCATTGCTTACTTCCTCTTCCAATCAACTGTAAAATATTACGAATTATTTTTGACAAAAACACTAACTATTTTTGACCACATTACCTGTTTAAATAATTAAAAGTTTTCACCGTTGTAAAGATGACACCAAATCTGGAGCTCCGAAAGATGTAGCTGGTCATCAAAATTTTAAAACCTCTTACCTTAATCAATATTCCAACTGAAGAGGCAAACATTGACATCCTTAAACGGGGTGGTTCATCATATTTGCAATATTTATATTTTTATTATATAAATTGTGTATGTTAAATCAATAAATAATACTTAATGTTTATCCATAATTGTATTTTTTTAATGTATATTTAATGATTAAACCATAAAAAATAGTAATTATGAAAACAAACAAAGATTTCAAAGTGAGAAAACTGAATCGACAGGAATTAAAGAGTTTAAAAGCCGGAGATATTAACAGAGGTAAGGTATGCTGTACTTCCAACGAAGACGGTCAATGTTGTGAATGGGCTAAAGATATTTGGTACTGCCAGTATATCTATTGCTAAAATATACTTCTGATAAGAACAAGGCATAACTGATCGTCTGGCCAGGTATGCCTTTTGTTTTGCTGAAATTTAATCTTATTCAGGAATCCAGACGCTCACGTTTCCTGCCGGAGCAGGAAAATCTCCCCACCCGTTTTCATCAATGGTTACTTTTTCTTTGAATCTTTTCAACACATCTTTGAATTTTTTTCCTGCATACAATGTTCCCACTTCCATAGGCTTGTTGTAAGAATCTTTATTGCTCAGAACAACAGCACATCCGCTATATTGATCATCTCCCATACGTACCCAGCCGAGGCAGTTCGCATCCTCAAAATAATCATGCTGGTCTCCATAGGCATGATCTTTCCTTGCTTTTAGTAACTCTTCAATACCGTCTACTTTGGGCATGAATATTTCCTGATCATTGCCTTCTCTGTCTTTATCCACATAATGAGCACCATAGAGATCAGGATAAAATATACATGGGTAGCCATCTTTTCTCAATAAAATAAGGGCATAAGCAATAGGTTTGAACCATGGCTCAACAGGGGCTTCAAGATCCTGTAAAGGCTGTGTATCATGATTGGCTACTAAACTGACAGAGTGTATAGGATCTGCCTGGGTAAGCGTTTCATCAAAAATTCGTCTGAGATCATAAGAAGCTCCTTCCCTGGAGGCTGTATGAAAATTATTCTGCAGGGAACTGTCAAAAAGACTCATGCATCCTTCCGTCACTTCAATATATTTTTGGAGAAGATGGAGATATCCGGGAGCCCAGTATTCTCCAACGGCGAAAATGTCTTTTCCGGAATTAGAACGGAGCAGCATAAGCCATTCTTTATAAAAATCAAAAGAAATATGTTTTAAAGCATCCAGTCTCACTCCATCAAAATCGGTCTCGTCAAAATACCATTTAGCCCAATTGTTGAGCTCTTCCCGTACAAAAGGATTCCGGTGCTCAATATCATTATACATCAGGTAATCATAATTTCCTTTTTCATCATCTATCATTTCCTCCCAGTCATTTCCGTATTCTGACTGTATTTTAAAGATATGGGAATCCATCCCTTCTGCATAATCCACACCGCTGAAACAGGTGAAATTCCATTCAAAATCAGAATATTTTTTTCCTCTTCCGGGAAAAGTGAATTTTGTATAAGATTCTATTTCGATGACATCGGAAATTATTTTTTCCCTGTTCTCTTCATCTACTTTTACGACTTTAAATTTTTCCAGTTCGTCACCACCGGCTTTATGCCCGAGAACAATATCTACAATGACTTGTATATTTTTTTTCTTTAAGGCTTTAATGGCTTTTGTATACTCGTTTTTCGTGCCGTATTTGGTAGGAAGCGTGCCTTTTTGATCAAACTCTCCCAGATCATAAAGATCGTAAGCATCATATCCGGTAGAATAACCGCCATTTGTTCCTTTATAGGCTGGAGGAAACCATACAGAAGTAATTCCAAGTTTTGCCAGGTATCCGGCCTGTTTTTCTGCTTCTTTCCACAATTTTCCGTCGCCTTCAGAATACCAATGGAAAAACTGAATCATGGTTGGGTTCATAAATTTGCTGATTTGGTTGATACAAGATAGCGAAAAAATATGACCTATTCATTTTCGAATTCTTCAAACGGGATTTTTAGTTGAACTGAAACCTGTTTTTTCTCTTCTGTATTCAGTTGAGAGAGGGATAATCCGAGCAGACGTACTGCTTTATCAAAAGGACGAAGTTCCCAAAGTTTTTTTCCGGTAATATAATACTGCTCAGGAGACGAAAAATAATCTTCCCTGGTTATACTTCTTGTGAAAAGAGAGAAATCTTTATATTTTATCTTTAAAGTTAAAGTCCTTCCGAGAATATTATTCTTCTGTAATCTTTGGTGGATTTCCTCTGCAAGGCTTTCCAGCTTTTCATTGATCTGCTGTTCATCCAGAAGATCCTCAAAAAATGTTCTTTCCACAGCCACACTTTTCTGAATACGATGAGGCTTTACTTCAGAAGTATGAATCCCGCGCACCACATTGTAATAATGCTGACCGGACTTTCCAAAAAGCCTTACCAGATCTTCAAGCGATCTTTTCTTTAGATCTTTTCCTTTATAAATTCCTAAACTAAACATTTTGTTGGCTGTTACCTTTCCAACACCATAAAATTTTTCCACAGGCAGTTCTTCCAGAAAATGCTCCATTTTATCAGGATGAATGGTTTTCTGGCCATTCGGTTTATTAATATCAGAAGCTACTTTAGCCAGAAACTTATTAACTGAAATACCTGCAGAAGCCGTCAGACCGGTCTGTTCAAAAATTTTCTGACGTATTTCTTTGGCGATGAGGTTAGCCGATTCCATTCCTTTTTTATTTTCAGTAACATCCAGATAAGCTTCATCGAGTGATAGGGGTTCTACCAGATCGGTATATTCATAGAAAATTTCCCGGATTTTTTTTGAAATTTCTTTATATCTGCTAAATCGGGGGGGAACAAAAATGAGCTGAGGACACTTTTCTTTGGCCGTCTTACTGGGCATTGCAGAACGTACACCGTATTTTCTGGCTTCATAACTTGCGGCTGCCACTACACCTCGGTGCTGTCCTCCTACGGCTATCGGTTTTCCTTTCAACTCAGGATTATCATGCTGCTCCACAGAAGCATAGAATGCATCCATATCCACATGAATAATTTTACGAAGAGGCAAAGAAAAATCCATATACAAAGATATGGATTCCTTTATTTACGGTAAATTTTTATAGAAGGGAAGTTTGAAGCTGGAGACTGGAAGGTAATGAGGATAATATGGAAATTGATGACCTGTTTATTGAAAATGAATTAAAAAAATAACGGATTATTTAACGCATTAAGATTACTTCCATATCCCATCTTCCAGCCTTTTACGGTTTTAATCTCATCATAAGAATATGGGATTCAAAACCTGCTTTTTCATAAGCTTTTATAGCGGATTCATTTTGAGCATATACTTCTAGTCTTACCTCATTGATTCCTCTTGATTTTGCCCAGGCAATGAGTTCATCGGTAATCACTTTATTGATTCCTTTTCCTCTGTACTCAGGCTTTAAATACATAAAACCGAGATAGGCATATTCTTTAAACCGGTAATAGTTCTTCTCTGCTTTTTTGATCAGGGCATAGCCTGATGCAATGATTTCATTATTCTCTTCGGCAACAATTAAGGTTGCTTCCGGAGATTGTATCAGAGATTTTAAATCATAATAATGAATCTCTCCATCAATCAATGTACTGTTGAAAGGTCTTTCTGCAGTAACAACTCCCTGTTCAAATTCTAAAAGAATTTCTAAATCCTGTTCTGTGGCTTGTCTTGTGATCATGGTGTTTAATAAAATTTTAAAAACTCATTGAAAGCAGATGAGTTCCAATGAGTTTTATGTTTTTCGAATTAAAAATAAATGGCAACTATTTTAAAAGTCTGTCTATGGTTTGCTGAATTTCAGGATCGTCAGGGGAGATTGCATAATATTTGGCAATAGAAGATTTCTGATCAATCACCATATATCTTGGGATCCAGTTAAGATCTACATAATTATTAAAATCGTTTTTCCAGCCCGTAGAAAACCAGTAATTTTCTTTGTGTTTCATATCAAATCTTTCCAGACTTTTTTCAAACCCTTCTTTTGAACGGTCTAATGACAGAAATACAAAATCAATATTTTTGTTGTGTTCTTCTAATTCCTTGGCTTTTGGAAGAGCATTTAAACAGTCTCGGCACCATCCTGCCCAAAAATCAATCACTAAAACTTTTCCTTTATGCTGATCCAGTATCTGCTGAATGGTAATGGCTTTTCCTTCTTCATCTTCCAGTTTCTGTTGTAAAGCTTCTTTTGAAAATCCTGTTTTAAGGACTGAAGGCGCTTTTTGTGAATAGCTTATTCCAAAAATACCTATCATAAATAATAATATCAACTTTCTCATCCCGTACAATTTCATTTGTACAAATCTAAACAATGAATTGCAATCTGGGATTGATTTATCTGGAATTAGGAAAAATTTATAATATTGATGGATTCTATGGGATGGGAGAGTGGGAGTGTGAAAACCACCCCATCAAAAATTCTTTGAATTTTTGCCACCCCTCCAGAGGATGGGAATGTTACGTCTTCAGTTGTAGTATTAGGTTATTTTTACCGATAGTTTTTAATCAAACCTTTGACAACAGCAATTACATTCGGCATTGCTTTGTTGGCTGCATTCAGAACTTCTTCGTGAGAAACGGCAAAAGCCACATCTGGCCCGCCAAGATCGGTGATGACAGAAATACAGAATACATCCATCCCCATATGTCGGGCAACGATGACTTCGGGAACAGTACTCATTCCTACCATATCACCACCAATGGCTTTAATCATTCCGTATTCGGCAGGAGTTTCAAAAGTTGGACCTTGTAATGCCACGTAAACTCCCTGATGGATTTTAATCTGGTGATCTGCAGCTGCCTGTTCCGCAATGGCAATCATTTTTTTGTTGTAAGGCTCGCTCATATCCACAAAACGTGGTCCAAGCTCATCTATATTTTTTCCGCGTAACGGATGCTCGGGCATCATATTGATATGATCTTTCAGAATAACAATATCAGCCACGCTATAGGCAGGGTTTACCCCGCCGCAGGCATTGGAAAGAATAAGATTTTGAATTCCCAGCAGATGAAAAACTCTTATCGGGAAAGTGACCGTCTCCATTGAATGTCCTTCGTAATAATGGAAACGTCCGCTCATCATCAGTACTTTTTTTCCTTCCAGAAGTCCATAAATCAGTTTTCCGGTGTGTCCGACAACAGTAGTTTGTGGGAAATGGGGAATGTCTTTGTACTCTAAAACGTGGATGGGTTCTACTTCATTTTGTAACTTTCCAAGACCGGATCCTAAAACAACTGCAAAATCAGGAGTTTCCTGAATGATATTTTTAATGAAATCTGCGGTCTCTTTAATTTTTTCTAACATAATCTAAGATGATTTGGTTGAATTCTTCTTTCTTATCAATAAGTACATTGATAGGCCAGTAGTAAACAATATCTCTAAGATAGTCAAAAGTTTTCAGACGTACATAATCTTTCTCCGTGGTTAATATCAGTTTATATTCTCCGAGTTTTTTGTATTCAGCAATAATTTTTTTAATATCATCATCTGTGAAATTATGATGATCTCTGAACTTTAAATGTTTCACTCTTTTTGAGAATTTTGCCAGATGTTCCAGAAGCGGTTTAGGATTGGCAATTCCGGTAATGAGTAAAATATCATAATAATTCAGGTTGTTATCCGGAAGCATTTTATCTTTTCCGTATACATTTTCGTCATAGCCGATGGATGAAAAGAATACTTTTTGTCCGTAAGAAGGTCTTATTCTTGAGATATAATACCTTTTTGTTTCTTCTGTGAGTTCATCAGGACATTTGCTGACCATGATGATGTTTGCTCTTTTATAACCTGCTCTTGATTCTCTAAGATCTCCGGCAGGAAGAATATAATCCTTGAAAAAAGGATCATTAAAATCAGTCATCAGAATATTGAATCCGGCCTTAATGGCTCTGTGCTGCATAGCATCATCCAGTACAAGAACTTCAAGATCCATGTCATCAATCACTTTTTTGGCTCCGGGAACACGTTCTTCGGAAACGGCAATTACGAAACGGTTTTTAAAGCGTTCAAAAAGCTGCATTGCTTCATCACCTACCATTTTGTAGTTGCTTTCGTAATTCGTTACTTCATAGCCTTTGGTAAGCCTTCCGTAGCCACGTGAAAGCACTCCGGTTCTGTAATGTTTGGATAGGAGCTGAGCAAGATACATCACCATGGGTGACTTTCCGCTTCCGCCCACAGAAAGGTTTCCGACATTGATTATCGGTGTTTTGAATTTCGTCGACTTAAAAATTCCCAGATCATACATTGTGTTCCGGATACCCGTTACCAAATGATAACCAAGGGAAAAAGGATAAAGGTACCATCTTTTCATACGATTGCAAAAATAGGAATTTTCATAAGCATTGATGTAATATTCTCGAAGACTTTTCAACAAATATTTCGTTAAATTAAAGTATTTTTGTGGAGTTATTACAATACATTGAGATACTTTATTGAATTTTCTTATAACGGAAAGAATTATTTCGGCTACCAGATACAGCCGGATGCTATTTCTGTACAGGAAGAACTGGAAAAAGCGCTGTCTACAATTTTGCGCGAAGAGATTAAAACAACAGGAGCAGGAAGAACAGATACAGGAGTTCACGCCAAAAAAATATTTGCCCATTTTGATACCGGAAAAGAGTTGGATGATCAGCTTACACGCAGACTGAACAGTTTTCTTCCACCCGATATTTCCATTAAAAGGATTTTTCCGGTAAAAGATGATTTTCATGCCCGTTTTGATGCGACTTACAGAACCTACGAATATTATATCTCCCTGGAAAAAAATCCGTTCACTCAGGAATCTGCATGGCAGCACTGGAAAAGAGGGCTGGATATGGATGCGATGAATGAGGCCTGCAAAATTCTTTTTGAATATGAAGATTTCACCAGCTTTGCCAAATTAAAAACCGACAACAAAACCAATATCTGTAAAATATACAAAGCAGAGTGGGAACAGAATGGTTCAGAGCTGAAATTCACCGTTTCTGCCAATCGTTTCCTGAGAAATATGGTTCGTGCTATTGTCGGAACGATGGTGGAAATTGGAACAGGAAAACTGAAACCTGAAGATCTCCGTAAAATAATTGAAGATAAAAACAGGAACGCTGCAGGAACTTCAGCACCAGGGCACGGGCTGTATCTTGTAGATGTGGGATATGAATTTTAAATAAAAACTAAAAACAAAATAATAATCATGTTATCAATTTTTATTCTTATCGGCGCTTACCGATATTATGCGCAATTAGCAGAAAGGTTTGGAAAAACAAAGTGGCAGTATGGTATTCTGGCCATCGGTATTTATCTGGGTACCCAGCTTTTATTAGGTTTCGGTTATGGTATGTATATGGGATTAACAGATCCTGAATCCGCAGAAAATGTTAATTATACAGGATTTTCCGCCGTGAATATCATTGGCTGGTTAATCTCTATTGTCGCTGTTTGGGGTGTTTATAAATTCCTTGAAAATAAATTTGTCAAAGAAAGATCTGTAAAACCAATTATCGAAATTGAAGAAATAGGAAAGATCTCGGATCAGTAAGATCTGAGTATTGGAAATTAAGATTATCCTTTAATAAAAAGAGTTTTACTATCAATAGAGGTTTGCAATTGATGAAAAATATATACTGGTCTGAATGGAAAAAAGTGTTTAATATATTCATATTGTAAATAGTAGGTATCTTATATTTTCTATTACGATTTGCAGAAGTTGTAAAGGCGGTCCGGTTATAATGTCTTATTTTTGCATAGAATTTTATTTTAATTCTTTCTTTCGATTCGTACAATGAAAAAACAAGATACCTGGGGAATTATAAAAAGGCTGTTCTTTATCGGAATGAAATTTCGTTCATGGTTCATCCTTACCCTTATCATTTCCATATTCCTTTCTATCGTTTCTACTTACAGGCCTTATCTTACCATGCAGGTGGTGGATAATGATATTACAAAGCTGCATAATAAGGCTTTGATGATGAAACATATCTATATCCTTGTTGGATTGGTCTTTGCTGAAACAGTTTTAAACTTTTTCCTGGTTTATTTTTCAAATTTCATTTCGCAGAATGTAATCAGGGATATCAGAGAGCGTTTATATGCCAAGCTGATTTATTTTAAGACCTCATTTTTTGATAAAACGCCTATCGGGCAGCTGGTAACGCGTGCTGTAGGAGATGTGGAGACCATTGCAACGGTATACACAGATGGTTTCCTGATGGTATTTGGGGATATTCTGAGAATTTTGTTTGTACTGATTATGATGTTCAGTACCAATGTTCACCTGAGTTATATTACGCTGGCCATTTTACCTTTAATGGTTGTGATTACAAGATTCTTCCAGAAAAGACTGAAAAAAGCTTTCGGGGATGAGAGAAACTGGACGGCCAATCAGAACTCTTTTGTTCAGGAAAGACTGGCAGGAATGTCGATCATTCAGGTCTTCAACAGACAGGAATCTGAGTTTAAGAAATTTGATGATATCAATATTACGCTGAAAGGAGCATTACTGAGAACGGTATTTATTTTCTCACTGTTCTTTCCTGTAGTGGAACTTATTTCTTCATTATTCATAGGGTTTATTCTTTTCTATGGAGGATATATTACCATCAGTGCAGGAGTTGTAATTGCATTTATCCAGTATATTTCAATGCTGATCCGTCCATTAAGACAGATTGCAGACCGCTTTAACAATATCCAGCGGGGAATTGTAGGAGCGGAAAGAGTACTGGGATTAATGGATGAAGAAAACTCAATGCCAAATAACGGCACCGTGAAGAAAGATCACTTTGACGGAAAAATTGAATTCCAAAAAGTACACTTTGCTTACGATGAAAAGCAGGAAGTGCTGAAAGGAATAGATTTTAAAGTAAACCCGGGAGAAACGGTAGCGATTGTAGGGGCAACTGGTGCCGGAAAATCTACCATCATCAGCCTGATTACAAGATTATATGATATCAACTCCGGAAATATTCTCATTGATGATGTGGATTTAAAGGATTATGAATTGTATAATCTGAGAAGCCATATCGGAGTGGTATTGCAGGATGTATTCCTTTTCCATGGAAGTATTTTTGAAAATCTTGCCTTCGGGGATGACAGTATAACACTGGATAAAATAAAAGCAGGTGCACGGGAAATTGAAGTAGACGAATTCATCCAGCAGCTTCCCGGCGGATATGATTATGTAGTAAGTGAAAGAGGTTCATCCATCTCTTTAGGACAAAGACAATTACTGTCTTTCCTGAGAGCTTATCTGTCAGATCCGAAAATTTTAATTCTGGATGAAGCCACATCTTCTATTGACCACGAAAGCGAAAAACTGATTCAGAGAGCAACAGAGAATATTACCAAAAACAGAACCTCCATTATTATTGCCCACAGACTTTCCACTATTGAAAAAGCAGATAAGATTATTGTGATGGAGCATGGTAAAATTGTGGAAGAAGGCAAGCACCTTGAACTTCTGGATAAGAACGGTTACTATGCCACTCTTTACAAAGCCCAGCTGCGAGTAGAAGTGGAAGAAGAAAAAGAATTATAATCAGGAAGAATAATCATTCCTTTGAAATGAGATAAACAAAAAAGAGAGCCAGTAATGATTCTCTTTTTTTATCTAAATAATACACTCGTTACTGCTTTTTAAAATTACAGAATATGAAATTTTGAATGGTCTCGAAAGGAGTCGTGTGATCTTCAGTAATACATTGTAATTTTTTAAAACTTTTTTCAAATTTTTCTGATAATGATTCCTCGTCATACTGTTGAATATCCAATCCACTGCATTTCGTTGGACCGTTTTTCGAAAAAGTTCCGACGATTATAAAATTGTTCACATTTTTTTCTGCAATACCAATATATCTGGAAACCTGTTCCGGGGTTGTGAGAAAATGAAAAGCAGCCCTGTCATGCCAGATATCATACTTTTCTGTAGGCTCGAAATCCGTAATATCAGTGACAATCCATTTTACTTTACCTGCAGAATCACCCAGTCTTTGCCGTGCTTTTTCCAGAGCTTTGGCAGAAATATCAAGTACGGTAATATTTTCGTAACCATCCTCAAGAAGAAAATCAACAAGGTTACTGTCTCCGCCGCCAATATCAATGATGCTGGCTTCTTTTCCCAATCCGGAAGATCTTATAAAATCAAGTGATCTCTGAGGCTTTTTCTGAGTCCAGCTTACCTGATCAGGACTTTTGGTTTCATATACATTTTCCCAATGATTTTTGTTGTCTGAAGATATCATGATTCTTTTAATTGATTATTGATCTCTTCAAATTTATTAATTAATTCGCCAAGTTTACCCTGCTGTTTCTTTATGGTTAGTGGTTTCAGATAAAACCAATTGAAGCGAGTCCAGACAAGCGTTACTGCATAAGTGAGAATACCTGATCCAAACCGTCATTCCTGAAGTATATTCATACATAAAAAACACATTCCCGGAAAATGATTAATCTAATATTCTTCCGTAGAATCTGCTGATGTCAAAATAAAATCCTCCCACTTTGTATTTGTCCTTTTCGAACTCCTGATAGTCGCATTTTCCTTTCAGACTTTGTGATTTTGTTTCCATTTGGAATCTGTTTAAAAGTACATATTCATCCGTTACGGAAATAACATGAAAACCTGTTTCACATGTAAGTCCGTCACCGGAGGTAAGGATAGCATTTAATAATCCGTGGAAATTTCCCGCAATTTTTTCAGCAGTGGCATCGTCTTTATTTAAATGATATAAATAAGCCAGATAATTCATAGCACGCAGATCCAGTGGATTTTCATCCAAAGCATCGAGAAATAACTGGATTCCTTTGGACAGATCTTTTTGTGAAATACCCTCGCCTCGGTAATACTTGGCAACTTCTTCGGCTTTCTTTCCTGTTTTATAAGGCTGATATGCTTTTTGAAATGTATATCCGAAATAAAGATGACGATATTGATTCCTGGTAAGGAGCGTATCGTTCTGTTTTAATCTTTTTAAAAGTTTCGGATAATAGAATTCTGAATTTTTATCTTCAATATTTTTTTGAATGACAGCATAATCCGGTGCTTTAAATTCCATTTTCTGACCATGAAGGAAAGTAAGCAGCGTGAAAAAGAATAAAGAGAAAAATGCTTTAATATTCATGGTTTGTATAAGGTTGTGACAATTTTCTGTAAGGTTAAAAATACGAAATATACATCAATTGAATAATATCGATTAGCTATTTATAAAAAAAACAATAAAATATTACCAGAGTGTTACTTTGTGTTGATAAATTTACTAACTTTATTCGGAATTTAAGATGTTACCCCTGACATTTGAAGGGGTAAAAGGAATTTTTAACTAAAAAACTATAAATATTAATGAGCAGTAGTATCCAAGATGAATTTAAAGTCTTCAAAGACGAATTAAGAAAGTTGAATATCGAAGTACAGAAAGTGGTAAAAGTAGGAAACGGTAGTATGGATTTTCACGAGGTTTTCTACAAATCACCGAGGTATGAAGAGATAAAAAGCATATACGTCCAGCGTCATAATCTGGATAGTATGATTGAAAAATTTAAACAGGCCTATCATTAAAAATAGAACGAGCGCCACAGATTTTCTGCGGCGCTCGCTTTTTATAATTTTCTGATACTAATCTTTATCCAGTGCTGACGTTTTTTTGGTGTCTTTCATTCCGATATAAACAACCAGTGAAAAAAGAATACATCCGGTAATGTACCAATAAAAGTATTCTTCAGAACCCATCTTTTTAAACCAGAGTGCAATATATTCTGCCGTTCCACCAAATACCGCAACTGTTATTGCATACGGCAAACCAACGCCAAGTGCCCTGATTTCAGAAGGAAAAAGTTCTGCTTTTACTACTGCATTGATGGATGTGTAGCCGCTTACAATAATTAAAGCTGCTATAATCAGGAAAAATGCACCCCAGATTGATGTGGTTGTACTTAGTGCTGTAAGAAGCGGAACGGTACACAAAGTACCCAAAATACCAAAGCCTAAAAGAAGTGGTCTTCTTCCGATCCTGTCAGATAAACCTCCAAATACAGGCTGAAGGCATGCAAATATAAAGAGTGAAATAAAAGAGACTAATGTAGATTCTTCCTTTGTAAGGTGTACGGTATTCACCAGGAATTTCTGCATATACGTTGTATAGGTATAAAATGCCAGTGTTCCTCCTAATGTCAGCCCTACAACGGTAAGTAATGCTCTAGGGTGTTTCATCAGTTCTTTCACTGTTCCTTTTTTCTTTTCGCTGACTTCTTTTTTATTCTCAAAAGCTTCGGTTTCATGAAGGTTGGCGCGAAGATATAATGCAATAATAGAAAGCATTGCTCCAATCACAAACGGAATTCTCCATCCCCATTCCTCAAGCTGAGCCTCTGTGAGTAATAGTTTTTGTAAAATAAGCTGAATACCTAAAGCAATAAGCTGACCGCCAATTAAAGTGACATATTGAAAACTTGAATAAAATCCCCTTCTGTCCTGCGTGGCCATTTCGCTGAGGTAAGTTGCAGAAACCCCATATTCACCGCCAACACTTAATCCCTGAAGTAACCTTGCCAGTAAAAGTAATAAAGGAGCCAGAATACCTATGGACTGATAAGTAGGTGTAAGAGCAATCAGCAGAGATCCAAAAGACATCAGCAGAACGGAAAGCGTCATTGCTTTTTTTCTTCCGATTTTATCTGCAATACTTCCGAACATCCATCCGCCGATTGGGCGCATTAAAAAACCGACAGCAAATATTCCTGCGGTATTCATCAGTTGGGCATTCAGGTCAGAATCCGGGAAAAATGAATGGGAGAAATAAATGGCAAAGGCTGCATACGCATACCAGTCATACCATTCAACAAGATTTCCGATAGATCCGCCAATGATGGCTTTGATCCTTTGGCCTGTGGTGATTGAGTGTGAGTCCATAGAAGTATTTCCAGAAAGTTTTTAATAATGGCATCCAAGATACAAATTTCAGGAAAAAATAAACCGTTCTTAAAAGAGCGGTTTAATCCCAAATAAGAATGATTTTTCTAAAACCTATATCCAATGGAAAGTCCGCTTCTGAAACCTGCCCACGGCCCGTCCACTTTTATTCTGGCACCATTGGCATTGGTTTCTACGGTATACTTAACAAATGGAATATCCAGATTTTCAATTTCTTTTTTAAGCTCAGCCTGCATATCAGGTGTCAGCACATAATCTGAGGTCATGGTAAAATCACCTTTTCCACTTCCATAATGAGCTCCTGCGATCCAGAAATCAAGGACAAGATTCTGACTTCTGGTCAGAAAGAACTGTACGCCTACCATTAACCCACCGCTGTTGCCTTTGGTGTCTCCCTGGCCTCTTAGAGGAATTGGATAGGTGTTCCCGTCAGGACCATTGTAGTCATAATAAAAATTAAAAGTATTTGAGGTAACACTTGAATAACGGTAATACGGTGCAAAATAGAAACCTTTCCCATAGCCTTTTCCAATATAAAACCGGGGTTCTATGGTGAAATTGGTAGCTTTTACTCTCAGATTCTGGAATCTTTCTTCATCTTTATCTTTCAGAAAAGCATTGATAAAAGGGACTTTCCCTTCAGTCATAGTCCCGAATCCGATATTCACAGAAAACCATTGGTTAATGGCTCTTTCATAAGACAGATTGATATTTCTGAATGCATAAGCCGTACCATTGGTCTTGATGATATTCATCTTCTCTGCCGCGCTGTTATGAATTTCCTGAGCTCCCAGAACAGAAAACAGGAAGCACGGAATTAATAGAAATGCTTTTTTCATGACTCAATATTTTGTGATATAAAAAAAGTACCAGCAAAAAACGGGCTGGATTTAACATAATAATTTGAATTTAAAGAAAAATAGGTCAATTATTTATTTGTTTGCTTTTATAAATGTAATATTTACCGGGAATTGATTGTCCTGATAGTATAATTCATCTTCAGACATGAAAAAAACTATATATACCATTTTCTTTCTTTGCAGTGCTTTTATATTTTCACAGGAGAAGAAGAATGATACAATGGATGCAGCAGCCACTAAAGAAATTCAGGAAGTTATTTTGAAATCACAGCGTAAAAAGCAATTTGCAGACAAAGCCGTTTATACTTTTGATAAAGAAGCACTGGAAAAGGCCCAGTATGCAAAAGATCTGCTTCGTACCCTTCCGGAATTGCAGCTGAATCCGGTAGAAAACACCATTACGAGTACTAAAGGAGGAACCATACTATTTCTTATCAACGGGATTGAAGCTACAGATATGCAGATCCGTAGTGTTGCGCCCAACGAGGTTTTGAAAGTAGAGTACTATGATATTCCTCCTGCAAGATGGGCGACAAGAGCAGATACGGTAGTTAATATTCTGACAAAATCTACAGAAACAGGGTATATGTTCGGGGCAGATGTGTCTGCGGCTTTGAATACCGGTTTTGTGAATGGTTCTGCTTATGCTAATTATACAAAAGGAAAAAATAATTTCGGACTTGAGTATTCCCTCAACCTCAGAGATTATAATGACAGAAGAGTCAACAGTATCTATGATTATCAGCTGAACGGGAAGCATTACCGCTCTGATGAAAACCGCAAAGATCATTTTGGATATACTTTCCAGAATATTGCTTTGCGTTATACGAGATTTGTTCCTGACGATTATGCTTTTCAGACAAAGCTGAATATGGATATTTTCAGCAGATTTTCGAAAGGAGTAGGACAAAGTGTCTTTACTGAAGATAATCTGAAGGAAGAACATAATATGTTCAAAAATAATGGTTCGGATTATGTGATTCCTAAGCTGGATCTTTATTTTTCTAAAAAAATTGGTGAAAAAGATGAGTTAAGTATTAATGTATTAGGTTCTCATTACACTACCAATACTACAGAAACAGCCAAAGAATGGATAGTAGGTTCAGGATTGTCTGTGTATGATAATGATATGGTATTGAAAGCAAAACAAACGAGCTGGGTTGGAGAGCTGGCGCATATACATGATTTCAAGGCAGGAAAACTTTCATCCGGATACCGTATTTCAAGGTCTTCTATATCCAATGATTTGAATAATCTTGCAGGATATTCCCAATACAATGTCAACTATCTGGAACAGTATTTTTATAGTGAATTTGCCGGAAAAGTTGATCAATTTAGCTATCGTATCGGAGCAGGGCTTACCAATATTCACAATAAAAGTGCAGAAAATACTTTTGATGAATGGACTTTTACTCCAAAGGTTATTTTAGCCTATCAGATTAAAGGAAATCACAACCTTCGTTTTACGGTAAGTTATAATCCGGTAAGTCCATGGAGTAATGCTTTGAGTAGTAATGTGGTACAGTTGGTACCTAATATTGTTCAGAGGGGAAATCCTTTTTTAGAATCCCAACAGGTTTTTTCTAATAACCTTATCTATTCTTTTAATAATAAGTATTTTGATTTTAATGCAGGTTTATTTTACCGATATACCAACAGGGTGATCAATCAGTACTATGTTCAGGATGAGGTATTGAATGGATATGCATTAACTTACGAAAACGGAAAAAATGCTCAGAGATATGGAGTTCAGTTAACAGGTTCTTATAAACCTTTCGGGAATAGCCTTTTGGTTATAAAGGCTGTGATCACACCTACTTCCGAAACTGTGAAAACAAGTAAAGGTGTTTTGATAAAGAATGATTATTTGGGAAATTATTTTTCGATTTCTTCAGAATATAAATCTTTCTCCGTTCAGTACCAGTTTAATATTCCGGTGTATAGCCTTAGTGGAGCATTCCTGAATACGAATGAAAACCAAAATAATATTTTTGTGAACTATAAACATAAAAGCTGGACCTTTTCCACAGGGATGTATTGGATAGGAATGCCTTCAGAGTATAAAACAAAAAGTTTATCGGAAAGCCTGGTAGATTATAAGGTACATACACAGATTATGAACAATAAATCCATGTTTGTATTAGGGCTGAGTTATGATTTCTCGAAAGGAAAAAAAACAGAAATTCAGCGAAAGCTTAATAACGAAACTGCTCCTGCAGCTACCTTTTAGAAGCTATTTTGAATGTTAATAAGAAATCCCCGCTCATTTGTAGGAGCGGGGATTTTGCTTTATTATTTCTTAATGAATTTCGTGTTCTTTGTGTCTGCAGCATTTTTTCCACTGATCTGAATGAAATAGGATGCAGGAGGAAGATCTGAGATCTGTATATTTCCGGATTTTACGTCTGAAGTTTTAACCAGTTTTCCGTCCAGACTGTAAATATTTGCTTTGGAATAATGATCTGTATTTCCTTTGAAACTGATAAAATCCTGTGCAGGATTTGGATAAACCACTAGGTTTTCTTTTTTCACTGCATTGTTTACCGCCAGAAATGTTTCACTTAATGCAAATGAAGTTTTTACATTCTGGTTGATACTCAACAATGGAATACTGATATTTCCGCTTGTAGAACTAAGCAGAGCATACCTGTGAGAAGCATCGTAATAAGAATATGCTGTATTGGTTATTGCTCCGATAGGGTTGGAATAAGTAACGTCCAGAGATGAATACAGATTTAAATTCTGTGTGAATTTTACTCTGAGAACATTACTGTATGTTTGATTGCCTATAATTAAAGTTCCATATGCATCAGCAATGGCAGTCATTGTACCACTGAACAATCCGCTGGCAGATGATGAGGAGAAAGTTCCTTTGGCAGTGTCGTTTTGTGCAGGTCCGTAAGTTGTTGGATAATTAATGTGAGTACCGTTATCCACATTAAAGTTTAAAGTTGCCTGTGTATTTACAATTCCTGTAATTTCCAGTTTAGTGGAAGAACTTTTGTAATAAACGGTTGTTGAGCCGTCTACCATTTTAAGATTAGAACCCGGGAAAGTTGCTATTTCAGTAGAAGAAGGAGTTGAATAGGTTGTTTGTGACGCGGCTCCCATGGTAAGTCCTCCATTTGAAAATGTTGCGTTAGGTCCTGTTGCAGAATTGTTTACGGTGCCGGTTGTGTTGTTGTAATTAACAATATTTCCGGAAATAGGATCATTGGCTGCTTTTGTAAGCGTAATCTGCGCAGAAAGCATGGCAGAAGCTCCTAATAAAAGGAGTAAAGATTTTCTCATAGTCAAAAATTTTTGTTAAATGTAAATAAAAAATGGCATTCAATTATCAAATTAATTGCCTTTTGGTTGAGTTTTTAATAAAAAATGCCTGTTGATCGGTTCAACAGGCGGTGTGTGCGTTAAAAAATGTTTAGGTCTAGTTACTCATTATCATTTTACGGTAAGCATAAATATCTTCAATGGTTACCACACTCATTCCTTTTTTGAGAGCAAAGTCTGCAATTTCCGGAAGCCTTGCCATAGAACCATCTTCCTTAGTTAGTTCGCAAAGTACAGCATCTTCACCCAGGTTGGCCATTTTTACAAGGTCTACACTTCCTTCGGTATGTCCACGTCTTTCAAATACACCACCTTTTCTGGCAATCAGCGGGAAAACATGCCCGGGGCTGGCAATATGCTCTGCCTGTGCGCCTGATGCTATCGCTGTTTTGATTGTGGTTATACGATCTTTTGCTGAAACTCCTGATTCCACACCTTCTTTAGCTTCAATGGAAATGGTAAAGGCAGTTTGATTTTTTGAATTGTTGTTTTCCACCATAGGGCGAAGGTTGAGGTGGCGGCTTTTCTCTTCAGAAATGCATAAGCAGACGATCCCGCTGCATTCACGGATTAGAAGTGCCATGTCCTGTTCTGTAATCGTGGAAGCGGGAAAGATGATATCACCTTCGTTTTCACGGTTTTCGTCATCTACTAAAAGAATACCTTTTCCCTTTTGTAATGTTTGAAGTGCTTTTTCTACACGTTCTCTGGAGCTAGCTCCGAATTGTTCTAATAATTTTTCCATGTTATTTTACTTTTAAAAGTTAAAATACTCTTCGGTACATGGAAATGAAATACAACGCAACAAGAATCCATTAGGACTCTTATTGGTCATCTCATTTTCTTCTCCCATCCAGACTTTAACTGTCGGTTCCGGAATTTCACCAGATCAGTCCTTTCAGAAAAAAGGAGTCGCGGACTGTAACCGCCGGTAGGGAATTACACCCTGCCCCGAAGAAAACTTATACTAAGTTTTGCTGTATGTTGTAATTTAAATTTTTATTTCATTGAATAGTATTTAACGCACAGACTGCTAATTTCGGGAAGTTTTTTGAATTGGAGAAGAAATTGATGACGAATCAGCTTACATTATTTTTCTCTACAGGCACATTCATGATTTTCATTTAAATAAGCAATGGTTGTCCTGCATATTTTTTCTAAGATGTCAATATTGATGTCAGAAAGCTTCTTGATGTAAATGCAGGATTTTCCCATTTTAAATTTTCCAAAGTCATCCAATAACCGCTTGCTTTCTTCGGTAGGCGAATAAACATACAGTGAAAACTCTGCTTTACGTGGTGAAAAGCCTATGAGCGGCATATCGCCTTCATGTCCGCTTGTATATTTATAATGATAACTTCCAAATCCGATAATGGTTGGTCCCCACATTTTAGGCTCAAATCCCGACCATTCACTCATCAATTGTATTAATTGAAAGCTATCCGATTTTTTTTCATTTTTTTCTACAAATGAGTTAATGAAATCAGTTACGTTTACGTCAGTTTCGTTAGTTTTATTTGCTTTAGCCATGGTTTCCCATTTTTTTAGTTATCATTTTTATCATATATTTCAAATCAGTCTTTTCAGGACATTATCTAAAATAGCATTGAACTCATCCGGTTTTTCCAGCATAGGATAATGTCCGACTCCTTCGATAATAACATAATCATAGTTTTTCAAATATTTACGGTTTGCTTCCAGATCAGTAGGAGAGGCATCAGAATTGATGGCAATAACTGGTATTTGAACTTGTTTCGCAATGGTATTGAAATCCGTTTTATATAGAGGTCTGAGAAGGTTGATGGCTAGTTCAGGCTTATTCTGAAGAAATTCGTACTGCAGTCTTTCTTTTACGTCAGCAGGAGTTTGCTCAACAAACAGGTATTGAGGCAAAAAGTTTTCCACCGCATATTTAAAATCCGTCATATACTGTGTGAATAAAATTTCTTCAGCCTGTTGTTCTGTGAAAGCTTCATCCAGATTTTTCAGGGTATCAATCAGAATCAGAGCTTTTACCTTTGGTATTTTCAAAGAAGCTTCAAGTACATAGGCGCCGGACATAGAATGTCCTATAAGAATGATTGCATCTGATTTCACAGTATCGGCAACTGCTTTAATGTCATCAGCATATCCGGCGCTCGTCCATTCCTTTCTTGAGGAATCAGATTTTCCGTGCCCTGCGAGATCCATTTGTACAATGTGATACTGACTGTTTAAATATTTTTGCTGAGCGTCCCACCATTCAGCATTCCCAAGCCATCCATGAATGAAGATTAGGGTTGTTTTTCCGCTTCCGGATTCTTTGTAACATATTTTCTGACCGTCTGATGATACTGTGTGTTTTTCCATTTAAAATTGTGAGTATTGGTTATTATAAATCAAATTTACAAATCGCAGTGATCATATAAGAATTGTTACCGCAGATAAATGGAAACTCACTCTAAAAATGCGGATAAGTTATCCACAAAACTTATCAACATGATCTTGTATTATGGGAATTTTGCGAAAATTTATATTTATTGTAAATTAAAGAAATACAGGTAATTATGGATAACTTTTTAATTCATCAAAAAGTTATCCATAGTTTATCCACAGAGGTATATTCAAGGATAAAAAGTTATCCACAGATATTTTGAAATGTGGATAACGGTTTGTTTTTGATTTAAATTGTTTTAAATCAATGATTTAATAGTATTTAAGTTGATGATGTGAAATTCTTTATCAGACTTATCCACAAATTGATTGGTTTTATTGCTGATCTTTGTAAATATTCCAGAAATTAAAATCGGTCATGGGTGCATCCGTGATTCCGATATTTCTTCCCATTGTTACAATTTGTCCTCTGTGATATGTTCCGTGAAGAATAACATGCTGGATATATTCGTATTTTGAAAAATTGCACTGAAACCATTGGGATTCTATCTTTACATTTTTTGCAAGATCTTCTTCAGATAAGCTTTCCACATAATCCACCAGTTTTTGAGAATTGTTTTTTATCGCATTAAAAACATCTTCTTTACTGCTGGTGTCTGTTGTTTGGGTAAAATCAAAATCATTATTCTCTGAAATATGGCTCCACCAGTATTCCTGGGTCTGCCAGATATGATGCAGGGTTTTTAAGATAGTCGGGAAACTGGAGATTGTCTCCTGATTCAGCTGTTCGTCAGACTTTGTGGATAACCAGTCAATGTATTTATTGACTACCCAATTGTTGTACTGTACGCTTTTGTTGACTAATGTTTTTAGGCTCATAGTATTATATTTTGTAGGTTTTAAGAAGGTGCTATAATCCGAAATGCCGGTCTTTATTAATGTTTTCAGGATTGATGAGTGCTTTGTTGCAGTAGGTTGCTGCTTCAAAATCACTAATGTTTACAGAAAGAAAAGAAATATCAGGCAGCAATTCTGAAAGCCGGATACTGATTTGTTTTGACAGACTGGCTTTTTGTTCTGTATTTCGTCCCTGCATGATGTATCCGAATACATGAAGAAAATTTTTTTTGCCTTCCCCTAATCTGTAATACTGATAAGGCTGGATTCTTATTTTGATATCATTGGGAGCAAACAAACCAGTAGCGCCAGCCACTCCGTAAACGGCATCCATCAATTCATCGGGAATTCTCCGCTGAAGAATATCCTGTGAACAATCTATAATAAAATGAGGCATAGACTATATTTTGTGGTTTGATTTTGTGTGAGATAAAAGTAATAAAAATTGTTTATGCCTCAGTACTTAGATTAAATAGTTTGGTTATTTTTTGATACAGATCATTCAGATATTCATTATGAGGGGCGCAATTGCCATTGCTCATTTTTAACAGACTGTTTTTCTTCATTGCATAAATAAATATTCCATTTCCGTCTGTACAATTTGAAGGAACATCATAATTGTTATTGAGCCAAAAATGATTTTCAGATAGTAATTTCATGAATTGTACATATTGTTTTTGAGTTAAATTTTTCTGTACAAGAATGGTAAACAATGAATTTCTTTTTTCACCTGTCTTCTGATCGTATTCACTTGTATATATTTTCTTTTTGACAAGAATATATTTGTGTCCTTTTTTTTCTATCCTGAGTAAATGATTATCTCGAAATGCAGACCATTTGAAAAACTGATATACTTCATTATTTTCTTTAAAGGTCGATTTATCAATACATTCTAAAGGTTTTTCTTTAAGGTTTTCAGATAAGTATTTACATATATTGTCATTGTTCTGAGCAGTAAGAAGATTGAATATAAAGGGTAGAATGAATAATAATGCTTTTTTCATAGGTTAAATTTTAAACAAATAAAGCCGCTCTTGTAACGGAACAGCTTTCAATATATTGTCAACATCAGCTTATCGATAAGGCAAATTGATTTCTTCAATTTTTGTTCTCAAATCTCCAATGGTAAAGGTTTCTGAATTACATTGGAATTCAGGAATATCGTGCTTGGATAAGAAATCATTTAAATCATCACAATTTTGCAGAATATTAAATTCTTTATTGTCTAAATCTAAAACAATTCCTTTGGTTTTCCCATTGATAGAGTAGGTAAGAGGACTTAATGCTCCCCAAAAAGCCTTGGACCATAAGCCTTTCATGTTTTCTTCAAAATAAATGAATCTTCCATAGTTTAAAACTTTGCAGAATCTTGAATACTGGTCAGGATCATAGCCATTGTCTTTCTTGTTGGTATATTTCCGATAAGTCTGAAAATACATTTCTCCTTTATGCGAAACAGCTAATGGAATTTTTACTTTTTTATTTTTTTGTTTGAAATAAAAGAATGCTTTTTCCGGCATATCAAGAGAATCACACTTTTCACAGGATTTGAAATAGACCTCTTCGGTTGAAGAAGGCTTTTTATTTAAAACATCTTCCAAAGTCATATAAATGCCTTCCGGAAAATCTCCTTTTTTGATGGATGGATATTCTTTTTCTTGTGCTGTTACTATGCTGGAAATAAAAAGAAGAGCAAATAAAATATACAGTTTCATGGGTTTTGTTTTTTCTCAGCGGCTAAATTACAAATAAGTAGATAGCGAAAATAGAATAAAAAGAAAGTTTATTCGGTTTCGCTGTAAGAATTAACCTTATAAAGCAGCTGGAACTTGATGGTATCTTTTTTAGAATTCGGATATTTTTCTTCATTTACCTGTTTTTCGAATTCTTTCATAATTTCCAGATCCAGATCATCTTTAACTGCAAACTGAATGTCATTTTTCTTTTTTCCTAATTCAAATTGGACCATTATTTTTCCTTCCCTTTTGGAATTTTTAAACAAATTCTCAAATATCTTGTTGGTTTTGTCAATAACAGACTTAATATCCTCAATGGAAGAATTCGCCTTTAATTCAGAATCACCGGTCAAAAATATGACCTTTTCCAGTTTAGTTTCTCTGTTTCCTTTATCGGTAACATACACTTCATTGCCATTTTTATAGGTTTTAATTGTTCCTTCCGTTGTATAGGTTCCGTTATCAATAGGATTATTGTAAGAGTTTTTATACGGGAATTCATCAAGCCAGAATAATGTCTGATTTTTTTTCAGAAAGTTTAAAATATAACGCTGGTTTTCGGTTTGCAGAATGAATAAAGGCTCTTCGATGTCAAATGAAATGGTAGACCAATAGTATTTTAATTCATCTTCATTGGCTTTTCTAATCTGATAATTTCCAAAAACTTCTTTCTTAAATTCATTCCATATCTTTTTTGAGTCATCCGGTTTCTTGGCCATTTTCCCCTCAATTTCCACATCATCTATATAGAAAATCAAACTATCAGGAATACTTTTTAAGTTTTCTATATTTTTAAATCTTTTCCACAGAGTTGGTCCTATAATTAAATTATTTCCCAGTACATCATAATTGGTTGTATTGGTTAGGCTCTCATTAAGTGTTTTTTTTACTTTTTCGTTGATTTTATCATCTGCATAATGATAAACCACGCCATTGGGAATGGTTATTTTCTCCGTGATTTGTGCTTTGACAGCATTGACGAAGAATAAAAAAATGAGAAGAATTTTTATTTTCATGTTTTTTTAATTGGTTAACATAAAAAAAGGAAATCTGATTTTTTCTGTGTCCTGAATATTATTGTGTAAACTGTAATGTATGAATTGCTTTTAAAAGTTCTACCTGACTTTCTTTTTTCAGATTTGTACCATATAGATTGAATCTGATTTTTCCTATTGGTCCAGTCTTGAGGCTGTCAATATAAACTCCTGTTATTCCTTTTCCCACTTGTTTGGGCTCTAATATTTTTACCTTGTGCCCATCAATTTTTTTATAGGTTATTTTACTTTTGACAAAATCTTCTCTATTTACATTTTTATCAATGACAATAAATTGTGTTGTATCAGCCTTTGGATTCACTGCTAGAAGTTTGTTGAAATCTTTTCTGTTAATAATCGTGACATTTTCTTCTAATGTATAGGAATAAGGTCCGTAATCATAAAAAATCGAATCATTATTTTTTGTAATGATAATTCCGGCATTACTATCATATGCACCCAGTTTCAACTTGCTCCAGTCTTTAGGAGCCTGAAGTTTAAAACTGCGAAAATCCATGGATTTTGTTTTCTGAGAATTCTTAGAACAACCAAATATTATGAAAGAGGTAAAAATGAATAAGAGCATTTTTTTCATGACTTTTTAAAATAAAGGTTCTCCGTTCAAATCCGTGGTCAGAATTTCACTCATATAATCAAAAAAAGGTCTCATGGCAAGTAAGGTTTGCAGTGCTTCTTTTTGAAAATTGTCTGATAAAACCTCCTTGTCTGTAAATTTCCGCATTACAACAAATTGCTTTTTCCGGATTAAATCTATAGACGGATGATTTTTATCAAAACCTCGCGGAGCTGTTTTTACAGCATCACCTTTGAGTTCTCCAAAATATTGTATAAAAGTCTTATCTGAGATAATTTTTTCAATTTCTGAGCTGCTGATTTCAAATTCTTTACGGATACGAAGTAAATCTTTGGCTTCCGGACCCCAAAAACCGCCTCCTACAAAACTGTTGCCGGGTTCCAGCTGAATATAATATCCGCCTCTCAACATGGGTTTCGACCGCGAATATCCAACACCAAAATTGGTTTTATAGGGTGTCTTGTCTTTGGAAAAACGAACGTCATTGTAAATCTTGAAAATATGAATTCCCTTCAGCTGGTCATGCTCCTGAAGTTCATGATAGATCTGAGTAAAAAAAGCTTTGTTTTCTTTTACAATGACATCGTACTCGGATTTATGTTGGGCAAACCATTCCCGGTTGTTGTTTTCTTTTAAATGGGTGAGAAATTCAAATGCTTTTTTCATGTTGTTGTATGGATGTTTTACTCCTGAATATTTCTGAAAGTCTTCTGGCTTATTGTAATGTAATTTATAAACTCTGGGATTTGAATGATAGAAATAAACTCAGCTGTTAACTATTCTATTGATAATATACATCATATTTTAGTCTCGGATTCTTAATTTGAGTCTATTAAAAACTTTTTTAGTGAGATAGAATTCTATCCCAAATAATGAGTAAAAAAAGGCTGTTAAAAGTGCAACTAATACAAGATCTCCTTGAAAGTCCGGATCGATAATTTTTTTGATAAAAGCAAACAAAAATATAAACAAGAGAATTGAAAACCATATATATCCGAAAAAACTTAATCTTAAATTAGGATTTTGAAAATCGTTCTTTTTAAAAACAATAATTAGGGTGGGAAGAACTTTTGAAAAAAGAGTTTTTATTCTTGTAACCTCAATTCGATTTTTAAACTCTCTTCCATAAAATAATTTTCCATCACTCGTGTATGAAGAAGTGTTAGCTAAATCTAATATCATAGAACTTCTTTTTGAGTTTTTTCTGATAGCTTCATCAATTTTAGCAGGACTAAAATTTAAATTCATTTTAATCATAGTGTTTTTTACGGTTGCAAGTTATTGTTTTTATACTATTAGTAGAATGCCATTTAAAAAAAATATCCGCCCACTAATTTTACAAATATTTCTCTGTCTCCAATTTTATAAATGGTTAGAATGCTTCCGTCTGAAAGTTGTCTCATTTTCTGACTGAATTCAGCTCTTGGTCCTGAGGTAGCAAGGTTTTCAAGCTGTTGTAAAACTTCACCAGGGGTTAAAACACAAATTGCAGTCTCTTCACTTTTCCCGTCACCACTTTTTTCTATCGTTTGAATGATTACATCTTTTTGCTTAGCACATAATTCTCTTTTTTTATGATCATCAAGTGCGCGGTAAATATTCATCATATCATCCAGTAAATTTTTATTAAGAGGATTGATGGCGTATTTTGATTCTGCCTCAGCAAGCATTTTTTCCGCTTTACTTTTTGATAGTCTTTTTTGAGCAGGTTTCCAGAATGTACCGGATTCACTGTTATAATTTCCAATGGTGTAATCAATTTTTATGAATTTACTTCCATAATACAATTGATTCAACTGCTCCTGCGTCAATTCAGAAGGATTTACTTTAAATACATCTAAAAGTTTATAAAAATTTTCCTGTGGATTTTCAGTGACATTCTTTTTAATAAGCTCAGTGTTTATCTGTGCAGAGAATGCCTGAAAAAATAAAATTAAAATACCTGAAATAATATATTTTCTCATTGTTTATATGTTGAATTATACAATAAATAAGTACAGCCAGATGAAAATGGGATACGTATTAACAAGATATGGGTAATTAAATTATAACCTAATTACCTGAAAATTTTAATCTTCTGCAAAACCCCTTTCTCATTTTTAAAACTGAAAATATAGTTTCCGGGTTTTACTCTGGATAAATCTATCGTTTTATTATAGTAAGCAAAACCTTTACTTATTTCCTTTCCATCTAAAGAGTAAACGGTAAATTCAAATTGATTGCTGTTATTTTTATTGCTGATGATAAAGCCATCTCTTTGTGCATTGGTATACACTCTTGTTTTAGTTTCATGATCTTTACTGGCTGTATCTGAAGAGAGGGCATTCTCAGTAATATCGGCTGCCTGTATACTTTTAATAGCTGATTTCGTTACAGACGTTGTACTTCCGCCGAGGATGTATAATTTATTATTATATACCTCTGCTGCGGCGTGTCTTCGGGGAATCATATTGGATGATAGCTGATGGAATTTATGGGTTGTTGTATCAAAATAGGCCAGAAAAGTCTGATTATTGTAACCTCCGGCAATAAAAATCTTATCACCGGATACCGCTAATGAATGTCCGGATATCCCGGCAGGCATCGTAAATTGATCGGTCCACAGATTGGTGTTGAGGTCATAAACATTGATCAGGCGGGATGAAGTACCGTTGAAACCACCAATGACATAAAGCTTATCGTTCACTATTTTGCCTTTTGCTTCTCTGGCGGTGGGCATATTAGGTAATGGATGCCATGTATTGGAAGCAATATCGTAATATTGGAATCTGTTAGAAAATACAGTAGTTGCAGCGCCGTTGAGTCCGCTGCCACCAAACACATATATTTTGCCATTATGAATAGCAGAACCTGCATTTCCTGTATAGGAACGGTTAACAGCTCCTTTCGTTACCTTATGCGTGGCAAGGTCTACAATTTCAAGATGGCTGTTTCCCCAACCGTTAAAAATATAAATTTTATTATTGTAAGTCTCCGAATTAGCAAATTTTTTGGGACTGAGAGTAGCAGTGAGAACACTCCATTTATTATCCGTAATATTATATTTTTCAATATAATTGGCGTTACCTCCGCTTGCCAGATATCCATTGATCACATAGATATTATCATCCACAATGATACTGGTTGCAGCACCTCTGCCCACAGACATATTGGCGAGACTTTTAAAGTTAAGCGTCTGTGCATGGGCGAGCAGTGAACTTAAAAATGACAGGAATAATAATTTTGTTTTCAATGGCATGCGTTTCAGTGTTGGATTCTGTTTAACTTTCTTTCAGTGATTCAGGTTTATTTTTAATACCGGTTTTAAGCGAATATTTGTGGTTTAAAGATAGGAAAAAGTTGAAGAGAATTATCATATGCTTTTGGTCAGGCAGAGATATTTTCCTGCAGCATCAAGATCTGCTTTGCCTGCATGCAAAAAACAGGTTGATTTTTGGTAAGGTATTGAAAATGATATACTAAAGTTAGAAAGTCTTTTGGGAAATCACAAAAATGCAATCATGATATTTAACATATCATACAACGGGAAAAATTGATAAATATCAGCCGTAATTGTATGATAAGGCGGGTGTTTCTTCGCTAACTTTGAGTATGAAAAAGGGATTTAGGGTTCGTTTTTCATTGTTAATTTTCACAATAATCTAAACAAAAATGGTATGAAACAAAGAGTTCCAATTTCCCAAATTATGACCAAAGAGCTGATTACACTTAATCTTACACAATCATTGTATGAGGCTGAAAGTTTATTTAAAAAAAATAAAATCAGGCATATTCCGGTTGTAGAAAATCAAAAGTTATTAGGAGTATTAAGTTATAGTGATTTATTAAAAATCAGCTATGCGGATGTAGAACAATCGGATGATGCGGAAGATGTTCCTGTGTCAGCAGTGGTATACGACGTATTTACTATTTCGCAGGTGATGACAAAAGCTCCTCTCACTGTAAATCCTGATACTACCATAAAAGAGGTAGCAGAGATTTTATCCGAACATAGTTTTCATTCTGTTCCGGTGGTAGAAAATGGTGACCTAAAAGGTATTGTAACTACTACAGATATTTTAAAGTATTTATTGCAGCAGTATTAAATGGATCAGTATTCACTTTAAATGCCCATTTATACTGAGTTCCTTAAAATTTCCAAATTCAGAGTAATTGAAAATTGCATAGGTATAAGAACCCCGAAGTCCGGACTTCAGGGTTCTTATTTTTTTAGAGACTGTTGAATGTTCCCCGCTGCTGCACGAATCCTTCGTGTGGTTATAATATTGGGTTACATCAGATCAATGATTCTGCCACTTTTAAGTTTGAATGGCCCCTGCAAACTGCTATTTTCCTGAATTGCTCTATCCATAGCTATATAGAAGTTTTCCCAATGTTCTTCTAGTTGATCATAATTTTTTGTTTCCCAATACTCTCCTTCATCAACAACATTGAGACATTCGAAATATTCTTTTAAAATCTCAAGTAATTCAATTATTTTTATGTGTATTTCAGTGGATGCAAATTGTGTTTTGCAGAATTCCTGAATGTACAAATCTTTATCAAACTCGAAAATTAAGGGTTCTGAATTTTCGTGAGGTTGTATATGAACACCTTTGGTAGGACCTTCATAGTCTATATTTTCGTCATCTTTTACTCTTTTCAGAGTTACAGATTCATTTTCAAATTGAAAATAATCCCAGTTTTGAAATGATGAATACTCAATTGCTTTTTTTATAAATGTATTGTAGTTTTCTTCATTTTTAAGTTGTCCTTCAAAATGAATTGTTATTCCCATATATGATGTGATTGTAATGATTTGCTACGAAAATATCAAAAAAGAATTTAATATAAATTCTTGTTGAACATTTAAATTATGCAATAATATAACATGATTCTATCTGAATTTATAAGAAAATGAAAAAAGATCTGTGTCCCATTCTTGTGTTGTTTGATACATTGCTATCCGAAGTGGGGAAGACTTCGGGTTTAGTTTTTAGAGTAGCAGAGTTGGGAGAGTTTGCGTAGGGAGGATTTTTATTGATACAAATTCGGGAGAAACTTAGCATGGAGGGATGTCCGCACCATTGATTGGTTATTTGTTGAAATAAATATAGAAGAGAATTGGAAAGATAAAAAAGAGTTGGATAATTTATCATCGAAAAGTAACAGAATTTAAAAGATAAAACCGCTCCAAAAATAGAACGGTTATTATGAGTATAAAATTTCATATAGTATAGTAAAACTTTATAGTGAAAGTCTTTTTCAGTACATATTAATGTTTATTCTTATCTACTGATGACATAAACTTAGCTCCTAATCTCTCAGAAATTTCAGCTGTATTATTGTTGTTTTTCTCTTTAATTAATTCCAAAAATTCATTTCTAAGATCCATTTCTGAAATCAAATTAATAGCAGCAACTTTTTCTTTTTTGTTGGTTAATAAATCTTTTGATAATAAACTTTTAAGAAAATCTATTAGGTGTGAATTGATTAACTCTTTATGGTTGATAAAATCATTGTTTTTATATTCAGATTTAATATTTCCGAACATAAAAATGTCTTCCAAATTCTCAAAAAAATCAGAGTCATTTTTGAAATTTGTATTTTTATAATATTCTTTTATTAAATCCATTTTTATACCTCTTCTAACGTTATCGTAATTTTATTTTCTGATTCCTTAATGTCTAATACTTTAAATCTTGAACCCGATTTAAATACAATTTCTTTTTCGTTTTGTCCACTATCTACTCCAAATTTAGCGATTTTTTCAATATCTTTTCCTCTTTTTGATAAAATTATGAAGACGGGGCTCTCACTGAATTGAAGTGCCAATAGTCTTGATTTACTGCAAGATAAAAAAGATTTCTCAATAATAATGCCATTGTTCTTGAGTGCTGAGTAATATTTTTCAAGATCTCTTTTTGGACACCGAATGGTACGGTAACAAAGATCTTGGTAATCTGGTAATTTATCTAAGCTATGATTTAAAAAAAGTCCAAAATCATTGATATCTTGCCCATTTCTTAATCGTTCATTTAAAGAGTCATATCCTGAATCTGTGTAGTGATAAATAATGGCTTTTTCATGAATAGTTAACCCATTCTCATATCCTGCACGTTTTGATGTTAAGATTTCTCGCAATTCTGCGGACAAACTTTCGTTGACATATTTAATGAGGGCTCTGTCCATATCTTAATAGGAGGCGTTTTTTATTTCTGTATCAGCTCCTCCAGCCTGGTCATCATCTCATCTTTTTCTTTCAGCATTCTTTCGTAGAGCGCAATTTTTTCTTCGTGTACTTTAATCAATTGATCTACAGGGTTAAGTGTAGAATTATAGAAAATAGAAGCTGGTTGCTGACAATTATCGAAAGTATTAGAAATAATATTAATTGCCTGCTCTTCATCAAAATTCTGAAAAGCTTCCACCGGAATTTTCAACACTTCGGAAATCTTTTGCAACAAAAGATCTTCAATAGTTTCTTTCTGCTCCAAAAGCGAAATCTTCTTCTGGTTCCAGTCTTCACCAAGATCAAAAGCCAAAGCCTCCTGCTTGATGCCCAGCATCTCCCGAAAACGCTTGATATTTCTCCCCTGATGTATTTTTTTGTTTTGCATATTTGTGTATGTTATAGAAACAAATATAGGTAAAAGTTGGGGGATAGAAAATGCGAGAGTGAGGTATTTTAGATGGGAAGATTATAAAAATACGAAGTCAGGAGACTTCGTATTACTTATTTTATTGTGGAAATCAGGGAAACTTACAAAATGTCTTCAAAAGTATTGTTTCGGGTTTCAAGCCCTTCTCATTTTTGGTATAATGGTTCAGGCATTTTCAAGTGTATTGATTTTCATCTGTTGTTTTCTAGTTTTGATATGTCGATACCTTTTATGAGTAACCACAAACAAAGAGATAGTTCTCCTAAAAAAATCGGAATTGCAAGGTAAATGAACAAAGGATTTACAAATCCTTTTGACAGAAACATTGTAAAATTATTGATCAAGTAGCATATTCCTGCTATTGCATAAGCTAATCCAATAATTTTTGGGATGGCATTTGTTTTAAAAATTACATATCCAATTAATATACAGTAAAATCCAAAAAACACTAAACCAATTCCATAACCTTGTGCCTGAATATTTAAGGACAAAAGAGCAAGTGTTGCGAGTTGGTTTTGCTGAAAAGTATTCAAGTAAGTGTCATTGCTTAATAGTAATAATGGTGTGATTTGATTTAATAGATTGACTGCAATAATTGCTGTTTGGATAATAACCAATGCTAAAGCGATTTGCAGTATAATTTTATTTGATTTTTTAAAAAAATGATAAATTATCAATATTGTGGGTATGCCAACTACAAAATTGATTAGGTCAGCCACAAACCCCCAACGAAAAAGCATTTCATTAGTCTGAATATTGTGAGCCGTTGTTAATGCATCGTTTGACACCCTTAATGCCTGTCTTACGAAAACTTCTGAAAATAGCCCTGTAGCTATTACAATCAAGTAGCAAAAGCCTGCAGTTCTTGCTAAATTTTTATTTGAGATCATTTTGTGGAGAATGTAAATTTGTGATTGTTATTTTTTATAATTTTCAGTTAAATTTATTTTTCGTTATATTGAGTTGGGAGGTTGCTTTCCTGACTGGCTTAACGGTTTGGGCTTTGCGCTCGGGTGGGAAATCAAAGTACAATAGCTGATAAGATTACTAAAGTTCAATTGAAAAACTGCCGTTGAGTTTTGCATTTCAGTCCGCCTGACACAAAACTCTTTTTATATGAAGGCTTTATTTGACTTCCTTAAATTTACCGGGATTAACAAAAACAGAATTATCTTGTCTTGCGTGAGTTGTCAAATTATTTGTGTTAAAGTCCATTATATTACAATATCCCAATCCACTTTTTTCAACCCAGGAAACAAAAAGCACATTTTCATTTATTTGAGTAGAAATATACTTGTCAGTTTCTTCTCTTGCTCCCGGAAATTCTCCTTTTACTAATTTCCAGTTAACTGTAGAATCCGATTCAAATTTTATATGATACACATATTTGTCTGAGTAATTGAATTCGTATGTTTTGCCAATTATGTCTTTTAATTCTGTTTTATTTAATATTTGCTTCTCCATTTTAAATTGTTTCTTCTCATCACAAGAAGTTAAGAAAATTGAAATTGTCAGTAAAATAAATAATATTTGTTTCATAGTTTCGATATTTAAGGATTTTTCGGTTTAAGCTTGCATACAAGATCCAAATTTGCACATTGCCAATATACAATATATATAATTGCGCTAATGTTGTGTTGATTGGGTAATCATTAAATTAAAATTTAAATATACTATTTCCTTACAGAAAACTATAATCCAAATAAAAAACCGCTCCACAAAAAGTAGAACGGTTAGTATTAAATTGTCTTACTAATGCTCTGCTACCGTACGAATCCTTCGTATGGTTTAAACATTTTAATAACATCTAAAAGTTAAAATTGCATAATACAGTCGTGCTAGCGAGGGTTGATACCATTCTTAAAATCGCTTCAGCATTTAAAATTCGTTAAACGTTATTATAAGTTTTCTTTGAAGAACGGAATCAGTTTTTCCAATGCTTCACTTGTTGCTTTGGGTTGGTCGTACAAATCATAATGACTTGCACCTTGAACAACGTGGATGTTCTTATTTTTAGAAGCTGCCTTTCCAAAAAGTTCAAATCCGTCTTTGTAAGAACCAAATACCCCCACTTTATCGCCTACGATTATTTGCAATGGTTGGGTCAATAAATGATCCGCTAGATGAAAGGCATCCCATGCAATAATTTTATCAAAACTATCAAAACGCAATTTGTTTGGTGAACCTGGTTGCTGTCCTCTGGGGGTTTTATAATAATCAACTGCTTCAATGATGTCAATATCTTCCATTCCTGCCTGCTTTCTTTCTTCTTCAGAGTTTGGAATATATTGTGTAATCAGGTCTGCTCCTCCACGAGCTTGGGCTGTTCTCTGAGCGGCAACCGCTTCCAGGGTTTTTATCGCCGAATCTGCTGTATAGTCTCCTTCTCTCATTACTCTGCCATAATTAGCTGCCACAACTGTTCCAACAGCTTTAAATCTACGTTCGGTCATTGCCGCATTGGCAGAATAGGCTCCACCTCCGCAAACTCCCATCACTCCAATTCTGTTTTCATCAACATAATCAAGAGTAGTCAAATAATCAGCTGCACATCGGAAGTCTTCAACGCGTAAAGCAGGGTCTTCAATATATTGTAAATTTCCTCCGCTTTCGCCTTGGTTGGAAGCATCAAAAGCCAAAGTTACAAATCCAGCTTCTGCCAAAGCTTTTCCATAAATATTTCCGGAGGTCTGTTCTTTACAACTGCTTATTGGATGAGCGCAAACAATCGTTGGATATTTCTTGTTTTCGTCAAAATCTTTTGGGAACTGCAATACTGCTGCTACATTCCAATTTCTGTTTTTAAATGTTACTTTTTTCATTAGATAACTTTTTAAATTACTGTTTTTAAATTACAGTACAAAAATATGGGGGACTTAGTCAATTGTGTTTTCAGGTTTTACGGAATCAGTTTCACTTTTTACTGATTGCGGAAAACGGAGGGTGTAATACCTGTTTCTTTTTTGAAAAACCGGGTAAAGTAAGATGCCGAATCAAAACCAAGTTCATAACCAATTTCGCTTACAGATTTGGTTGTTTGTCGCAGTTGGTTTTTCGCAAGTTGAAGGATGTGTTGATTAAGGTGTTCCTGTGGCGAATTGCTCGTAAACTGTTTTATCAGGTCGCCAAAATAATTGGTAGAAAGATTGGCCTTATTAGCAAAATATTGAACCGATGGCAATTTAATTTCATTCTCATTTTCAAAGTAGTTTTCCAGATTTTCGTAAAAATCCGCAACTACTTTATTGTAAATATTGGCACGAGTTTCAAACTGCCGTTTGTAAAAGGTATGGATGTAAGATAGAATCAACGAAGCATAGGACAATAAGATGTCTTGGGAAAATGAATCTTGTGAATAGATTTTATAGGCCTTTGCGAACAAGTCTAAAAGTTCTTTTTCCTCGTCTTTTGTAAGAAAAAGTGCTTCGTGATTTGTATAATTTAGAAAGGAATATTCTTTGGCGAAACGCTTAAAGAGTTTTGTATCCAGTAAAATATGATAGCCGCTTATTTGACTTTCAATATTCCATTCCAGGGTGTTTTGCGGTTGGTCGAAGTATACATACGAATCGGCTTTATCATATTTTGATTGTCCTATATTCTTGCTTTTGTCGTAACCACATTTTATTGCCAACAAATAAAAATCGATATTGATTGGTTTTGACTGCTGACGCATTTTCTGTTCAGCTCCATATTGGGTAAAGTGGATATGCTTGTTTTTGGGTGGTTCCAAATTCAAGTAGGAAAGAAATTCTGTTATGTTATACGTTTTGTTCAAATTTTTTTAATGCAAAATTATATGTTTCTGTTTCCAATAGATTTTCAATATTACAGAAAGGCTTTCAATTTTTACGGATTTTGTTCAAATTATCGCCAAATGGCTCACAGTTTGGCGATGTGGAGGATTTTTAGCACAAAACTTAAATAGAATTCCTTCAGCCCTGCTTTTGGCAATGCTATGTTGTCTGTAGTTTTTATTTAAAGAGATTAAAAAATTTCTCTAACAGTGTTTGTTTTTTTTCAGAATTGTACTCTTTTGCTTTACTACCTTCAATAATAGTTTTTCCTTCTTGTTTATTACTTTGTTTAGATTTATTATCATTCAATATTTCGGCAAAAGCATTTTTATTAGGTAAATAATAATCAAGAAAATATTGGTTTAGCTGATTAACTAAACTATTTTCAGTTTTATTATCATCAATTTTTTCTTTTATTTGATTTAGACCTTTGCCCCAGGAAATATATTTATTCCGAATGTATTTTTCAGTATCTTTTATTTTACTTGAAACAAAATGAAAAGACGCTGTGTGATTTTGTAATGTCTGTCTAAAAAACACATTCATTAAGTCTGTAAATGATTTTGTTCTGATTGATAAATTCTCTCCATCTTTTTCGTTCCAATACTCACTCATCATCCAAACCGGAGGGTTTTCATTTTCCGTAAAAATTATAGATATATAATCATTTCTTCTTTCTGAAATTACTAAAAATTCATTTTCTAATTTCAAAGAATTATTGCTAAATACTTCACTTGCAAATTCATTAATATAATCTAAATCTTCAAATGCCATATCTTCAGCATCCATAAATTCAAATAAAAATTTTTTGCCAATACTTCGCAAAAATTCTTCATATGCAAGTGGAAAGTTTTCTTTTTTAGATTTTATACTTTCTATTTCTTCCTCTGTACAACCAAGAAGTCCTTTACCTTTATCAATATTAAGAATTGTTAGATAATATTTTAAAGTGTCAAAATATTCTTTGTATGAATTTTGTTTCAATTTTCTAATTTTGTGTAAAATTACAGACAAATAAAAATGGCTTTGCAGTTTTAGAGCTTTGAAAACCAAATTTTTATATTAAAAACGGCGTAGCAAAAAAACATTTTCTTTTGGTGAAATTAATAAAAAAATCAAAAACAAAAATGGTTCTTTGCGGATTACTTTTACGAAAATTTAAATCCCGCTTCCGCATGACTCCTTTCGTATGGTTTATAATAGCATAGATTAAAGATTCCAGTAATATAAAAAACAAAGCTGCACGACATTATCGTGCGGTAACCATAAAACAAAAAACCGCCCTACAAAGCAGAACGGTTTATATATTAATTTGTCTCGGTCGCTGACCGTTATATCATTCCTTACATTCAACCACCCATGGGTATAGCTGGTTCGTCTTTTTTCACTTCAGTGATCACACATTCCGTTGTTAAAAGTATTCCGGATACGAGTAAGTTTTTGAAGGTTTAGAAATTCATCCTCAGGAATTGTTCGGCTTCAAACAGTTGAGAAACTCTGATTAGAGTTAGGCTTTATATTTATTAACCTATCAGATAAAGAGGTTGTGTTACACCATTGCTCTTCCAAAGCCAACCGTATTTCTGTACGCTTGCGGTGAAATATCGGTATTGTTTTTAAAAAATCTGCTAAAATAGTATTCATCTGCATAGCCCAGCTCATACGCAATTTCTTTAACCGCTTTGTTTGTTAAATACAGTTCTCTTTTGGCTTCTATAATTATTCTCTCGGAAATTAAATCAGTGAGTGTTTTATTAAAATGGGTCTTAGTAATTTTAGCTAATACTTTAGTTGATATATTCAGCAAGTCTGCATAATCACTAGCCGAATGCTTGGTTTTAAAATGGATTTCGATATAGTTTTTAAGATTTTGAAGGATAAAAGGTTCTTTGTATTCTTTAGGATTCATTTGGATTTCGGTTTGTTGTTCAGCTTTTAGCCTGGATGCAGTAATTAGAAATATTTTTAAATAAGAAACCAATAATTCATATTGAGCCAATGCAGGGTTTTGCATTTCAGCTGTTATCTGCTCCAGCAACATGTTAAAGGTATTGTTTGCATTTTCATCAACATCTACCAATGGCGGATTGTATATATTATTAAACAATACACCATTACAGGCTACCTCTTGCTGATGCTTGTGAATGCAAAAAAAATCGGGATGAAAATTTATTACAACGCCTTGTATGTGCTCATCGGTTTGAAACATAAAAGGTTGGTATGGCGAAAATGCAAACAAAGTACTTGGTCTGAAATCGTATTCCGAAAAGTCAGATTTTGCAATTCCTTTCCCATTTTTTATCCAAATCAATGAGTAATAATTAAGTCGCTGAATATGGTCGAAATGGCTGCTGCCGTTCAACGAAAAAACTTTAAATGCTAAGTTTCCCGTTTGCGGATTAATCAAAGTATAGGTATCTGAACTCATCATATATAGGTAAGATTACTTTGGTTTTCTGTTTTTTTCATCAATAGCCGATTTTCTTTCCCGGCCATCTATAGGGTAAGCCTTGGATATTCTTTCCGGGTCTTGGATATTCCATGCATTTTCTGCCAATTGTACTTTTTGAAGAACTGTTTCTGGGGTACAAGGTGATAAAGGCAGGTGTTGTTTTATATTTTCCATCCTGTTTGTTTAAAATTTGCGAACCGGCTTTACAGCTAGTTCGCAAATGTATTCATTTTAAATTGTTGGAGCTAAAGGAAAATCTACAGGGACTTTGGTAAGATTGTGCAAATAGTTCATAGCTGTTTTATCGCTTACCTGTAGGATTAGGTCAACTAAATTTTCTTTGGTATATCCCGCTGAAAAAAAAGCATCTACATTTTTTTCGCTTGCGTTACCTCTGTTCTCCGTAATATCGGCAGCTAATGCAACCAATGCATTCAGCTTGCTGTCAGAGGATTTGCCGTGTCTGATTTCAGCTAATTGTTCCTCATTAAACCCATTCATTTTGCCTAATACTAAATGAGCACTTTGGCAGTATATGCAGCCATTTATTTGGCTTACAATTAAATTTACGGCTTCTTTTTCTTTGTTTGAAAGTGATGTCCTTGCATTTTGATAGGTCAAAAATCTTTCCAAACCATTTTTGGAATAAGCAATAGTGGCATACAGATTGGGTACAAAACCTAAAGCTTTATTCAGATTGTCAAAAATTGCTTGATTAGCCGGGGCTACTTCTTCTCTTGTTGGAACTGTGAATACTGTCATCTTTTTATTTTTTTAAATTATTGTCGTTATTGACAATACAAAGGTGCAACTCCTTAGGTGCTTATAAAATGGACAGACAACGCAATTAGATGGACAATTTTTTTAGTATGGTGTTTATCTTGTATGCTTTCATAGAATGATACATAATATCCAAATTTACCCGCGGCACTAATATACAATAGTGCTATTTAAAATGACAAACGAAGTTGAGTTTAAATCTGATCCGAATACCGTCAAAACCCTTTTTCAGTTTAATTTTTAAAGCTTTACTGTTTTCCTCTTCTTTCAAGAATAAGGTACGCTGCATCCAGCATTTTGGTCAGATGGAGGTACGGACTGATGATATTCCTTTCCGGCAGGTTGTGGTAAACCCTGAGGGAGAAATAGACCATCCCGGACAAAAAATAATTAAATTCCTGTACGCTGTATTCTTTGAATGCTTTTTTGAAGACCAGCAGAGGATTTTGGTATTCTTTCTCAGACAGCAAGCCAAGAAAAGGAGGATAGACCTCTTCAACATGAATATTGAAGGTCTGTTTCTTTTCCTTCAGTGCCATGAGATAGCCTGCCTGTACAAACGACTGCATACACTGGTGAAAGTGATAGATAACGGACGGATCTTCTTTGATCCAGCTATTTCTTTTTATGGCATGATTCATAATGCTGTTGAGTTTCTTTTTGGAGGTTTCCAGATCATTGAACCGGAAGAAGGTCTCCATCCGCTGTAAGCCGCCATGTTTTTTTCGGCTTTTCCCGGGCTGGGGTTGAATATCTGCTTTGGTTTTTGTCATGTTTTTGTGTTTTTTTACTGGTTGTAAAGGAGGAAGCCCCGGCAATGCCTGAACTTCCTGCCCATACGAACCAAGGGTAATATGATAGAATTTGTGTTTTTCTGAAAGCCCGAAAGCCGCAATGGATTGTACACCCCATTGTACCGTATCATGATACTTTATGTGGTAAAGCAGGCTTAGAAAAAGATGATTGTAGAAAAGCAGAACAGCATGAAAATAAAAACGGCATGAGACTCTACAATATCCGATCTGAGGTACTGGTATACCCTGCAACAGATAAGAGAGCCCACGCCTAGGTCGTGAGCTTCCTGCTTATCGTCTCGTTGCTTTAAAGTACCAGTTTTCAGATCGAGATTCTAAGCAATAGCTTCTTTTTTTCTTTGAAGTATCGCAAAATTACATCTTCGGATGTAATGTTTAGACAAATATAATAAAAATATTTCAATGTTACCGAATTCGGTAATGATAATTTATGCCAATAATTACAATTTGCACTAAACAGTGCGATTATGAACGAGTTTAAGACTGATGAAATCAAAAGAATGGTCTCAGAAAAAATAAAAGAAATAAAAGGAGAAACTCCTTATTCTAAGGTTTCTGAAAGATGTAATGTTACTGCTGCAAGAATCAGTGATGTTGCTAATAACAAGATTGATTGTCAACTCAGTACTTTTATTGAAATTGCAACTGGACTAAGAATACATCCCAAAGAATTATTTGATATCGTTTTTGATTTTGAAGAATATTATTCTGAATTAGATAAGTAAAGTACTCTCTGAGTAGAATTATGGATTAAAGTTGATCATCTATATAATTAAATGGATTTTTAGTACTATTTGCAAAGTCTACCATTCCTGTTCCATAAAATATTTTAATTTCGTCATCGTTATTATTTAAATCTTTAAAAATTTGAAATTTATCTTCCCCAAGGTTTGTCTTATTAAATGCTACAAATATCCCATAAACCTTTTCGTTACCATTATTTTTATTTTCAATAATCTCTTTTAATCTAATCATTTTATCAACATCTTGTTGATAGTTAAAAATATCAGTATCATTAATTCCATTCTTATCCCTACAGAATTTAAGTTCAATTAGTATTGCCCCACCAGCAATCGTGAAGTTTTTAGAAGGATTACTATTATAAACTGGTATATGTTTTACAATTTTATATTCCGTTGAATGATAAATGCTAATATTTGAAGTGTTTACAACTATTAAGTCAGGAACTAAAGTCAGTTTACCGTCTTCATCAAAGAACTTCACTTCCGAATGTACAGCACATCCTTTAATATCTGGTGTAAATGTTTCCTGACTGACTGGGAACAAATCATAAATTAATCTGAATAGCTGACACTTTAAATCATTTTCAGTTAAAATTAAGGCTTTATTCTCTTGAAAATTTTGTTCTAATTCTTCAAGTTTTCTAATTATTAGAGATATAGAATCCAAGTTTATATTCATAAATGTGTTTATTATTACTGTTGGTTTTTGTTTACTTAACTTCCGCTTGTAGATTAACAATGTTGTTTTAATTCTTCAATTAAACCATAATAAGATAATTCGCTATTTTTTGAAGCTATTTCTCTTTCAAAAATACTTTTAACTTGAGGTATTTTTAAATTTTCAATTATTCCATTTTTCCAAGCTTTCCAAACATCATTAGGAATTCTGCGTTTTTTGTACCAAAGATACTCTTCTGCGCATAAGTTAAAATAGTCAATAATTTGATTAACTTCTCTTCTGTTTAATTCTTTTTCTGTTTCAATCCTTAAAGTATTCATCAAATCATTCAGCTCAGAATCATATTTCTCATTGAATGATTCAAACAGATTCTTAAATAAATTATCATCATCACTTTTTTGTTTTTGTAAACCTATATATAGTGCAACTAAGACCCCTAAAGTTGTAATAATTAACTCTTTTTTTAGTAAATCAAAATAAAAGCAAATTAAAATAAGAACAGCAAGAAGAAGAAATATTATTGTATAAACATTTCTTTTGATATAGTTAATCATTCATTTACTAATATTCAATATCAAACATATTTATTGTTCTTTCTTCTCTTCCCAAATCAAGAGTAATTGTATGTGGAAGAATATCTCCAAGATTTGTTAAGTCATATCTTATTAAAAAGCCTTTGATTGTTTCGATTTCTCTTTGATAATTTTTGTATTTAACTTCAATTTTTTGATTTAAAATTTTATCTAAATCTTCTTTTTTATAATTTAAAGGATGCATAATTTTATTTTTTAGATTAATGATGATTAAACTGTTAATTTGCGTAAATTATATTTTAAAAATTAAATCATCAATTGGAATTTCTAAGAAACTTGATGCCATTACAACTCTAGGCATATATTTCATAAAGTAAATAGTGAGGGTGTTTTCGTCAAATGTAAAATCTAAATCATTATCCCTTACATATTTTAGGTATTGATGGAGAATATCTTTTGAATCACTGTCTGCATGTTTATCAATTTTGACTGATAAGAACTCTTGTAAATTCCCATATTCTGAATAATCTATTAAATCGTAGAAGTTTAAAAATCTTTCAGGTTTGAATGTGAAATTTAAAGTATATATATAATTATTAGGATAAGCGCCACCAAAATAATCAAATCTGGAAATTGTAATACTTAAAAATTTTTCATTAAAAAGTTGAATTTGGTACCCTACTTCTAATAAAAAAGGATTTTCCTCCTTAGCTTTTTCAATAAAGTATTCTTCCATTTCTTTGAAGTAGATTCTGGCTTCATTGACTATTAAATAACCTTTTTGAGTTATAAAACTATTAATGAAATCGCAATTGAATGCATCATTTTTTTTTATTAATGGAATTTTAAAATCATAATCAATCTTAATATCTTTATGGATGTCTAAAGATAGATTTAAGTCTTGGAATTTATCCATACTTGTAATTGATTCTAATATAAAAGATCCTCCTTCGTGGCCAGAGTTATATAAGGGACCGAAGCAAGGAGTTTGATGGTGGTACTTACTAAATTCTATTAAAGTTTTTTCTCCAAGTTCATTAATACTTAATTTATCAGAATTGAATTTATTTATAAAATTATTTAAAGCTAGTGCAAATGGACTTGATTCATTTGGCTTTCCGTCTTTAACTTTTTCGATACTGCCAGATGTTAGAGCAAATCTTGACCTTTTTGATGTTAAGGCTTCATATCCTCCACCTCTTTCATTTTCAAATATTGCTCCAGAAAAGCAGCTATCTGAGATAATTGCAATATGTTTTGCAGGAGAGTACTTCAAGAGGTTTAATAATTCATTAACATTAAACCATGAAGTCGTCTCATGTCTTAGTGAGTCATTTAATAACCAATATGAAGATTCTGTTTTTGTGTTATATTCACCATGCCCAGCAAAAATAATTAAAATTCGATCTTCTTCTAGCGAATTAATAAGTATGTCATATAAACTATTATATAAAGAACTTCTAGTTGTTTGTTCTTTTTCAGAAAATAAGTCTACTTCATCAAAAACAAACTTTGAGGTCAATGATGCTATTATTGATTGTATGTCTTTCTTGCAATTATTTAGATTTTTAATTGATTTGTCTTCATATTCATCAATTGCTATTCCAATTAATCTTGTCATTATTGTGAATTTTATAAATAACAGTTAATAACTAAATCTACAAAATATATTAATACAATGATATGTTTTTTATGAAAATTCAAATTTTGAAAACAAAAAACCGCTCTACAAAAGCAGAACGGTTAGTATATTAATTTGCCTCGGTCGCTGACCGTTACATCATTCCTGGCATTCCACCACCCATTGGCATAGCTGGTTCATCTTTTTTCACTTCAGTGATTACACACTCAGTTGTTAAAAGCATTCCGGAAACGGAAGCTGCGTTTTCAAGGGCAACTCTTGTTACTTTAGTAGGGTCAATGATTCCTGCTTCAAGCATGTTTACATACTCGTCAGTTTTTGCATTGTATCCGAAGTCTCCTGAACCTTCTGCTACTTTAGCAACGATTACAGAACCTTCACCACCTGCGTTGGCAACGATTTGTCTTAATGGCTCTTCGATGGCTCTTTTCACGATTTTGATCCCTGTATTTTCGTCAGAGTTAGCACCAGAAAGGCTTTCCAGAGATTTAATTGCTCTTACTAAAGCAACACCACCACCAGCAACAATACCTTCTTCTACAGCTGCTCTTGTAGCGTGTAGGGCATCATCTACTCTGTCTTTTTTCTCTTTCATTTCCACTTCAGAAGCAGCACCTACGTAAAGTACGGCAACACCACCAGCTAACTTAGCTAATCTTTCCTGAAGTTTCTCTCTGTCGTAGTCAGAAGTTGTAGTTTCCATCTGAGCTTTGATCTGAGCTACTCTTCCTTTGATTTTCGCTTCGTCACCACCACCGTTTACAACTGTAGTGTTGTCTTTGTCAATCGTTACTTTCTCAGCAGTTCCAAGCATATCCAAAGAGATGTTTTCCATAGTGAAACCTTGCTCTTCAGAGATCACCTGTCCGCCTGTAAGGATTGCGATATCTTCCAACATTGCTTTTCTTCTGTCTCCGAATCCCGGAGCTTTTACTGCAGCAATTTTAAGAGAACCTCTTAGTTTGTTGACTACCAAAGTAGCTAAAGCTTCTCCTTCCACTTCTTCAGAAATGATTAATAGAGATTTACCACCTTGTGCAATTGGTTCAAGAACCGGAAGTAATTCTTTCATTGAAGAAATTTTCTTCTCTACTAAAAGGATATATGGGTTTTCCAGTTCAGCTAACATTTTCTCAGGGTTCGTCACGAAGTAAGGTGACTGGTATCCTCTGTCGAACTGCATACCTTCTACAACATCTACTGTTGTATCGATACCTTTAGCTTCTTCTACAGTGATTACACCTTCTTTTCCAACTTTTCCGAAAGCTTCAGCGATCAAAGCACCGATAGTTTCGTCATTGTTAGCAGATACAGAAGCAACCTGCTTTACTTTATCTGTAGAATCTCCCACAGCCTGAGACTGTGTTTTAAGGTTTTCAACAACAGCAGTTACTGCTTTGTCGATTCCTCTTTTAAGATCCATTGGGTTAGCACCCGCAGCTACGTTCTTAAGACCTTCTCTTACGATAGCCTGTGCCAATACAGTAGCGGTAGTAGTACCGTCACCTGCAATATCATTGGTTTTGGAAGCCACTTCTTTTACCATCTGCGCTCCCATATTTTCTACTCTGTCTTCAAGTTCGATTTCTTTTGCAACAGACACACCATCCTTAGTTACGTGTGGAGCACCGAAAGATTTTTCGATCACTACGTTTCTTCCCTTAGGACCTAAAGTTACTTTTACTGCATTAGCCAATGCGTCAACTCCTCTTTTCAGAGCGTCTCTTGATTCAATATCGAATTTTATTTCTTTTGCCATAATTTTAAGCTTTAGGCTATAGGCTTTAAGCAATAAGCTTTTACCTTTAGCAATTAATTATTATTTAATAATTTTTTTCTGAGTTGTATAAGTTTTTGTCTGATTAAATTCAGTGTTGCATTAAGATTTGCTATTTTATCTTCAGAAGTGAATCCTAAATCACAAGAAAGTAAAAGAAGGTATTCCGTTTCATTTGTGGAACCTATACTTATTTCTAAAAATCTTGCAAATTCTTTCTCTGTGGATCTTCCACAACCTTCTGCGATATTGGTAGGAATAGAGACTGCTGCTCTTCTTATTTGAGAGGTAAGACCAAAAAGTTCAGACTTAGGAAAATTTTCAGAAATAATATAAATTTCTTTTACCAGTTCATGGGCAATTTTCCAGGTATCATATTTTTTGTAGTCTCTCATTGCCTACTGTTTATAGCTTAATGCTTACTGCATTTTACCCAATGATTCCCAATAAATCTCCTTCCTTTACAATTAAGTAATCTTTCCCTTCCAATTTTAATTCGGAACCTGAATATTTTCCATAAAGAACTTTGTCACCTACCTGAACTGTTGTAGGCTCATCTTTCTTACCGGGACCTACTGCCACTACAGTACCTTCTTGCGGCTTTTCCTTTGCAGTATCCGGGATGATAATACCTGAAGCTGTTTTAGTTTCTGCTGCGATTGGCTCTACCAGAACTCTGTCTGCCAATGGTTTAAAGTTTACTGACATAATATTATTTATTTTTTAATTATTCTGTCTTGTAATTCTCTAAATGTATGCCATAAGACACTGCTGGCTGAAATGGCAGATTTTTATTTGTGAATGTGAAAATTTGGCAGAAAAATTATTTCTTGCGGGCTGGGAATCCGAAAAGATAACTCGTTGCTATGGGTACTATAAACAAAAGAAAGGTAATAGCGGAAACTAAAATTTCCATAGTATGGCTGGCTAAAAAATGAGCAAATACCGCAGCAGGGTAGAAGTGATCATATAAAGACATACTTGGTTTGATTCCTAAAATAGCAATCACAATAAAAGCGGCCGTTTCCAGGAAAGGAAATACCTGTGTGAGACAAACAAACCCCTGCGCGATAAATCTCATCGCTAAAATTCCTATAATCAGAACATATTAATTCGTATAATTCCAGCCATGTTTTTTTAAAAAAGGTGAAGAACTTCCTTTGGGGAGAACCTGTAAAAAGAATGTAAAAGAACATTTAAGTTAAAAAGATAAAGCCGGAAATTTCCGGCTTTATCTTAAATGGTTGTCAAGTAACGGATTACGGACAATACTGCCCCGGACCGATCCATAGAATACATTGTCCTTTGTAATTGTACTCGCAGCAAAAACGTCCTGCAGCTCCGCCATTGATAGATTTCTGAGCATCTCTGCTTAATACTTTGGCATTTTTCATAGTTAAAAATATTTTGGTTGTACATCCTGAGCATTTAAAGTCAATCAGGATTTTGACATTTGGTGTAAAAGAAGTGAATCAAAGATATTGTTTTTCCTTGTTATGTGATATATTTTATTGGTGTTTTTTTTAATAAAATTTTGGTTATCAGTTGTTAATGGCTTTTGTTCGAAATCCTGAGGTTGAGAATATAAATAGAAAATACGGACACTTCCGGCTTTATGATAATTATGATAAGACCACTGTCTAAGGAAGGGCAATTGATCTCTGAACTTTTTGACTAGATAGATTGTAAGCAAAAAAAAACACTACTTCGTATTAAAAAGAATTATTCTTATCATCTTTTAATACGAAGCAGTGCTGTATTTGTTAAAGTCTACAACTTCCTGATGTTAACTTTTTCCTGCAGCCTGCATTGGATTAACCTTTCCGGTTGAGCCTCCTCTTACACTTCCGCCTTCCTGTTTTTGTTTAAAGAGCTGGAATTTTGAAGTTTCAGTACCCGTTCCGGTGCTGCTCCAGAAATTATTGGTAGTATCAATATCAGCAGTTTCCCTCATGGGATCAAGCTGAATAGATTTCAATTTCTTATCAAAATAATAGGTTTTGGAAACTTTTTGTTCATTCAGTCTCCAGATCTGTGCTGCAGATTTATCGTATAATTTTGAGCCGTCTTCAAAAGTGAATTCAAGAATGATAGGCATTACCAGACCACCTTTGTTTACAAAATCGATCTGATATGCTGTAATATTTTTGAATTTCTCTTTATCCCTGGTATCTAAAGGAAGACCAGCCTCAGTTTTGATGGTGTATTGCTTATTATTATCAAGCTTTTCCTGGCCTCTGTCATATCTGTAATAGAAATCCTGAAGATCTTTGTCCCCCTCTACGTAGAATTTGATATTCTTATCTTCTCTGTTTCTGATTTTTGAAAGGTCTTCAAAACTGTTTACCAAAGGTTTTTCAACCTGATATTTTATTTCAGCAGCTGCTTTTGGATCCGTTTCAAGGTTTGGAACAGCTGCCGTTACTTTATCAATAGCGATATCTACAGGATCTGTGCCGTAGAACCATCCTCTCCAGAACCAGTCAAGATCTTCACCGCTGGCATCTTCCATGGTACGGAATAAATCAGCAGGTTCAGGATGTTTGAATGCCCATCTTTTAGCATACGTTTTAAAAGCTTTGTCAAAAAGCTCTCTTCCCATAATCGTTTCACGAAGAATATTCAGTCCTGTGGCGGGTTTTGAATAGGCGTTCGGACCATACTGAACAATATTTTCAGAGTTGCTCATAATGGGTTCCAGCTGATCTTTCGGGAGTTTCATATAATCTACGATCGTCCATGCCGGTCCTCTTTTGGATGGGAATTTATTATCCCATTTTTCTTCCGTAAGATATTCTGTAAAGGTATTCAGACCTTCGTCCATCCATGCCCATTGTCTTTCATCAGAATTGATGATCATAGGGAAAAAGTTATGACCAACCTCATGGATGATTACTCCAATCATTCCGTTTTTGGTCCCCTCAGAATAGGTTCCGTCTTTCTCCGTTCTTCCGAAGTTGAAACAGATCATCGGATATTCCATTCCGTTTGCTGCTTCTACAGATTGGGCTACAGGGTATGGATAAGGAATCGTAAATTCCGAATAGGTTTTAATGGTATGAGCAACTGCTTTTGTGGAAAACTTTCTGTAAAGACCATAAGATTCCTTGGGATAGAAACTCATGGCCATTACTTTATTATTATTTTCTGGAATTGTTACGCGCATTCCGTCCCAGACAAATTTTCGGGAAGAAGTCCATGCAAAATCACGTACATCTTTTGCTTCAAAAACCCATGTTTTTCTTTGTTTTGAATGATTTTTTTCTGCCTTTTTAGCTTCATCCAATGTTACAATTTCAATAGGTTCAGAAGCATTTTCAGCTTTTCTGTATCTTGACAGCTGATCAGATGTCAACACCTGATCGTAGTTTTTACATTCTCCGGTTCCTCCAACAATATGATCGGAAGGAACATTCATGGAAACTTTAAAGTCTCCGAAAACAAGTGCAAATTCACCTCTTCCGGTAAACTGATGGTTCTGCCAGCCCTGGAAATCACTATATACACACATTCTTGGATACCATTGTGCCATGGTGTACAGATCGTTTCCGTCTTCAGGGAAGTTTTCATAACCGCCGCGGCCTCCCATCCTGATTCTGTTGGGAATATTGTAGTTCCAGTCTACTTTGAAAACGAATTTCTCCCCCTTTTTCAAAACTTTGGGAAGATCAATACGCATCATGGTTTTGTTAACGGTATATTTCAGGGGAGTTCCTGAAACATCAGTCACTTTCTCAAGACTTACACCATACCCGTTATCCTTAACAGGAAGTTCAGTTACTTTAAGCTGCTGGTCTGTTGTTGACGGATGAAGAACAGATGAAGTATCATACCCCGAATTTCGAATGCTGGAATGCTCGTTTTCATCAAGCTGAAGCCAGATATAGTCCAGATCATCCGGAGAATTGTTGTAATACGTCACCGTTTCGGAACCTTTCAGATTTTTTTTATCTTCATCCAGATAAGCGGTAATGTTATAATCGGCTCTGTTCTGCCAGTATCCGTGTCCGGGAGCTCCTGATGCCGTTCTGTAGATGTTGGGTGTTGGCAGAATTGTTCCCAGCTGCTCAAACCTGTTGCCATGATTACTGCCCGGATTATTCTGAATATTTTGTGCGGTGAAACCTGTATATGCAAATACAGAAAGTGAAAGTATAACAACTTTTAGTTTCATAACCGGAATGATTTTTTAATGATCAAAGATAGTAATAACCTGTTGAATTCATAAGAATATTTAACTTTTAAAAAGGAATTCTTTCCAAAGTCATTTTTAAGGATAAAGCAAATACTCCCGAAGAAACAAAAAGTATCCAGTCTTTTTTATTCACCTTGAAAAGATTGAGTGAAAGGAACAGGATGATTAAAATTGCAGCAACAATTACAATCTGGCCAAGCTCCAGACCAATATTGAACCCAAGAAGAGGTAAAGCTATACTCTGGCTTTTGGCAATCATTACTCTTGCTGTATTGGCGAATCCCATTCCATGCACAAGGCCGAAGATCAGGGCAAGATAATAGTTGGCCCGCATCAAAGTCTGTTTCTGATTTTTCATGATAATATTATCCAGTGAAGTCAGAACAATGGTTAAAGGAATTAAAAACTCTACCCAATCAGAAGGAACCCTGAAAACATCCAGAATGCTTAGGGCTAAGGTAATGGAATGTCCAATTGTAAATGCGGTCACAAGAATCAGAATTTTTTTCCAGTCACTGTAAGAATATACAGCGATCAGGGCCAGAACAAAAAGCTGATGATCCAGAGCATCCAGAGAAATAATATGTTCCCATCCAAGGTGTAAATAAAAAAGAAAATCCTGCATTTTGGTTAAAAAAAATATATTTTGAATATATTGTTAAATTGTTATTGATTTTATTATTTTGAGTAATTTTAGCACTCAATATTTGTTAATATTTTATGTCATTTGTGTTTTGAATAAAAATTGTATAATTGTATTGCTTAAAAATATAATATGAATATTAAAAAATTATTTTTTACAAATGTAAACATTTCATATGGAGGAGCGAAGCTTCTCAGAAATGCTACAGCAGCCTTTTTGGGATTGTATTCCTACGCTTTTTACGGGCAGGTACAGAAACTGGATTCTCGTTTTGATATTTTATTGAAAAATAAAGAGAGTATTGCTAATGGAAGAGCGGTAAAAGAACTGGAACGTCCTGATATGAAACTAGACCAGCACCTGGTGGTGACCTCAAAGGGAGCGCAGACTATGTATTCATGTATTGTTTACACTAAAGAGCCTGAAAAACTAAAGGAAGACGGATTTCTGGTACAAAGCCAATTGCCTTCTTTTTCTACAGCTTTAGTCTCTATTGAAGACATTGAAAGACTGATTCAGCTTCCCTATGTAACCTCAGTAATGGCACCGGAATTTGATGTACTTCATAACGATGTGAGCAGAGCTCAGTCCGGGGCAAGTCTTTTGCAGGATGGAGTTTTCAATAACACAGCCTATAATGGTACTGGTGTATTGGTAGGAATCTATGATAGTGGGATAGACTGGAAACATCCGGATTTCAGAAAAGCTGATGATCAGACCAAAAGCAGAATTGTCTCCATCTGGGATCAGACATTAACTGCACAGGCGGGAGAAACTGCTCCCGCAGGATTTTCTACCGGTGTAGAATATACCAGAGCGCAGATTGAAGATGAACTGGACGGAACACCAACAGGCTTTGTTCGTGAAAATGATACCAATGGTCACGGAACCCACGTTTCTGGCACGGCAGCCGGGAATGGTGCTGCCTTTACCGATAAAAGACATAAGGGATTCTCATCTGATGCGGATATTGTTTTTGTAAAAGGAGGAAACGGGTCTTTTCCCACAACCAATACCATTAATGCCTTAACTTATTTCAAAAATGTAGCTACTGCTCTCAACAAACCCATCGTTGTCAATATGAGTATCGGCGGACAGGGATCTGCCCACGACGGAACTTCCAGCCATGAAGTAGCAGTTAATAATTTCACCACTTCAGGAGCGGGAAGAGTAGTTGTGATTTCTGCTGGAAATGATTATGGAGCTAATCTTCACAGAAAAGTAGATATTGCAGCTGGTGCGGCACAGACATATAATTTTACAGTAGTAAGCAATACTTCTGCAGCTTCGGTATTTTCATTCATTATGTATGCCAATGATAATACTCCTGTTACTGCCAAGCTGACTACTCCGGACGGCCAGCAGTATACGCAGAATATCAGTACAACTACAGCTCACACTATATTGGGAGGAGGCCTTACAGCAACCATGTATAACTATTGGAGCAATGATAACAACAAAAGGTATGTTCAGCTGGTTGTTACCAGAACTTCAGGAACCACCAATGTTCAGGGGAATTATGCATTGGAAATTACGAATAACGGAACACAGCAGATCACGACCCACGGCTGGCTGTATAGCCAGGGAGTGCAAACCACGTTGCAAAACGGAGATAATGAATATATAGTAGGATCTCCGGGGAATGCTTCCAATGCAATTACAGTAGCTTCATACATGGGAAGAGCAAGCTGGTATAGCGGAACAAGCGGTTATTTTACACTTACTCCACAGGAATCAATCTCTTCATTCAGTTCGCAGGGACCAAGAGTAGATGGTTTTCAGAAACCAGATATCGCAGGCTCGGGCCAGAACGTAATTTCTTCCAGATCTGCTGATTCTTCTCCCGGAGCGACAGATATTATTGCAGGAACCAATTATTATGTGAAAAATCAGGGGACAAGTATGTCTTCACCAGGTGTAGCAGGAGCTGTCGGATTATTGCTTCAGGCTAATCCTTCATTAACGGCGGCACAGGTGAAAGCACGTCTTACTTCCAATGCAAGAATGGATGGAGCAACAGGAACTGTTCCTAATATGAGATGGGGATATGGAAAATTGGATATCTACAAAGCTGTTACGGATGAATTAGGATGTGTTAAATCTAATTTTGAAACAGTAGGGTACGATGAACCTTATATTATTGCCAATACAGAATCTAACTATTACTTTGATAATGTTGCCCTGGCAGTAAGATATACGCCTACATTAACAGGGAAGTTGGGAGGCTTTTCATTTTTAACGGGTACTTCTCTTCCTTCGGATATTCCTGTTGATATTCAAATCAGAAAAGTGAATGCCAATGGAAATCCAGGAGATATTATAGCCACTAAAACCATTACTTCATGGCTGAATAGTTCTCAAAGATTTACGTGGAATTATGTAAATCTTTCAGATCTGAACGTACAAATGGTAACCGGGAAAGACTTTTATATCGTCGTAAACGGATTAGGCGGAAGGATTGCCATGAAAGCTGAGAATGCGGTGTTGAATAACAGGTCTAAAACTTCTACAGATGGTACTGCATGGACTTCAAGAACATTTGATCTTAAAATGAGAGCCGTAGTTTATGAAAATGTTGCTGAAGTAAAAAATTTAGCAACTTCCAACCAGACAAAAGCCAGTACGGTGGCTAATGGTTATAACTATTTTACAAATTCCTGCCAGCTTATCTCAAGAATAGAAAAAGAAGCAGCCAGTACAGTAACAGGAAATGTGACATCAAAAGTATGGGTAGATAATGCACAGCCCAATTATGTTGCAAGAAGATATGAAATCAATTCAGATGCAAATACTACTACGGCTACCGGAAAAGTAACTTTATATTTCAAGCAGAGTGATTTCGATGCCTATAATCTGACCAATGGAGTGAAATTACCTACTTCACCCACTGATGTTGCGAACAAAGCGAATCTTTTTATTGAAAAATATACGGGAACAAGCACTACTGGTACCATAGCTTCTTTTGGTGGAGCAGCAACAATTATTACTCCTGATATTGCAGATATTATTTGGAATGATACCTATCAATACTGGGAAGTCAGTTTCCAGGCAACAGGTTTCGGGGGATATTTTGTTAAAACAGGAACAACATTAGGCACAGCCGATGTTAAGATGAATTCAGAAGTGAATATCACTCCGAATCCTGCGAAAGATTTTGTTAATGTGATATTGGGAAGACACTCTAAAGGGGCGGTAACCATTTATGATGCTTCAGGAAAATTGATTAAAACCGTAAATGTGAATACTAATTCAGGTAAAATTGATGTTTCAGAGCTGATAAAAGGAACGTATCTGTTCACCATAATGCTGGAGGATAACACAAAAATTACAAAAAAAATAATTAAACAATAAATCTTCGTCAATGATATTCAATGAAAAGCAGCAGTTATAGAAACTGTTGCTTTTTTTATATTTGCTGTAAAATAAGATTCATGTCAGGTAAGTTTTTTGGGAGTTTTCTTTTCGTATTAATAATGACTTTTCAGAGTTTTACAGGGAGTGAAGCTTTTCACCCCTATCACGTAGGCTCTGTAGAAATTAATTATAATTCAAAATCCAGAACATTTGAAGTGACCGGAAGATTCTTTCTTGATGACCTGGAAAATGGCTTGGGAAAAAAATATGGAGGCGCTTTTCATTTTAATGACGAAAAATACAAGACCAAACTGAATGATGCCCTGCACAAATACAGCTCAGAATATTTTAAACTAAAAGTTGATAATAAATTTTTAAAAGTAAATTATATTGGCTATGAAGAAGACCAGGAATCTGTAAATATCTTTCTAGAATCCGAACCTGTGTCCCCTCCGAAAAAAGTAGAAACCGCGGTAAGTTTTCTGTATAATCTTTTTGATGATCAGATCAATATTGTTCATATCATTGTAAACGGACAAAGAAACAGTGAAAAACTTATCTATCCTAACCGCTATCTCTATAAACAGTTCTGAGAATATTAATTTTCCAGCTGAAGCAATGTATTGATTCCTTTTGCGTGAGCCATCAGATCAGGAAAAAAATCATCATAACACTGCTGAAGATGATCCTTGTTCTTTAAAAAAGCTTCAAAAACAGGAATATCCCTATCAAGATATTTTGCTTTATTAAGTACATTCTGAATGCTGAATTTGATTCCCCAGTCTTCACGGTAATTATAAAGCCAGTCATCATGCTCCATTTTTACCAGCATCTTTTTGAAATTTTCAGGAAGCCACTGTTCATGGGTATTTAAAACACGATAAACTTTGAGGGAATGCGATTTCCATTCTGTCAGAGAATTCAGTGATAGGTCTCTGGCTACAAAATGATCCATAGAAACATCCACAAATGCACCGGCGTACAATCTTACCAATGGGGCAAACACTTTTTTGGCCTCATGGATAGCCGGATGGGAATCTGTAAAAGTGTCAATTGCTCTGTGCAGGGTAATTCCGTCCTGAATTTCCTTTGGGAAAGAGAAACGATCTCTGTTGCGGATAAAGTCTTCAAGAAATTGCCCCACGATCTGCCCGTCGGTAAAAGAAAGAAAAGAATGCGCCAGATAATTCATAATTTAAAGGTATGAATTAAATGTGGATAGTGAAAGGTGAAAAGTGAATTCGCTTCGCTTGTTAATTTTTTATCGTGATATTAATTGACTATTGACTTGCGTAGCAAAATTGACTATTCACATTAAAAAAGCCTCTCGTGAAAATCTTCAATCTTACTCACTTCTTCAATCTTGATTCCAAATTTTCTTTTCGGAATTTTATTAAGATTGGAAACGAATATTTTTTCATAACCCAGTTTTTCCGCTTCAGTAATTCTCTGTTCAATCTGGGCTACCGGGCGTATTTCTCCGCTCAGACCAATTTCTCCGGCAAAGCAGTAATGTTCTGAGATGGCAATATCTTCATTAGAGGAAAGAACAGAAGCAATGACCGCCAGGTCCAGTGCAGGGTCATCTGTTTTTATTCCGCCCGTAATATTCAGGAAAACGTCTTTTGCTCCCAATTGAAAACCTGCTCTTTTTTCTAATACGGCCAGAAGCATATTCAGTCTTTTGGAATCAAAACCGGTACAGCTTCTCTGTGGAGTTCCATAAACGGCCGTACTTACCAATGCCTGAATTTCCAGCAGCATAGGTCTGTTTCCCTCAAGGGTTACCGCAACGGAGTTACCGGAAAGTTCTTCAAATTTTTTGGTGATCAGAATTTCAGAAGGGTTTTTAATCTCTTTCAATCCCTGGGAAACCATTTCATAAATTCCAATTTCGGAAGTAGAACCAAAACGGTTTTTATTGGCTCTCAATAATCTGAAAAGATGATTTCGGTCTCCGTCAAAATTCAAAACAACATCCACCATATGCTCCAGAACCTTTGGTCCGGCAATCTGTCCGTCTTTGGTGATGTGGCCTACAAGAAATACCGGAGTATTATTTTCTTTGGCATATTTGATGATCTCATTGGAGCATTCCCGGATTTGGGATACGGTTCCCGGAGAACTTTCTATCAGCTGAGACTGCAGAGTCTGGATAGAATCGATGATCATGAAATCAGGCTCCAGTTTTTTTGCTTCATGAAGGATTTTTTCCAGTGAAGTTTCAGTAAAAAGAAAACAGTTCGGATTCTGAATATCAGTAAGCCTGTCCGCTCTCATTTTAATCTGAGAAGCACTTTCCTCCCCGGAAACATAGAAGATTTTTTTCTTCATTTTTAAAGCAAGCTGAAGCAGAAGGGTCGATTTCCCGATTCCGGGTTCGCCGCCAATCAAAGTCACAGAACCCAAAACGATACCGCCTCCTAAGACACGGTTCAGTTCTTCAGAAGGTGTTTTTATCCTTGGTTCCTCACTTGTTTCCACTTCAACAATATTGATAACATGTTGTTTGGTTTTTGAGAAAGGAGGAGTTTTGTGAGAAGGTTTTTCTACAACTTCTTCTACTAAAGTATTCCACTCTCCACAGTTTTTACATTGTCCCAGCCATTGAGGGTACTGGGTTCCGCAGTTTTGACAGAAATATGCTGTTTTCAGTTTTGCCATACTGCGAAGTTATAAAAAAAGCATTTTTCTTTCGGAATCTAAATGGATTTAATATAAAAAACTAATACGTCTGCGGTAGAAATATCTTTCTTATCTTAGCTTTCTTCAATTAAAATATTAATGTAAAATATCATTACAATGAAAAAAGTATTTTTATCTTTCGTATTTACGCTTTTAAATATCGTTGCTTTTGCACAGGGAACCTGGCAGGTAGACCAGATGCACTCATCGGTCAACTTTAATATCAAGCACATGGGGATTAGTTTTGTACAGGGAAGGTTTGATAAATTTGACGGAAAAGCAGCTACAGGAGGCGCTAATCTGGATAATGCCGATGTAAGCTTTTCTATCAGTGTCCCTTCCATTAATACCGGAGTGGATATGAGAGACAGACATCTTATCAGTGAAGAGTTTTTCGATGTTGCCCAATATCCTACGATTGAATTTAAAAGTTCTTCTGTTGCAAAAGATAAGAACAACAACTACATTGTAAAAGGGAAGCTGACGATGAAAGGAGTGGAAAAAGAAATCACTGCTCCGGTTACGTTTGGAGGAATTACAAAAAATAAAGACGGAAAAGAGATTATGGGGATTCAGACAAAATTTACCGTGAACCGTCTGGATTATGGTATCAAATATGATCCGTCAGGAGCAGGAATCGCAAAAGATGTTGAAGTAACGGCTTACTTTGAACTGACTAAGCAATAATATTTCAGAATATAAACTATAAAAAGGTTTTCCATTGGAGCGGAAAACCTTTTTCGTTGATAGATAAAATCCTTTTGATCATAGCTTTGTTTCATTTGCTTATATCAAATATAGATAAAAATTTTATTAGGTTTTATAATTGTTTGAGGGATGTTTTATCATTTTCAAAATGTAAAAGATTGCTTTGTATTTCTTTTTCCCCTAACTTTGCACAAACCTAATCTAATGAGTAAAAAGAATACAAAGTACATCTTTGTGACAGGAGGTGTAACTTCATCTTTGGGAAAGGGAATCGTTTCTGCTTCTCTGGGACTTCTACTAAAATCACGCGGCTTTAATGTAACGATCCAAAAATTAGATCCTTATATCAATATCGACCCAGGAACTTTGAATCCTTATGAGCACGGAGAGTGTTATGTGACTGAAGATGGTGCGGAGACAGATCTGGATTTAGGCCACTACGAGCGTTACCTTGATGCTCCTACATCCCAAAACAACAACGTTACTACAGGAAAAATCTACCAGACTGTCATTGAAAAAGAAAGAAAAGGAGACTTCCTTGGAAAAACAGTTCAGGTAATTCCTCATATTACTAACGAAATCAAACGTAGAATTAAAATCCTTTCAAAACAGAACTACGATATCATCATTACTGAGATCGGAGGAACGGTAGGGGATATCGAATCTTTACCATACATTGAAACTGTTCGCCAGTTAAAGTGGGAGCTGGGAGAGAGTAATTCTATGGTGATCCACCTTACTTTACTGCCTTATCTTGCTTCAAGTGGAGAATTAAAAACAAAACCATCCCAGCACTCCGTTCGTCAGTTGATGGAAAGCGGAATTATGGCAGATGTTTTAGTGTGCAGAACAGAACATAAGATTCCTAAAGATCAGAGAGCAAAACTGGCTCAGTTCTGTAACGTTCCTTTAGATAACGTTATCGAATGTAAAGACCTTGAAACCATCTATGAAGTTCCAATGTATCTTCAGAAACAAAACTTTGATGATGTAGTTTTAAAAGAGCTGGATCTGAAAAGTGATAAAGATGCTGATCTTAAAGACTGGAAGAGTTTCCTTAAAAAATTCCAGAACCCTAAGAAAACCGTTGAAATTGCATTGGTAGGAAAATATGTTTCCCTTCAGGATTCTTATATTTCTATTGCTGAGGCTTTCAAACATGCAGGAGCTGACCTTGAAACTGAAGTAAAAGTAAGATGGGTTTACAGTGGAGATATTACGGAAGAAAATATTAAAGATACACTGAAAGGTGTGAATGGTATCCTTGTAGCTCCTGGTTTCGGAGACAGAGGGATTGAAGGAAAAGTTCTTACCGCAAAATATGCAAGAGAAAATAAAATTCCAATGTTGGGAATCTGTTTAGGAATGCAGATTATGACGATTGAATTTGCAAGAAATGTTTTAGGATATACCAAAGCAAACTCTATGGAATTTGATACGGCTACTCCGGATCCTGTAATTTCTTTGATGGAAGAACAAAAAAATGTAGTAGATAAAGGAGGAACAATGCGCCTTGGAGCATGGAAATGTTCTTTGAAAAACGGTTCTAAATTATATGATGTCTACGGAAGCAAAAATATCTCTGAAAGACACCGTCACCGTTATGAATTCAACAGTGATTATCTTCAGGAATTTGAAAAAAATGGTTTCCTGGCTACAGGTACTAACCCTGAAACAGGTTTGGTAGAAGCCCTGGAACTTCCTGATCACCCGTTCTATGTAGGGGTTCAGTATCACCCGGAATATAAGAGTACGGTAGCAACACCGCATCCTTTATTCAGAGCTTTCATCAAGGCTTGCGAAAAGAAATAAGGTAAAATTTTATCATAAACGTCTACCCATAAACTCAGGCTGATTATTCTCAGCTTGAGTTTATTATATAGTAACAACGTAAAGCATAGAGTTTTGATAAAAAAACAGTATTTTTGTCAGCTCAAATTACGTACGCCAGTATGTACATTTTAAATTTAAAATTTTAATATAAAATAAAATGCAACAAAACAACGGAATCGATAAGAAGCAAATGATTAGTTTCGCGGTTTTATGCCTTGTTCTCTTCGGTTTTATGTTCTACTTCCAGAACAAACAAACGAAAGAAGCGGAGTTGAAAGCTCAGGAGCAGAAAACGGAACAGGCTAAAAATGCCGTAAAGCAAACTCAGGCAAGCAATATCAATCCAAATGTAACTCCTACTGCAATTCAGACAGCAAGTCTTGGAAATAATGAATTAAAACTTGAATTCTCAAGCTTAGGAGGACAGGTTTCCAAAGTAGAGCTTTTAAAGTATAAAGCTTACAACCATAAAACAGACAATGCAGATCAGCCGCTTTATCTTATTAACAAGAATAACTCGAACTACGGTTTTCAGTTTAAAGATAAAACAGGGAAGATTGTTAATACTAAAGATTTAGTTTTCTCACCTGCTGTTAACGGAAACGCTGTTACCTTAACTGCAGATTATAATGGTGCTGTCATTCAATTCATTTATACACTGTTACCAAAATATACCTTAGACTTTAAAGTAAGAACTCAGGGACTTTCTAAAATTACTTCTGATAATAAAGCAGATTTTATCTGGGATTATAATGTAAGAAACCTGGAAAAGGGTAGAGCACAGGAGCAGTCTCACTCAGAATTTTCTTATGCTTTCAATAATTATAAAGATTATGATTATGATGGAAGAACCACTATGGAAGAAGAAAAAGAAACCCTTAACTGGATTGGTGTAAAGCAGCAGTTTTTCTCTTCTGTCATTGAAGCTAAAAACGGATTTACTCAAAGTAAAGGAAACCAGGAAAATGTTGAAGAAGGAGAATATTTAAAGAAGTTCAACTACGAAGGTTTTGTTCAGATGACCGGAAGTGAGCTGAATCAGGATTTTACTTGGTATTTCATGCCATTGGATTTACCATTGCTTAAATCCTATGATAAAAACTTTGATGAAATTCTTCCGTTAGGCTGGTCATTCATCGGAGCCATGAACCGTTATTTCTTCATGTGGTTATACAGCATTATTGCTGCGTGGGGATTATCTGCTGGTTGGGTAATTTTCGTAATGACGATCATCGTAAAGCTTATCCTCTCACCAATTATGTATAAGCAGCATAAATTGAGTGCAATGATGAAAGTAATTCGTCCGGAAATTGATGAGGTAAATGCGAAGTTCAAGGATGCAGATCCGATGAAAAAGCAGCAGGCTACTATGGAAGTGTACAGAAAAGCCGGAGTGAATCAGATGGCGGGATGTTTACCGGCGTTGGTTCAGATTCCTATCTTCTATGCTTTATTCCGTTTCTTCCCGAACTTTATTGATCTTAGAGGACAAGGGTTCTGGTTTGCAAAAGATTTGACAGCTTATGATGATTTGATCAAACTTCCGTTTAAAGTTCCTTTCCTTGGAGATCACTTAAGTATTTTTGCTTTAGCCTGTACGGTTGTTATCTTGATCTATACTGTAATGACTTCAGGAAATATGCAGCAGCCGCAGCAGGAAGGAATGCCAAACATGAAGGTGTTAATGTATATCTTCCCGATTACATTCCTGTTCTTCCTTAATACTTCGGCTTCAGGTCTTTCATGGTATTATTTTGTATCGAATGCGATTAATATTCTGATCATCCTTGTTATTAAGTATGTGATTTTGGATGAAAAGAAAATCCATGCCCAGATTCAGTCTAACAAGGAAAAACCAAAAGCAGAAGGTAAGTTCCAGAAGAGAATGAGAGAAATGATGGAGAAGGCACAGGAACAGCAAAAAGCTCAGGAGCAGCAAAGAAATAAGAAGAAATAAAATTCTTAATAATATGTTAAAAAAGAGAAGCAATTAAGTATTGCTTCTCTTTTTTTATCTGGGTTTTTATTTAGAAATATTTTAAATTTCTAACTGGTGATTGCGAATTTGATAATTGAAAATCGGTTGCTTTTAATCATATTTCAGCCTGAAAGATTGTCTGTGATGGGGTGTTGGGCCATGTTTTATAAGGGCTTCCTGATGTTTTTTTGTGGCGTAGCCAAAATTGGTGTCCCAACCATATTCAGGATGTTCTTCGTGGAGTTGAATCATCAGTTTATCCCTGTAATTTTTAGCAAGAATAGAGGCCGCAGCAATAGATAAAATCTTGGAATCTCCTTTGATAATACATTGATGCGGAATGTAGTTATAAGGATGGAATTTATTTCCGTCCACCAAAATAAGTTCAGGAGTTATCGTTAGCTTATCCAGCGCACGATGCATTGCATGGATACTTGCATTGAGAATATTATGCTCATCAATAAAGGAAGGTGGTAATTCTGCAATAGCGTAGTTTTTCACATTATCTTTGATGTAACTATCCAGCTCCATCCTTGTTTTGAACGTTAATTTTTTTGAATCATTCACCAGATTCTGTTTAAAATCATCATCCAAAATTACCGCGGCCGCTACCACCGGACCACTTAGACATCCTCTTCCTACTTCATCGCATCCTGCCTCAATGTATAGGTTTGACCAGTTTTTTATTAGCTCCATGAATTGTTTCTATACTGCAAAAATATGGAATTTTCCAGGAAATTATTTTATGGTTTATTATTATCATTATTTAAGTTATTAATTATTTCTATTTGAATTCTGGTAATTAAGTATGCTATTTTCTCTATTTCTTGGTGATTTAGATTCTTTTTGGAATGAGAAATATTGTATGCATTGCATTGTATTTAAATTTTTAAATGATTTTTTTATCTTTTAGAAGTGATTTATTGTGTTGCTAATCAGTTGATTTGTTGTTGTTTTTGAAGTTTTTTCTATAGATAATATAAATATTTATTATTGTTAATGTTTCTTAAAAAATTATAATGTTCCAATGTTTTATTTTTGTTAAAAAATATGTTTTTAACAGAAATAAATATTTTTTTATTATTATTATTTGTTTAATTTTGAAATATTGATATTTTTTTTGCTTTTTTCTTTGTGTTATTAAGAAAGTTTTACAAATTTGTAGCGTACAAAAATTAATTTGATATGAAGAAAATAACAATGAGTCTTCTTGTTGTTGTATTATCTTCTTCCTTTGCAATTGTAAATGCTCAGCAGAAGAAAAATGATACAGCTTCACAGACTAAAGAAATTGAAGGTATAGTCGTTACTGCACTTGGAATCAAGAGAGAAAAAAAATCTTTAGGTTATGCATCCCAGGAAGTTAAGGCAGATAAACTTTTTGATGGTACTACAAATACAGGGAATATAGCATCTCAGCTATCTGGTAAAGTTGCTGGTTTAAATGTAACAACCAACTCTAATTTTGGAGGATCCTCAAACCTGGTTATTCGAGGAGTAAAATCTTTAGGAGGGAGTAATCCTCTAATTGTAATTGATGGTTCACCAGTCAATAATTCATCTACATCTTTTGGTAATCAGAATGGAGGGTTCGACTTAGGTAATGCTTTATCAGATATTAATCAAGAAGATATAGAGTCTGTAAACGTACTAAAAGGCGCTGCAGCTTCTGCTTTATATGGAGAAAGAGGACTTAATGGTGTAATTGTTATCACAACAAAGAACGGTAAAGGAAAAGAAGATAACTCCTGGGGGGTAACTTTATCATCCTCAGTGCAAGCAGGTTTTATAGATAAATCTACATTTGCAAAATATCAAACTAGATATGGGGGAGGTTATGATCCTTCATTTTATTATGGAAGTGCATCGGATGGTAAAGACTATGCCAATTTTGGAGAGGATGCCTCTTGGGGGCCGGAATTTGATCCAAATTTATTAGTTTATCAATGGGATTCATTTGACCCAACATCACCAAATTATAAAAAAGCAACCCCTTGGGTGGCTGCAAAAAATGGTCCGCTGAAGTTTTTTGAAACTCCTATGTCATTTATTAATTCTGTTTCTTTATCAAAAGGAAGTAAAGGATTTAATTTTAATTTGACATACGATAATAATATGTCTAACGGCCTTTTACCAAATTCTGATTTAAGAAAAAATACAATTTCAGCAAAAGTAAACTATGATTTAAATTCTAAGTTACATGCGACAGTCTATACGACCCTGACAATACAAGGAACGACTGGTAGAACAGAAACTGGTTATAATGACAATATTGTGACAGGTTTCAGACAGTGGTGGCAGACAAATGTTGATTTGGAAGCGCTGAAAAATGCTTACTTCAATAATGTTGGAAATCCTACAGTAGCTAATAACTACGGAAACGTTACGTGGAATAGAAAAAGCGCATCAAACGGAAAACCTGCTTTTTGGAATAATCCATACTTTCAGAGATACCAAAACTATTCTACTGATGACAGAACAAGAACATTTTCTTATGCCCAGTTAACGTATGATGTAAATGATCATATTAATATTACAGGTAAGCTTAGTTATGATAACACTAATTTAGTTTTTGAAAGAAGACTTGCTGAAGGTTCATATCCTCAAAACTTTGGCGTTTCAGGAAAAGCAATAGGCTCAGGATATCATAGATATGATTTAAATAGAAGTGAAACAAACTTTGATTTATTTGCAAATTATAAATATGATATTACTTCCTGGTTAAATATCAGTGGTATAGTTGGAGGAAATGTAAGAAGAAATCATGAGAGTTCTATTGAAGCATCAACAGAAGGAGGTTTAATTAAGCGAGGATATTATTCATTAGATAATTCCAAAGCACCTTTATTAAATCCGGTAGAATTTGAAGCAACAATACAAACGAATAGTTTATATGCTACAGCTTCATTTGATTTTAATAAAATATTCTATTTGGATGGAACAATCAGAAGGGATACAAGTTCAACTTTACCAGATGGTAATAACAAATATACTTATGGATCTGTTTCCGGATCTGTAATTTTATCTGAGCTTTTGAAATCTGAAAAATCAGTAATGAATTTTTGGAAATTGAGAGGAAATTATGCTGAAGTAGGAGGAACTGCTGATCCTTATCAATTGAAGTATTCATATTATACGGCAGGATATTTTAATACAGGAAATGGAAATATCAATATCTACAGACCACAAACGATCCTTAAAAATGAGAACTTAAAGCCTCAACGATCTCGAGAGTTTGAGTTTGGTACAGAAATTCACTTTTTAAGAGATAGAATTGTTCTTGATGGTGCATATTACGATACAAAGACATTTGACCAACTTATTACTCCAGATATTTCACCTGGTTCAGGAAAACTTGGTGCAGCAATAAATGCCGGACAAATTAACAATAAAGGTATTGAATTACATTTAGGAGTAAGTCCAATAAAAACAAAAGATTTCGCATGGGATATAGATGTGAACTGGGCTAGAAATAGAAGTAAGGTTGTAGAATTAGATGCTGGTTTAGAAGTTTATCAACTTGTAGGTTTAGTTGGAGGAGCTTCCATTGTGGCTTCGGTTGGAAATCAATGGGGAGATATATATGGAAGTGATTATGTTTATTTAAACGGTGAAAAAGTTGTCGACCCTGAAACAGGATTGTACCAAACCGAAAGTAATAAAGTAATTGGAAATGTTCAAGCTAAATGGACGGGAGGACTTAGAAATTCATTTAGATATAAAAATTTCTCATTAAGCTTCCTAATTGATGTCCGTCACGGTGGTGATGTATTTTCATCAGATATGTATTATGGATTAGCAAGTGGTTTGTTCCCGGAAACTGCTGTTGATGGATACAGAACAAATATACCTGTATTAGCTGGAGTTAATCCTAATGGTCAGGTGAATACTACTCCTGTTAACACAGATGCAATTAATCCTTTGGAGTATGGTAATAATCCAAATGATGGTTATGCCATTGTTCCGGATAAAAGATTTGTATATGATGGATCTTATATAAAACTAAGAGAAGCTAGTATTACTTACTCTCTTCCTAAGAGTATATTGGCAAACACTTTTATGAATGAAGCTAAAATTTCTATTGTAGGGAGAAACCTTTGGATTATTCATAAGAATCTTCCATACGCCGATCCTGAATCATCCCAAATGGGTGGATTATATTCATATGGATCATCTGTAGGAGCGCTTCCTACAACAAGAGAATTGGGTGTTAATTTTACCTTTAAATTCTAAAAATAAAATTTATTTAAAATGAAAAAGTTTAAAAATATATTATACGCAGGAGGTGTTGTTGCTTCATTGTTACTGTTTAACTCATGTCAAAATGATCTTACCTCTCTGAATGAAGATCCAAAACACCCTTCAACTGTACCAACAGGAAATCTATTGGCTACAAGTATGTTTCAAGGATTTTATTATATGTATACTGGTAGTGTAAACTTTAATAATTACCGTTTTTTTACACAACAATGGACAGAGACTACTTATGTACAGGAAACAAATTATAATCTGACTACTCGAGCCCAGCCTAGAAACCATTTTAGAAGAATGTATGTTTATGCCTTAGCTCCTCTTGATCAAGCTAAAAAAGATCTTCCAACTGAAATTAACGCAGATCCTGATGTAGTTAATAATAAATGGGCTACTTTAGAGATAGCATCGATTTTTGTTTGGGAAAATGTAGTCGATACATTTGGTAATGTCCCTTATAAAGAAGCTTTGCAAGCAGAAACTATCAAGTCACCTAAATATGATGATGCAAAAACAATCTATCTTGATTTAATATCTAGATTAGATGCAGCTATAGCAAAAATTAATAAAGCTAAAGCTGGATATCCTGAAGATCTGGTGTACAAAGGAGATATGAACAAGTGGTTGAAGCTAGCGAATTCAATTAAGCTAAGGTTAGCAATTAATCTTGCAGACGTTGACCCTGTAACATCAAAATCAGTAGCAGAAAGTGCTATCAATAGCGGAGTAATTGATTCAAATGATAGCTCTTATTCGTTGAAATTTGATGGAAACACTTTTACAAACCCATTATTTGATGACTTGGTTGCATCAGGTAGAAATGATTTTTTACCTTCTAATGTTATTGTAAATCCAATGAACGCTAAATCTGATCCAAGAAGGGATGCATATTTTACTCCGATAGGAGGTGTTTATAAAGGAGGTGTTTATGGTGCTTTAAACACATTTTCTAATTTTTCTCATGTAAATCCTAGTTTTTTAGCAGGAAATGCTCCTGCAAATTTATTAAGTTATACAGAGGTTTTATTCCTAAAAGCAGAAGCTGCAGCAAGGGGTTATAATGTAGGAGGAACAGCTGCAGGCTTATATGCCGCTGCTGTTACTGCATCAATGACGGAAAATGGGATATCTGCAACAAATGCCACTGCTTATCTCTTAGCAAATCCATATAATTCTACAAATTGGAAAGAATCTATTGGATATGAAGGATGGGTTGCTATGTGGAATAATCCTTTTGCTGCCTGGAATTTTGTCAGAAGATTAGATAATCCTGTACTTACTGCTCCATCGTCATCATATATTGGAGGAATACCTTACAGAATGCCATATTCTGATCAGGAATATGTAGTCAATAATGCTAACGTATCATCAGCTGCAACTGCAATTGGAGGAGATAAAGCAACAACAAAGCTTTTCTGGGATAAATATTAAAACGTATTAACAACATTCATATTATACCGCCTTAGGGCGGTTTTTTGTTTAATAATATCATTTGTGTTGTAATTAAATTGTGTTAAGTTATTAAGTTTACCAGAGTTCGGTTTAAGCAAAATTTAAAAATAACTGTCCGCTATTTACTTTTTTCAAGATGAGTGACGGTTTTTTTGAAAGAAGCAAATAAGCAGTTAGTAATCCCAAAATATTGTTCATAAAATTGTTCAGGCTTCGATGTCTTGTGTGTTCTACTTTACAGTTGTTTTTAATTCATTATTTATGGTCTCAATGATAGATTTTTTTCTAAGCAAAATCTTGTCTTCCATTTTCATGATATAATTTTTTATATTTTTTCTAAGTTTTGTAAATAGTTGAATTTCATATTTAAAGAGCATTTTCCATAAAGTTTTTGAAAGGTATCCTTTATTTGTAAATAGTTTTCCGAAAAGCTGCTCGGTCATATTTTTAATTGGCCTGATATTACTGTCGTCAACATTCCCTTTTGTCAAATAAAAGGATAAAAGTTCTCCTTTTTCGTTACAAACCAGATACACCTTAAGCCCATAAAACTTATTCCTGTGTCTTTTCCCAAATATTTGTCTTTTGAAAGCAAGGTAAAAATCACGAAGCTTCTGTGCTGAAATTCAATAAATCTAATGTAAGAAAGACTTTTAGGAAATAAGTCCTTTCAATAACTACAAACAATTTCCTTATAATAAAGCTTAAAGCTTTTGTGAGCACTCAAATGAAATAAAATCATAACGGTGATGATTTTAGAATCCAACATTATAGATGTTCTATTTCTTATTTTTTTGCTATGGTTGAGTGCTTGGAACTTTATTTTTTTAATTAAGTATCAAACTCTTTACAGAGATCATCAATTTGTATAGAATTATTTGTGATTTTTTGTTTTAAATCCATATTGGTTATTTATTTAAGTGTTTTGATATCCATGTTTATTTGTGGTTCTGGTTTTTTTATAAAAATTTTTTTGTCTATTTTTATTCCAAACTCAGGTTAATGGTGATGATAACAATGTTGTGACAAATGATGTAAGCATAAGCGGGACCTGGCGACCATTTAAATATGAATTCAGAGGTAAAAATATTGCATTGAATGATTGTGAAGATAAGGGAGTAATTCTGATTAATGCAGATTTTTCTGGAGCCTATGACAGATATGAGTCAGGAATTTCAGGGAACTGTAATTTGTCAGATTCTTTTGTAGGAAAATGGGCTTATGATAATTTGTATAATACTCTTACAATTACTTATACAGATGCTGGAGTCACCAAAACAATGAAAAAACAAGTACAATCATATTCTGATTCTGAGCTTAGAATTAATGACAATAGTAAAAACCTGGATAATACGCCTGGAAATGACGAGGCAGTCTTAGTTTTTAGAAAAGAATAAACATTCTTGTTTACTTATAAAACCGCCATAAGGCGGTTTTTTTTATTGGCAAATGGTTTTTTATAGGATTTTGTGAATTAAATTTCATTTATTTGTTTTTAAATATCATTAATTCAGTGTTTTATGTGTTGTTTTTGATGGTGGATTTTCATCACTTTAATTAGAATATTAAGGTTGCTTTTTTTTATTAAATGATTAGTTTTTAATGTATTTTATTAATTAATTTTATTATTTTTGTGTTGATTGTTGGTTTATTTATTATTTTATTAGCCTTTAGTTGTTAATTTGTTAAAAAAAATACAAATTTGCTCTCTAAAAATTAATGTGATATGAAGAAACTAACAACGAGTCTGCTTGTTTTGGTATTATCTTCGTCTGTTGCAGTTGCAAATGCCCAGCAGAAGAAAAATGATTCCGTCACGCAGACAAAGGAAATTGAAGGTGTAGTGGTAACAGCACTGGGTATTAAAAGAGAGAAGAAAGCTCTTGGATATGCCTCTCAGGAAATTAAAGGAGATATTATTTCTGAAGCGGGACAAACAAATGCGGTAAGTGCATTGTCTGGAAATGTTGCAGGGGTACAGGTTACTGCGCCAAGCACAATGGGAGGGTCTACTAGAATTACTATGAGAGGTATCAGTTCTATTACTGGTGAAAACAGACCTTTAATTATTGTAGACGGAGTACCATTGGACAACTCGAATGTTAACGATGTTGATACTCAAAGAGGTGCTGGGGGTAGAGATTACGGAGATGCTTCATTTGATATTAACCCAGATGATATTGAGAGTGTAACTGTATTAAAAGGAGGCCCTGCTGCTGCTCTATATGGTTCTAGAGCAGGTAACGGTGCTATCTTGTATACAACTAAGTCTGCTAAAAAAGGTAGAACAGAAATTCAATTAAATACTGGAGTTTCTTTTGAAAGTATCTACATACGTCCAAAATTACAAAATCAATATGGGGGTGGGTATTCTGATACATTACCAACGGCAAATATAAATGGACAAACCTACAATATACAAGAATACGAAACAGATGCTTCATGGGGACCAAAATATGATTCTAATTTGATGTATCTTCCATGGTATGCATTTGATTCTGAATTTTCTAGTGATTATTTGAAACCAGTTCCTTGGATAGCTCCTAAAAAGGATGTAGATTCTTTTTTTGATACTGGGGTAACATATACTAATAACCTATCTGTAGCCAAGTCCTTTGGTGATACAAACGTAAGACTTTCATATACAAATACAAATATTGGAGGTATAATTCCAACGTCTAAGATTAAAAAAGATAATTTTAGTATCAATGTAAACTCAAAATTATCAGAAAATTTAAAGGGAGAGGCTGTTATTAATTATGCTCATACAGAGGGTTTTAATAGACCTGAAGTAGGTTATGGAAATAATTCTGTCGCTCAGAAATTTTATCAGTTTGGCCAAAGAAATCTTGATTTTACCAAGCTAAAAGATTATAAGCTTTCTAACGGAGCTCAAAGAACATGGAATAGATCAGCTTGGGATAACCCTACACCATTATATTCAGACAACCCTTACTGGACTATTAATGAAAATACATCAGAAGATTCAAGACACCGTTTTTTTGGTAATGCAGGATTAACATATAATTTTAACAAGAACTTTTACATTGTAGGTAAGGTCTACGGAGATGTATATTCTCAAAATATCAGCTCAAGAGTTGCGGTTGGCTCACAGGCTGTTTCTGATTATACTATAGAGAAAAGGAATGTATCAGAATTTAATTATGAAGGTAGAGCTCATTATAATAATAATTTTGGAGATTTTAGTTTAAATGCCTTTGCAGGATTTAATATTAGAGATAACAAAATGAGTTGGTTAAGAGGTACTACAGTGGGGGGACTAATTATCCCTAATTTATATAATCTAAATAATGGTAAAGAAAATTCTTTAGCAACCAATTATTCGGAGCATTCATCTGTTAAAAGTTTATTTGCATCAGTTTCCTTAGGATATAAAGATATGTTATTTTTGGAGGCAACCGGAAGAAATGACTGGTTCTCTATGCTAAATAATGATCAGTTTTATCCATCTGTAACAGGAAGTTTTGTGTTTTCTAAAGTGCTTAAGGCAGACTGGTTATCGTTTGGTAAAATTAGAGCGGGTTGGTCCAGTATAGCTGCAGGAACAGCTCCTTATAGCAGGCTTACTTATACGGTAATCGGTCTTCCTTTTAATGGAGCTCCTCAATATTCAAATCCTAATACATCTAATGATCCTAACATTAAACCTGAGTTGAAAATTACTCAAGAAGTTGGTCTTGAAGCAAGTTTCTTCAAAAACAGATTAAGCGTTGATTTTACATATTATAAAACAAAATCCAAAGATCTTATTATTGCTCTTCCTGTTGATCCTGCTACTGGATTCTTATATAAGAGAATTAATGCTGGAGAAATGACTAATAAAGGTATTGAAGCAATGGTAACTATCACACCTGTAAGAAACGATAATTTTTCATGGGATTTAACTTGGAATTTTGCAAGAAACAGAAACAAACTGGTTAATTTATATCAGGATTTACCGACTTATGTTCTTACCAATGCACCATTTAGAGCCCAGTTAACAGCGCAGGTAGGTCAGGCATATGGTATCATCTGGGGTACTGATTATGTGTATGATGCGAATGGAAACAGAGTGGTGGATGATAATGGGTTTTATAAAGCTTCTGAGCTTAAATCTTTAGGGTCAATTCTTCCTGATTACAATATGGGCTTTAGAAATACAGTTAAATATAAATCTTTAAGTCTATCATTTTTAATAGATATTCAGCAAGGAGGAAAGTATTTCTCCACTACTCATATGTTTGGGATGAATTCCGGAATGTTAGAGGAAACGGCTTTGGGAGGGAACAGAGAAGCAGGGGTGATTCTTGATGGTGTTAAAGAAGACGGAACTAGAAATGATATTCTGCTAGATGCGCCAACATGGGGAGGAACTTATTATAATACAGTGGATGCACAAAATGTTTTTGATGCAAGCTATATAAAATTAAGAGATGTAACTTTAGGTTATGATCTTCCAAAATCACTTACAGGAAATGTATTTCAGGGCATTAGGATTTCAGCATTTGCAAGAAATTTATTTGCATGGAACTTAGCTAATAAAGGAATTGATCCTGAAAATACCTCTTATGGTTCGGGTAATATCCAAGGTATGGAAGGTGGATCTTTACCTTCAACAAGAATTTACGGGTTCAATGTTAATTTTAAATTTTAACTAAAATGAAAAAAATATTTTTAATATTATCTGTTTTAACAGTAACATTTATTTCAAATAGTTGTGCAGATAAATTCGATGAGATAGATATTAATCCCAACTCAACTGATAAGCCATTAAGTTACGGTATATTTAACGGTGCTAATAAAGAGTTAATGGATAATACAAGAGATGAATGGCAATCAGGAAGAATAGTATTGCCTTGGGTACAGTATTCTGCTCAGCGAGCCTATACAGAGGAGGATAGATATCAATATAGGTTATCAACAGGGGATGCATTGTGGAGTTTTTCTTATAGAGTAGCACAAGATTATAAACAGATTATAGATCTTAATACCGATCCGGCTACAAGTGTACAGATGGCATTATATGGTCCAAATAAAAATCAGATTGCAGCAGCACGAGTAATGTTATCTTACGTATTTCTTAATTTAGTAGATTCATATGGAGATATCCCATATTGGTCTTATGGAAATAAAGATGCTGACTTTCAGGCATTAAATATAGATACAACTTTGCAGCCTAAATTTGCAAGTCAACAAAAGGTATATGCTGATATCATGAAAGAATTAAAAGAAGCAGCTGCGATGATTGATGAAAATCAGTCTGTGTTTAGTAAAGGGGATAACTTGTTTTCATACTTAAATAATAATATTAGAACAAGTAAAGGAATTAAGCTTAAGAAATTTGCTAACTCTTTGAGATTAAGAGTTGCAACTAGAGTAAAAGGAGTTGTTCCTGGTGCTGAGGCACATATTGCTGATGCTATTGCTTCCGGAGTGATGACGTCGAATGCTGATAATGTGGGAGTAACTTATGAAAATAACCTTGTTAATCCTTCTCCTTTATATGATAATTTTAGAGTCAGATCAGATTTTTCTGTTTCTAAAACTTTTGTAGATCTATTGAAAGGGAATAGTGGAAATTTTGGTTTAGATCCAAGATTATTTAAATACGCTACAAAATCGAAATTGAGTGCAGCAGAATTGGCAGATGGTACTAATAAATCACTTAAAGATAGAATTCTTGATGGTTCAATTACTGAATCTACAGATCCTAATGATTTTAAAGGTATGCCTTATGGAGTTCCTAGCTCTTTAGCTCCTAGCCAAGCCGCAAGTTCAAACTTTTTTAGCAAGAATATTTTAAAGCCAGATTATACTGAAATTTTAATGGAGTATTCTGAAGTTGAATTTTTATTAAGTGAAGCAAACGGTTGGTCACAAACTAATTACGTAAACGGAGTAAAGGCATCAATGGAAAAATGGGGAGTAAATGCAGCAACAATTAGTAGCTTTGTTTCTGGCTTACCAGCAGCTTCTAAAGCAAATGTTTTAACTCAGAAATATATTTCGTTGTTTATGCAGCCATATGAAGCATGGGCAGAATATAGAAGAACAGGATATCCAAACATGCTATTGTTACCTGGGCAGACTGGTACTCTTAATGTAGCTTCTGGAGGTAATACAACTTATACTTTTACATCTCTAATTGCAGGACTGACTGATTTGCCTACAAGATTATTTTATCCAACAACTGTACAAACATTAAACACAGCGAATTATCAAGCTGCATCTAATGCTATTGGAGGAGATAAAATGAATACAAAACTAATTTGGGATAAAAACTAGCATGTATTTTAATAATATTCATGTGATACCGCCTTCGGGCGGTTTTTTTATTTCCGTATATTTGTAACTCAGATTTTGAGCTGAAACACACTTTAAAAATGTATCAGTGATAAGCATTAAAAAGAGAATTTAGAAACATGAATATTAAAGATATTATAGAAAAAAAACTTTCAGAAGTCATTTTAAACGTATATCAGTTAAAAGACATTAAGTTGGAAGTTCAGGAAAATAAAACGGAATTTGAGGGAGATTTTACTATTGTCACTTTTCCGTTGGTTAAACAATTGAAAAAAAATCCTGAGAGTATCGGGGTTGAATTAGGTGAAGCTTTGACAGAGCAGACAGAGCTTTTCGAAAGCTTTAACGTAGTAAAAGGTTTCCTTAATGTAAAGGTGAAAAATCAATTATTTGTAGACAATTTCAGATCCGTAACCAAGAATTTTTCAACTATAGAAAAGAAAAATGCTACGGTAATGGTAGAATATTCTTCTCCGAATACCAATAAGCCGCTACACTTAGGACATATCAGAAATAATTTATTAGGTTTCTCGGTAGCCCAGATTTTAAAAGAAGCGGGATATGAAGTAATCAAAACTCAGATCATCAATGACAGAGGTATTCATATCTGTAAATCTATGCTGGCCTGGGAAAAGTTTGGGAATGGAGAAACTCCGGAAACAACCCACATCAAAGGAGATAAGTTTGTTGGAAACTACTATGTAGAATTTGACAAAAACTACAAAAAAGAAATTGCAGATTTAGTAGGTCAGGGTGTAGGAGAAGAGCAGGCTAAAAAAGAGGCTCCGTTGATGAAACAAGCTCAGAAAATGCTGTTGGATTGGGAAAATGGTGATGAAACAGTAAGAGCGCTTTGGGCAGAAATGAATTCTTGGGTTTATAAAGGATTCAATGAAACCTATAAAAGATTAGGCGTTGATTTTGACCAGGTTCAATATGAAAGCAATACCTATATTTTAGGAAAAGATCTTATTCAGGCTGGATTGGACAAAGATGTTCTGTATCAAAAAGAAGACGGTTCTGTTTGGTGTGACCTTACTGACGAAGGGTTAGATCAGAAATTATTATTACGTTCAGACGGTACCTCAGTCTACATGACTCAGGATCTTGGTACAGCTGTGGAGCGTTTTAAGCAAAATAATATTCAGAAACTGATCTATACTGTAGGAAACGAACAGGATTATCACTTCCAGGTTTTATTTAAAATCCTGAAAAAATTAGGATATGAATGGGCAGAGCAGTTGTTCCACCTTTCTTACGGAATGGTAGAACTCCCTGAAGGTAAAATGAAATCCCGTGAAGGAACTGTAGTAGATGCAGATGACCTGATGCAGGAAATGTATGAAACAGCAAAATCTAAAGCTCAGGAATTAGGAAAAATGGAAACCCTTTCAGAAGAAGATAAAGAAGCATCTTATGAAACAGTAGGATTGGGGGCACTGAAATATTTCATGCTGAAAGTAGATCCTAAGAAAAAGATGTTATTTAACCCTGCAGAAAGTATTGATTTTAACGGAAATACAGGTCCGTTTATTCAATATACTTATGCGCGTATTCAGTCATTATTGTCTAAAGCAGGTACTTTACAGACAGAAACTGCTGATACTGAATTGAATCAGTCTGAAAAAGAATTGATTATGCAGCTGGCCAACTTTAAAACTATAGTGGCTAAATCAGCAGAAACATTAAGCCCTGCTTTAGTAGCAAATTATGTATATGATCTTGTGAAAGCATACAACTCTTTCTATCAGAATAATCCTATCCTGAATCAGGAAGATGAAAATGTAAAACAATTCCGTTTAAATATCTCAGATATCGTAGGAAAGACGATCAAAAAATCGTTGGAACTCCTGGGAATCGGAACAGTAAACAGAATGTAAAAACAGAAAGCCTCCTGAAAAATTCGGGAGGCTTTTTTATATATGAGAATTAATAATTTCGTATCAGCGTAACCAGAATCCCGAAACCCGAGTTTATGTTTTGTCATTATCCTGTCCATGCATCTGTTTCAAACTATCTGCATACAATTTAGCAGGAGTCCATCGTGCATGTTTGGAAAGAATCACTTTATAGCCTTTTTTGTAGGTATACACTTTAGTAAATTCTGCGCCGAAGAATATCAGCATACAGGAATAATTGATCCACATCATTATCAGAATAACCGTCCCGGCAGCTCCGAAGGCTGAAGTAGGTTTTACCTGATTAAAATAAAGACTTAATAAAAATTTTCCGAGCGTAAATAAAACTGTAGTCAGGAACGCTCCTTTCCATACCGGTTTCCAGCTCACCAAAACATCAGGCAGTACTTTAAACATTAAAGCAAACAAGAGCATGACAAGGCCAAAACCTACGGCAAAATTTACGGTTTCTACCAGCATATAGGTTTCAAAGCCAAAATATTGGGTGATAATCGTATTAAAAAGACTAATCAGAGAAGACAAAACCATGGTGATCATCAGAAGAAATCCCAGAATAAGAATCATCCCTAAAGAATTGGCTCTGTCTAATAAGAATTTGACCAGTGCTTTTTTGGGGGCAGCTTCTACTTCCCAAAGGGTATTTAACGTATGCTGTAGTTGAAAGAAAAGAGTAGTAGAACCAAAAACCAATGATCCTACTCCCACAGCTTTCATAAAAACATTCTTTTTGTCAATCAAAGCACCTGCGAGCATCCCCTCAATACTTTTAGCCACATCCGGGCCCATAATCCCGCTGATTTGCGTGCTGATCTGTCCACGGATAGCTTCTTCGCCGAAGAAATTTCCAAGTACCCAGATGATAATGATTAATAATCCCGGAATAGAAAAGATGGCATAATACGCAAGACTTGCTGAATCTTTTGATGCAGAAGAATTGTTCCATTCAGTAAACGTATCTTTCAGAACTTCCCAGAAGAATTTAGCTGTTTTGATCATATTAAAAAGGATATCCGATGGCAATATTTAGAACAAGATTATCTTTTCTCCAGTTTGAGTCTCCGAAATTAATTTTATCGAAGGCCCATCTGTCCCCTTTCTGATAGTAGGGAACTCTCAGTGGCATCGCAAGGTCAAGTCTCAGAATCAGTATAGAAAAATCCAGTCTCAGACCTACTCCAGCTCCCACCGCAATTTCATTTAAAAAGTCTTTTGAAAATTTAGCGCCGGGTCTCGTATCATCATCGTGAAGCAGCCAGATATTTCCGGCATCTACAAAAACGGCAGCATTTAAAAATTTATAAAGATTAGCACGGTACTCCGCATTTAATTCCAGTTTGATATCTCCGGATTGGTCAAAATAAGTACCCGGTTCCAGCGTTCTTGGATCAAAACTTCCCGGTCCTAATGTTCTCGCACGGAATGCTCTGATACTGTTACTCCCTCCTGAGAAAAACTGCTTGGAGAAAGGAATATACTCTGAATTTCCGTATGGATAGGCAATTCCTCCGATAAATCTCGTTGCCAGTGAAGATTTTTCAGTGAACTTATGATAGAATCTGAAATCGTTTTCAATCTTTACATACTGGCTGAAAGGAATTCCAAATATTTTCTTTTCCTTATCTTTTTTTACATCGGCTCCTGTTACCAACCCTGTAATATTTCCTGCAAGATCAAGCGTCCCTTTATAATAAACGGTATTGGTCTTTGGAAGCATCGTGTTGGTGTAGGTGTAAGAATAGGTTGGTCCAAAAATAAGCTGTTTTTGTACAATTCTCTGCATGGCAGGATTTCCGGCAGATTTAGTTTTATATTCTTCCGTAACATTTGCAGGGGATACCAAAGTAATATCAATCACTTTCAGATCATGTTCTTTTCTGGCATTTTCTTTCCATAAATATCCGAATGATCCGGTGAAGTTATTTAAAGTATAATATTGTGTTCTGTTCTGGAATTCATATCCTAATGTAATGTTGGTTCTCGGAACAAACTCACTTGAAGAATGAAAACGGAATGGCGCTACAATTCTTGGAATGGAAAGCTGTGCATTCGCTCCTGCACGGAAAATATTATTGGCATCCTGAGAACCTCCCATCTGAAAATCAAAAGCACCGAAGATTGCTGCCTTGAATTGTTCTGCCCCCCTGAAGAAATTTCGGTGGGTCCAGTTCAGATTAAGCTCACTACCTGCATAGTTCGCAGAGTTTGTTCTTCCCAACGCTTCCAGACGAAGTGACTGGATTTGTCTTGGAGTTAATAAATAATAAGCATCAAACTTATGGCTTAATGAATCTGAAACAACGAATTCATTTTTTACAAATTTGAAGACACCTAGACTGATCAATCTGTTCAGTGTCAGATTATGATTGGAACGATTGTAAAGATCACCTTTTTTGAAATACAAAGCTCTGTCAAAAATCTTCGGTTTAAATTTATGCTGAGGATCAATGACGTAAATATCATCAAAAGCGTATTTTGAAAGAGAGTCTTTATTCATCGGAATGCTGTATTTTCCCTCTTTTACATCCTGAATATTGTAATTGGGAAATACAATAACATTATTAATGCTGAATTGCTGGGTTGCTAAGTCAGGAGTATTGTCTTTCAGCTTTACATTAAGTTCTACTTTATGATTCTTGCTTACTGTACTGTCTGCCTGAACGATAATATTATCAGGATGGAAATAATAAAAACCTCTTTCTTTTAAACCATTATCAATTCTTTCTCTTTCTGCTTTGATGACATCCAGATCAAATGGCTTTCCGTTTTTAAGAAACGTTCTTTTCGTTAAACCTTGAATTTCCTGATTTACCAAGGTAGAATCCTTCTGGAACTTTACACCATCAATAAGATAGCGTGAACCTGGTCTTAAGGTATAAATAACCTGAGCCTTTTTATTCTTCGATACCGTATCATAAGAAGCTTTAGCATTGAAATATCCCTTGTTTTCAGAATAATTTTCAATGATGTTTTTGTTGAACTCACGGTCTACATCTCCTAATAATACAGGCTTTTCACCCATTTTATATTTTAGCCAGTAATTAAAACCTTTATCTTTTTTGGGTTCCTTGGCGATATTATAAAAATACAGCTTAGAACGCATTCCCAAAAATGTTGAATTGGGTTTTGGGGTGAGATTAGCTTCCAATGCAGCCTGAAGATCTTTTTTTTCTTTTTTTGAAATCGTATCGTTTTCAATCTTTACCTTGGCTCCTGTATACAGCATCTGTCCTTCTTTCAAAAACCTTGTATTGCTGCACGAAATTACTGTGGATGCCATTCCGGAAACCAACAGATACTTACAATATATTTGGAACTTATTATTCATTATTTAAATTCTACCACTTGATTATTTTGATTCTTTTTTTGCTTCTTATCTTTGGATTTCTGGAAAATCTCCCGGAATTTATCATAATCCAACGTGATAATAAATCCTACACCTGTCTCTATGATCTGCCCCTGAAGAGCCACCTGATATTCGTCCTTACGATAAGCACGCAGCATATACCTTCCATCTTTGGAAAGACTGTAATCTACGGAAACATTACCCGCAATATTGGTCATATTTTCATTCTGACGTGCCTGGCCTTCCAGTCCGAAATTACTTCCTACCGTCACTTTTAGTCGGTCGTTCAGTAATTTTTTACTGATATCTACATTCAGATCGGTTCTGGTGTTTTTCTCTCCGCTGGAATAATCTTCCGTAGAATCCAGCCCGAAGTTAAGATCTACCCCTTTGATAAGTCCGGAAGCAAGATTATTCAACTGTTGAGAAAGGATCTTACTCACACTCTGTCTTGCCATGGTTTCCGCAGACATTCCGGCTCCGCTTTCAAATGGATTTTCGCCGATGAAACGGTTCAGTAGCAATAAAGCAAATACCTGTTTGTTCATTTCAGATTCCTGGGTTCTGAGCTGTGCGAGTTTTGCATTCACATCCTCGGTGACTGTTGATGCAACAGAATTATTTTTTTCATCAGTAGTAATGTCAAAAGAGAGTTGTGGTTTCAAAAGCTCACCTTTCATTTTTAATAAAGTATTGAAAGGAATTTTTTGTTTATACTGATTCATCAGTGAAGCTGCTTTTCCACTGAGTTGTTGCTCTAAAAGATCAATTGGCGGAGCTTCTGTTTTGTAGATGGCAGTAATATCCATTTGGGCCATAGTAGGTTCGCCTGTCCAGGTAATTGTACTGCCTTTCTGAATATCAAACTTACGTTTAAGCAAACTAACAGAAAGATCGTAGCTTCCTTTTTCCACCTGATAAACTCCTACTAACGTCATTTTTCCGGAAGGGTCAATACCACCGGTTAATTCTGCCTCTCCCTGAAGTTTTACAAAATCACCGTTTACTTTATCAATAATAATAGAGAGTTTAGCTTCTTTGCTGACTTCAATGTTGACACTCATGTCCATCCCTTTGATACGGCTTTTGGAGTTCAGAGAATCTGCTTTAATTGTTTTATTTAAAACCACCTGATCCTGATCCACAAATTCTACAATACCATCTCTCTCCTGTAAAGATGGGGAAGATTGAGGTAGCACAAAAGTAAAGTCCGTGTTGTCTGCTACATTCAGTTTTCCGTCTACTTTAGGGAGATCAAGGTTCCCACGGATATGAAGTCTGGCATCAATTGCAAGTACACCATACATCATGGCATCATTGGTCTTTTCAGAATTAACAACTTTAAAATCTCTGGCATTTACATTCAGATTGAAGGCAAAATCTCTATAAGTTTGAGTAAGCACCTGTCCGTCTACAACAAGAGCATTTCCGTCTTTATCTTTAATTTTGAATTTATCAAACTCAATTCCACGGCTGGTAAAATCTATTTCATCACTCAGATGTCTGAAGTCACTTCCTGTTTTCGCTATTTCCAGCCCTGCATCATTGAATTTTACTTTTCCTAAAATATTGGGTTGAGCAGCTGTTCCTGTGATTTTTAAATTTCCGGAAAGATATCCTTCCGTATTGGTAATGGCATTCATGGAAAACCCTTGAATACTCTTCATCTGAAGCTGATTGATCGCCATATTCAGGTCGAAAGTACTGGAAGAAGTATTATAATCCCCAAGGATTTTTACATCATTGTTATTTCCGGAAAGGGCAATGTCTGCATTTAAAATATTAGGTGAAGCATTGTTCACTTTTACAGCAAGATTTCCGACAGGACTTCCATACACAATTAAGTCTGAAATATTCAGATCAGAATTGAAAGTCATTTTTTTCGTTACATCCCGGAGCTGGGCTGTTCCGTTGATAGTTCCTCTTGCCAGAACCGTATCTTTTTTGATAAGTTCCGTAATGGTTTCAATTTTAAAATCTTTCAACGAAATGTTCAAAGGACTACTTGGGCTATTGCTTTCAGACTGAACTGCAATCTGGCTGTTTCCATTGGATAGGATGAAGTTATCTGCCAGAATCCCTTTATTACTGATCTGGATTTTGTTGTTCTCCGCAACATTCCAATCTGTATAATTGAGCTTTAAACCGTTCGGGTTAAGAGATATTTCGGTAATATCATTCAGTGATTTTGCATTTCCAGCAATCAGGAATTGGGTAGCGTCCTTCTCATCTTTTGTGGTGACATTGTATCGGATGGTATTGTCTGCCACATCTCCGTCAATATTTATTTTGTTTAAAGAAAAACTTGAGCTTTTCAAAGCAGCAACATTCAGGCTGTACTGCAATGCCTGATTTTCATTAGTAACTTTTAAAGCTCCTTTTTCAATCGTATTTTCACCGTATAATAATCGTGGAATCTGTCCGTCAATTTCAATTTTCTGAGAATCAGCATCATAATTTCCAACAAGATTAATGGTTTCAAAATCTTTCAGATCCGGAACAAATTTTCTGATCAGGTCATCATTTTTAATTTTAGCCGTAAAGGTAAAATGCTGCCCCGGATCTATTTTCTGTTTTTTATCCGGCTTCTGGAACTGATAATACTGATTAACGGTTTTCGTTAAAGCACCGAAAATCTGAGTAAGTTTGTATTTACCTTTCAGCTCTATATCTGCGATCTGAGAATTGAAAATAATCTGTGTAGAATCATTTGTGGATGAAGCTTTCAGATTGACCTCCTGTACCGGATAGACTTCTTTGGTATCTGAAAATGCAAAATCTTTAAGGTTTAAAAATCCATTCAGATTATTGGGGTCTAAGCTGGTGAAATCTCCATCAATTTTTCCGGCAATAATCATCGGTTTTTCATAGAAGCCAAGCTTGTTGACATCCAGTTTAATGACTTCTCCATTCACTTTTACCGTAGGATTTTTTTCATCATAAACTCCGGAAGCGGTCAGTTGTAAACTGGCATTAGGGTCTTTGGAATCCAGAATAACATGATAAGCTCCTTTATTGATTTTTCCGGTAAGATTCATGTTTTGATAACGGTATCCTTTGTAAACCGCGGAAGCAACATGACCTTTTAAGTCTGCATTGGCATTTTTAAAATCAAAGCTTTCTCCTTTGGCTGCAATTTGTGCTGTGACAGGACCGATATCTTTATTCTGGATAAGTTTTCCAACCTGAATTCCCTGCAGATTTGCCTTTACATCATACAATTCATGATTCTTTCTGCGCATGTCTACCTGTGCGATAATGGCAGCATTCCCCAAAGTAGAGTAGAGGTTAAGGTCTGTACTGACTACTTTAGTAGTTCCTTTTGCATTTCCTTTGATGCTGAAATGGGAAGGAAGCGAAATATTGGAAGGAATTGTATTTTTAGGGACAAGATTGAATATTGTTTTGGCGCCGGAAGAAAACTCTCCGATTCTCAGATCATAATATAACTGGTCCGGGTTCATCGCATTTTTAATTTTTCCGGAGGCCATTATCCTCAGCTGATCTAACCCGGAAACTTTCAGATCCTGAATGAAGAGATCATTCACGCTTCCTTTTACGTTAGCGTTTACGTTGAGAACAGCGTTCGGATATTTATTAAATGGAACTGTATTTTTTAACGTCGGAACCAGATTCAGTATGTCTGAGAATCCTATTTTTGAATCTTTGATATTGGCTGAAATCTTTACAGCACCTAAGTTTTTGCTAAGATCATTAATGGAGTTATAATTTAAAATAACTTCATCACGCAATATGGTTTTTGGTGTCTGAAGATAAAGATCTTTCAGGTAGGCTTCTTTTTCTGCATAAACAAAATCGGTATTGAATTTCTGGATATCCAGGCCTCTTCGTTCTTTGATTTCTGCCGAATTTACAGTTCCTGCAAAGGTATTATTCTCCATTTTAAAGCTTCTCACCTCCACATTCATTTTTGAAAAATGAAGGTGGTTGAAGTCCATTCCTTGTTGGGTTGGAGCAATAGCGGTGTTGTTATAATTGACCTTTACATCATTTAGAATAAGTTTTCCTAAAAGAAGTTTCATGGCTTTATCCTGATCGGAAGCTTTGGAAACTTCTGGTTCTTTTGTATTTTTCGGATTGGCATTCTGAGCAGGAAGATAAAGATTAGCATTGATATCTGCCCCTGAAAGAAATACATTGGAAACATTGTAAGCGTTATTTTCAAGATCAAGTTTATTAACCTTTGTACTCAGCTCTTTGAAGATAACCTTTGCGAATGTTTTCGTATTTTCATCCCCATAATCAATATCAAAATGAGTAAGCTTGATGCCTCTCAATCCGATATTCATAGGCTTCTTATCATTGAGAGAATCTACTTTTTTCTCTACTTTGCTGGCTACTTCTTCTACAAGGCCCTGCTTTAGCTTCAATTTTAATCCGTCAAGATTGATATCATTAACGGCATAATTGTTTTTGCTGAGATCAAAAGTTTTTACTCTGGTATCGAAAGATGTAAAGTAGAGTTGAATATCATTCTTAGACTGCTGGTCGTTGAATGTTACTCCAACATCTTTTAAATTAATTTTATCAAGAGAGATAATAAATGGCTTGGAAGGGCTTTCTTCCTTATCACTGGAAGCAAAAGCATCTATAATATAATCAAAATTGAATTTGCCATCAGGTTTCCTTACAACATTGGCGCGCGCTCCTTCCATATTAACAGAAGTAATATCTGCAGTAGAATTAAGAAGCTTCATCATATGAAGTCCTACATCGAGCTTTTTAACAGCCAGAAGAGTATCTACATCCTGTCCTTTGAGATAGAGGTTTTCCATGACAAGGCTGTTGGGAAATCCTATATAAACTCTTTCAAGACTTACGGGAGTTTTTATTTTTTTTTCCAGATAGACAACGAGCTTGTCTTTAATGAAGTTTTGAACGGCAGGAAGTCTTAAGCTCAGGATCAATAGAGTAATGAGAACCAATATCGAAATAAAGGTTATGGCAATACGCCTTAAGAGTTTTGTGGTGTTGATTTTCAGTTTCAAATGCGAAGAGGTTTCTAACAAAGATAATAATACTATTTTATTTGGTCTTTGTTGTGGTACTCTTTGAGAATGCAAAAATCCTGCCTTGGCTGTCTTATTATGGAATTTTTAGTTTGTAGTTGTCAAGTGAATAGTTGAGTAAGACGAGCCAAGGCAGGGATTGTTATGCTAAAAAAACGCCCCCTTTTATCATTTTTTAATGTTGAAAAGGTTAGTTAGCAAAAATGAAATTCAAATGTTAGTAGTTGTTAGGGGGCGTGGCATGGTTTAATATGATAGATAATAATTTAGTTGTTTCCGTTTTCCCATTTCACTTCTTCTCCCTGAGGAGCTGCACCACCTTGTGCTGTTGTAATAGGAGCGGTTTCCTGATTGATGTGATAAATATAAGCGGCGATTTTCTCGGCATCTCTTCCGGTAATGGTTCCTTCCTTAATGAAAGGTCTCATGGTAGGATTGTTTGGAGAGCCGTTTTCAAGCATCCAGAATACATTTTTAAATAGGCTTTTTTCTTTAATATTAATCCAGTGAGTGTCAGTAAGATTGGGACCTATACCTCCTTTTCCTCCATCTCCGTGGCAGGTAACACAATTCGTTTTGAAAAGTTCCTGTCCTTCGGCGATGTTATCAGCACTGTATTTTGCAGATTCCAGATTGATCTGAGGGGCCGTTTTCTCATATTCAGCAATGGATGCTAACATGGTTTTTGTTTCTTTGGTGTACTCTGCATCCGGATGGGCATAATCTGTAAAAGAAAAGGCAAACAGATAAACTGCACAGAAAATACATCCGAACCAGAACAGGCCGATCCACCATTTCGGAAGAGAGTTGTCAAGCTCTGTAATTCCATCAAAACCATGGTCTATAAGAATATCTTTTTCTTCTGTAGCGGTTTGTTTTTTGAAGGCAGAGTTCCATAGTTTCTGGTAGTATGGAACTTTTTTTTCTTCCAGATATTGTTTTTTCTCTTCGTCGGATAATCTGTTGAAACTTTCATTTTCCACCAGATCTCCAATAGAGTTCATGATCAGCAATAGGATAGTGGCTATTAATATCAGCGCCCAGAAAAAAGGAGAAGAAAAATATCCTGAATCTCCTGCGAACATTTCAAAGGCCATGATCGTTAAACCTATCGTAGTTGCGATATATATTGAAATGGGGGTTCTCGTTTTCATTGCAGTTTAATTTTAAATGTTACTCTACGCTTGCAGTCTGTACCTGTGTTGTTTTAATGTCTGTACCTAATCTTTGCAGGTAAGCAATCATCGCTACAATTTCTCTTTGTTCAAGGGGTACATAAGCAGATCCTTTTGCTGTTTTTTCTTTGCCCATCTGATCTTTTACATCTGTTGCTTCAGAATAAATTCTCTGTACAATTGCTTTGGACTGGTTGTCTGCCCACTGGTTGGCAGAATCTATCTGAGCTTTTGTATAAGGAACACCGAAGGCATTTTTCATCAGTTTCATTTTATCCACCATTTGTGTTCTGTCCAGTTTATTGCTGATTAACCATGGGAAACGAGGCATAATAGAACCTGCAGAAGTAATTCTTGGGTTATACATGTGTTTGAAGTGCCATGAATCCGGGTTTCTTCCTCCTTCTCTTTGAAGATCCGGCCCTGTTCTTTTAGAACCCCATAAGAAAGGTCTGTCATAGATAAACTCTCCTGCTTTGGAATACTGTCCGTTTTTCCCTTCAAATCTTACCACTTCATCTCGGAAAGGTCTGATCATTTGTGAGTGGCATGAGTTACATCCTTCACGGATATAAAGATCTCTGCCTTCCAGCTCCAATGGCGTATATGGTTTTACCGCAGTAATTGTTGGAACACTTTGCTTCAGTGACAACGTAGGAACAATTTCCACCAATCCACCGATTGCTATAGTGATGAAAGCTAATACAGAAAGGAGAGTAGGTGTTCTTTCCAACCAAAGGTGTATGCCTTCGCCTTCTTTTCTTGAACTACCGATATTGGCTAACGCAGGAGCCTCTGCCGGAACTTCTTTCTGGAATGAACCAGCTTTAATAGTTTTAATAACATTTACAACCATTAGGATAGCTCCTGAAAGATAGAACAGTCCTCCTAAGAATCTCATTTTATAGTAAGGAATGACAGCTGTTACAGTATCCAGCCAGTTTTTCCATAATAAGGTTCCGTCCGGGTTGAACTGTTTCCACATTAACCCCTGTGTGAATCCTGAAATATACATGGGTACTGCATAGAAAATAATTCCTAATGTTCCCAGCCAGAAGTGCCAGTTGGCCAGTTTTTTAGACCAAAGGGATGTTCTCCACATAATCGGTACCAGGTAATAAACAATTCCGAATGCCATGAAACCATTCCATCCGAGCGCACCAATGTGTACGTGCCCGATTACCCAGTCGGTATAATGTCCAATTTTATTTAATGATTTTGTTGCTAATAAAGGTCCTTCGAATGTAGCCATACCATAACATGTGACAGCAACTACGAAAAACTTAAGAATAGGATTTTCTCTTACTTTATCCCATGCACCTCTTAAGGTAAGAAGACCATTCAGCATCCCTCCCCATGATGGGGCAATAAGCATGATAGAGAATCCTGTTCCTACTGCCTGTGCCCACGCCGGTAAAGCTGTATATTGCAGATGGTGAGGGCCGGCCCAAAGGTATACAAAGATCAGCGACCAGAAGTGAATAATGGATAGTTTGTATGAGAATACCGGCCGCTGAGCTGCTTTTGGCATAAAGTAATACATAAGACCTAATACAGGGGTTGTTAATACGAATGCTACCGCATTGTGCCCATACCACCATTGTACTAATGCATCTTTTACCCCTGCATATACAGAATAGGATTTCCAGCTTGTGAAAGATAACGGAACTTCAAGATTATTGAAGATGTGAAGCATAGCTACAGCAATCCAGGTTGCCAGATAGAACCAGATTGCTACATAAAGGTGTCTCACTCTTCTCTTAGCAATAGTTCCGAACATATTGATTCCGAAAATGATCCATGAGAATGCAATTAAGATATCGATTGGCCATTCATGTTCGGCATATTCTTTAGAAGTATTGATTCCCATAAGGAAAGTGATGACTACACTAACGATCATCAGCTGCCAAGACCAGAAGTGAATCCATGAAAGAGTGTCACTGTACATTCTGGTTTTAAGAAGCCTCTGCATACTGTAATAAGCACCGCAGAAAAAGGAATTACATACAAAAGCAAAAATGACAGCACTGGTATGAAGCATTCTGATTCTTCCGAAGCCCATGGCACCTTGAGTATTGATCAGTCCCTGAATATTACCCGAAGCTAAGCTTTTAATAGTTGTATCATCTGTACCGAATAAAAATTCAGGCAGTTCAGGATAAAAAAGCATCAATGCAGCTGTAAGCCCCAGCAGAAATCCTACAAGTCCGAATGCGATAGTCGCATAAAGGAATGCTCTGACAATATTATTGTCATAATTAAATTTTTGCGTCTCCATAAATTCCAATAGTGTTTACCGAAGTGATATTTTCTCTGAAAAAAGACGTATTTTTAAGCCTTTTCTCTATTGAAAATAAATATCATGTAACGTGTGTAATGTTTTGCCAAAGGTATTTATTAACTTTGTTAGAGGCTAATAGATAATCTTCTAAAATATACCGAAAACTACTAAAACGAAAACGATGAAAGTATGTGGACAAAATATCAGGAAAATACGTAGGAGCAGAGATCTTACGCAGGAATACATGGCTTTTGAAATGGGGATTTCCCAAAAGGCATATTCCGATATTGAGAATTCCAAGGTGAAGATCAACCTGGAAATACTGACTAAAATATCCGATATTTTAGACATCAAGCCATCTGATATCTGTAGTATTTCGCATAAGTGCGGAACTGATGGATATGAAGATAAATACCAAAACCTTTTGGAATACATGAAAAAAAATGATATTTCAATTCCGAAAGAATTTTTATAGACCTTTCTTAGATAATTTATAAAGGAATGACCTCTTTCAAAAATAGAAAGAGGTCATTCTTTTGATATAGAAGGAGGTGAATTATTTAGTATTGATAGGGTAAAATACAATCTTAACTACACTTATTAAGAATGTTTTTGTAATTGTATTTAAACTTTATTTATAATGAAGTAAAAAGAAAAGATGCGGATGAGTCTGAATTCTCAATTTACCCCATGCAATGTGAATTTCTCTGAAAAGTTTTTATATATTTAGCGACCGAATAATTCATTCAATGAGCAACGAAAATAAAACAGGACAAAACGAGACTTTAGTTAGAGGATTAACAAATCGACACATACAATTAATTGCCCTTGGAGGAGCTATAGGAACAGGGCTGTTTCTGGGAATTGGGCCAGCAGCAGTACTGGCAGGACCCTCTGTAATCTTAGGGTATGCTTTAGCAGGAATTATAGCCTTTTTTATTATGCGTCAGCTGGGTGAAATGGTAGTTCAGGAACCTGTTTCGGGAAGTTTTAGTTACTTTGCCTATAAATATTGGGGAAATTTCCCGGGATTTGCTTCCGGATGGAACTACTGGATTCTCTATATTCTGGTAAGTATGGCGGAACTTACCGCTATCGGGCATTACATTCATTTTTGGTGGCCGGAAATACCACTCTGGGTCTCCAGCTTATTCTTCTTTGTGGTAATCAATGCGCTTAACCTGGCTTCTGTAAAGGTATACGGAGAAACAGAATTCTGGTTTTCCATCATCAAAGTAGTAGCTATTATTGCGATGATTATTTTTGGAGTCTATCTTTTAATAAGTGGAACAGGAGGAGAAAAAGCAAGCATCACTAACCTTTGGAATGACGGAGGTTTCTTTCCCAAAGGATTATTTAATAAAACAGAAAACGGATATTCAGGATTATTTGCAGCAATGGCGATGATTATGTTCTCGTTCGGAGGACTTGAACTTATCGGAATTACAGCGGCAGAAGCCAAGAACCCGGAAAAAACTATTCCACAGGCAACCAATCAGGTGATCTACAGAATCCTTATTTTTTATGTAGGTGCTTTGGTGATTTTATTTGCATTGAGTCCCTGGAGAGATATTACAGAAGGATCAAGCCCTTTTGTAATGGTATTCCAGAATCTGAACGGACTTGAATTCAGTCTTTTTGGTAAAGTAATTCAGTTCAATACATTAATTGCGAATGTTCTTAACCTTATTGTTTTGACAGCCGCTTTGTCTGTTTACAACAGTAGTGTTTACAGTAACAGCAGAATGCTTTTCGGATTGGCTCAGCAGGGAAATGCTCCCAAATTCCTGAAAAAACTGAATAAAAACTCAGTTCCTACCAACGCAATCATTATTTCATCATGCTTTGCAGGGATTTGTATTATCATTAATAAATTAGTTCCGGAAAAAGCATTTGAATATTTAATGGCTTTGGTAGTATCAACATTGATCATTAACTGGCTGATGATATGTTACACGCATTTAAAGTTTAAGAAATCAATAAATGCAGATGGAGTTCAATCCAAATTCCCGTCTATATTTTATCCTATATCCAACTATATCTGTATTGCATTTCTGGTTCTGATCTTAGGGCTTATGAGCATTACAGGAATGGAAATTCAGGTAATTCTTATTCCGATATGGATTGGCTTTTTGTTCGTGATGTATAAATTGTACAAACCAAAATAAAAATATAAAACAGATCTATACATATTTTGGAAAGGTGAAAATCAAATGATTTTCACCTTTTTTTCTGAGGATCTTTTGATGGACTTTCTAAATAAGGAAGAGATAAAAATCATTGGATGAGTACTTCCCATTTTCGCTTATTTTTTGTATATTGGTAAGAGGTTATATTTCAAATTCAGGTGAAAAAAATATAATCTGGTTGCAATACCTGCGGAGAAGCCGAAAACCGTTACAAAAAGTAGGCATTATCAAAAAAGACACCTATGGCCAATTTATTTCAAACCCTTACCAATACCGTAAAACATTGGTATATTCCATTAATCTTCGGGATTATTTTCCTTATCTGTGGTTTTTATGTATTCAGTGTGCCTTTGGCAACATATGTTACACTCTCAATTTTTTTCAGTGTTTCCTTTTTATTTTCAGGAATAACAGAAATATTCTTTTCCTTACAAAACAGTAAATCGTTACAGGGTTGGGGCTGGTTTCTTGTAAGTGGATTATTAACAACAGCAATAGGAGTTTACCTAATTGCAAACCCTCAGATTTCCATGACGGTACTTCCGTTTGTAATCGGATTTACTTTGCTGTTTCGTTCCTTTCAATTACTGGGCTTTGCATTTGACCTGAAAAGCATGAGGATAATGAGTTGGGGAAATGTAGCTTTGGCGAGTGTAGGAGGCATAATATTTTCCCTGTTGCTGATATTCAATCCGGTATTCACAGGAATTTCACTGGTTACCCTTACAGGTGTTTCTTTCATCTTCATGGGAATAGCTTCCATTATGCTGGCTTTAGACTTAAGAAAAGTTAAAAAAATTCCGGGAAAAGTAAGTCAGGAATTAAGGGATAAAATCAAATCAATACAGGAAGAAATTGATGAGCTTGAAAAATAAATAATATGATGATTGTATTCCTTTACTCAAATAACTATATTAAATGAAAGTTGGTTTAAAAAAACTATTTACCTTAAGCCTCAATTCGATTAAAGTATGAAAATATTTGTTTTTTTGTTTTTATTATGTTTATTTTCTTGTGGAGAAATTGATTGTAATACTGTGAAAAAAGGTTTCTATCTTAATGAGTACAACTTAATTGTGGAAGGATCAAATATAAATGAAGTATGGATAAAGATTAGAGGAACTGTTCCAAAAACTGAAAAAAAAACTAGTATTATGGTACATAATAATTGGATGGTAGACTTAGACGAAGTTGAAGAGGGAGATACAATAATTAAGAGAGCGGGAAATCTAGAACTTGTCATTCATAAAAAAGATACAATTATTAGACATGATTGGTATTGTAAAGGAAAGCCTTATAAGTAAGTTTAATACTTGCTCTAATATTATCATCAAATTAGATAAGAGTGGAAGAAATTTCACTCTTATTTTTTTCATTTTATAGCTTTTTTGCCTACTGAAAATGAAACTTCAACTTTATAATCTTAATTTAAAAGATAGATTATTAAACTAGAAAACGCTTTCCCCTGCGATCTAGTTCAGAAGAGGTGAAAGACGGAACATTTTTCTTTTCAGATCAGCTAAACTTTTTCTTTTCCCAACTTTTGTGTTTGATTTACTAATTTTAGAATAAAAAACAAAAACCATCCTTTTTAAGGATGGTTTGTAGACTCACAGGGATTCGAACCCCAGATGACTGAACCAAAATCAGTAGTGTTACCGCTACACCATGAGTCTCTGTTTGTTTTAGTGGTGCAAATTTACAGCTTTTTTCTTTATATACAAGAGATTTTTGAATTTTTTTTTAAATTTACTGTAGAATTTATTTACAGAAAACATGCTGATAGACTTCAATAATCTCAATATTAATCAATTATCATTCGGTACCGAATTTGAAAAAAAAGTGAAAACCTTTCTGGAGGAATGGTTTTCAGAAAATGCAGTAGTAAAGGTCCAGACTTCAGGCTCTACCGGAGTTCCGAAAATTTTTGAGATCGAAAAAAAGAAAATGGTTAATTCCGCAGTAATGACCTGTAATTTTCTGGGATTAAAAGAAGGGGATACCGCATTACTCTGCCTGCCTGTGGAATATATCTCCGGGAAAATGATGATTGTACGTTCCATAGAAAGAAAACTGAAGTTAAAAATTACTGATCCTTCTTTAAAACCGATGGAAAATCTAGATGGAGAAATAGACTTTTGTGCCATGACACCCCTTCAGGTGGAAAACTCTCTGGAAAAGCTTCATCTGATTAAAAACCTGATCATTGGTGGTGCTGCCGTCTCAGAAAGTCTGAAAAGTAAAATCCTGCAAATGAATCTTAGTCCTTCAAATCGTATTTTTGAAACCTATGGAATGTCTGAAACCCTTTCCCATATTGGCTTAAAGCAATTGATGCCGGAACAGGAAGAGTATTTCACCGTTTTTGAAAATGTAAAAATCTCTTTAGATGACAGAGGTTGTCTGAAGATTTTTGCTCCCAATGTAAATGCTGAAGAATTGCAAACTAATGATTTAGTTGAAATCAGAAATGATAAAGAGTTTAAATTCCTTGGGAGGATTGATAATATAATTAACTCCGGAGGCGCAAAAATTTTTCCGGAAACCCTGGAAGCTCTGGTAAAAAAAGAACTCCCGAACGAAGCTGTATTTATGGGGTTGCCTGACGAAAGTTTAGGTCAGAAATTGATATTGATTATAGAAGGAGATGAATCTGATGAGGTGAAAAAGAAAGTTTCAGAAATATCATTTGAGAAAAATTTTCACAGACCTAAAGAAATTATTTTTGTGAGTGGAATTCCAAGAACTCCCAATGGAAAAATAAATAGATTAGAATTGTATAAAAATATAAACTCAAACCAATAGTCTCAGCTTTTGATTCTATTATTTTAAAATCTTAAAAACCATGAAAGACTTTTCAAAAGAACTCAGTTTCAAAACTTCCCGCAGCAGCGGTGCAGGAGGACAAAATGTCAATAAAGTGGAGACTGCAGTCACCGTACTTTGGAAAGTAGATGTATCAGAGTTTTTTAATGAAGACGAAAAAGTATTGATTCAGCTTAAACTGAAAAACAGGATCAATGCAGACGGTTTTTTATTCCTAACGGTTTCTGAAAGCAGAACCCAGCTCATGAATAAAAATAAAGCCATTGAAAAAATACTTGAAATGGTAAACAAAGCTCTTGTTGTTCCCAAAAAAAGAACAGTAACCAAGCCTTCAAAAGGACAGAAACAAAAAAGGCTGGATAACAAGAAAAAGCTTTCAGACAAAAAAGAAAACAGACGTTTCAGATTTTAATTAGTTTTTCCATAAAAAACTTTATTTTTGTCGGAAACTTTAAAACCATGATAAAAAAAATAATCGTAGTTGGAGTGTTCTCAATCTCCACTTTATCTTTCGCTCAGAAATTTTCTATCAGGCCTTCCGTAGGATATGCATGGAGAACAGCAAAAACAATTTCCGGCCTTAGCAGGGAAGAAGAACAATATGTAAAAGGTCTTAAAAACGGACTGAACTTTGATATTGCTGCCCATTATGAAGTGAAAAACGGTCTTGCGTTTGGACTGAAGTATTCTAATTACAGTGCATCCAGTGACGGATTTTTACTTGGAAATGTCAACGGAATGCCTGTGTCTGTTCCTGTAACAACAAAAGATAATATTACATTTTTCGGTTTCTCCGGACTTATTTCAAATAACCATCTGTCTACCAGACATAAGGTATTTGCAGATATCGCACTGGGAGTACTATCTTATACTACAAAAACAGGATCTGTAAAAGGTACCGGTAGTACGTTCGGGGCAGAAGTTGATTTTGGATATCAATATCAGGTAAGCAAGAATTTTCTGATTGGGCCAAAAGTAGGTTTAAGCGGCGGTACTCTGAATAAAATGAAGATAAACGGAGTTACCTATAAATTTGATGATGATCAAAAAGAAGGTTTACATAGAGTTTCTTTAAGTGCAGCCGCTACATTTCGTTTTTAAGCCGTATCTTTGTTAGAATTAATAATAATTGATAATGACAGCAACAATCTTTTTATCTGCAGAACACCGCCGGTCAGGATTGCTGCTGTCTTTACTTTATCTTCATACAGATTCTTTTCTGAAAAGTTCTAAGGACTTCATTATTTAAGCCCTGTCAGGATCCAGGACAGGGAATCATCACGAATTTTATTTATCGCTTTTTGCAGTTTTCCAGAGAAGAAGGCTGTTATATGCCTGGATTCTACTTTGGATCATCAGGGAATAACTGCATTTAATTTTTTTAAAATGAAGAAAATGTCTAATCATATTATTGTAACCACCGGAATTTATGATGCTATAAAAGATACACTTAGAAGAAAAAAAGTGAGCATCGGAGAAGAAAAGAGATTAACTGAAGAGCTTAGAAAGGCAAAGCAAGTGTTGAGAAGAGATCTTCCTGCCGATATCGTAACGGTTGAAAGAAAAGTGACATTAAAAGACCATACCTTAGATTTTGAACACGAGTATATTTTTGTGGCATCTAACAAAGAAAAACTAAAAAAGAATAAGCATTCCATACTGTCGGAGATTGCGCTTGCAGTAGTAGGGTATAAAGTAGGAGATATCATCAACTGGCCTTTCAAAGACGGAGAAAGGAAAATCGAGATCCTGAAAGTGGAAGCCTGGGAAGGATAAATCTCTTTGAATATTATTAAGTTGAATTACAATGAAAGCGCGGCTTATTTGGGCTGCGCTTTTTTATTAATATAATCCATCTTAAAAATTAAATGGCACAAGTTTTTTTATAAGTTAAAAGCTTTAAGGCGCTATGTTTGGGAACTCTTTGCATATTTTACAAAACAGCGTTGGAATTTAACAAATGATAAAAAATACTCTTCTATCACACTTTCTTCAGGTGCTTTAGCTTCATTCCGTTTTTAAGTTTTATCTTTGCAAAAATTAAAAAAATGAGCAAACCGATAACTGAATTCATAGAAAAGTATTACCTGCACTTCAACGCAGCTGCATTGGTGGATGCTTCTAAAGGATATGTTGCACATCTTAAAGATGGCGGAAAAATGATGATTACTTTGGCAGGAGCAATGTCTACTGCTGAATTAGGAAAGATTCTTGCTGAAATGATCCGTCAGGGAAAAGTGGATTTTATCTCTTGTACAGGGGCTAACCTTGAAGAAGATTTAATGAATCTTGTAGCACACTCTCACTATGAAAGAGTTCCTCATTATAGAGATTTAACAGCTCAGGATGAGTGGGATCTTTTGGAAAGAGGCCTGAACAGAGTTACAGATACCTGTATCCCTGAAGAAGAAGCTTTCAGAAGATTACAAAAACATATCGTGGAGATCTGGAAAGATGCAGAAGCTAAAGGAGAAAGATACTTCCCTCACGAATTTATGTACAAAATGATCCTTTCAGGAGTATTGGAGCAGTATTATGAAATTCCCAGAGAAAACTCATGGATGATTGCTGCTGCAGAAGCCAACCTGCCAATCGTAGTACCAGGATGGGAAGATTCTACAATGGGGAACATCTTCGCTTCTTACTGTATCAAAGGCGAGCTTAAAGCCACTACCATGAAATCAGGGATCGAATATATGACTTACCTTGCAGACTGGTATACTAAAAATTCAGGAGGAAAAGGAGTTGGATTCTTCCAGATTGGTGGAGGTATCGCTGGAGATTTCCCTATTTGTGTAGTTCCAATGCTATATCAGGATATGGAAATGCATGATATTCCTTTCTGGTCTTATTTCTGCCAGATTTCTGATTCTACAACATCTTACGGTTCATATTCAGGAGCGGTTCCAAATGAAAAAATCACCTGGGGTAAACTGGATATTACTACACCGAAATTTATCGTTGAAAGTGATGCAACCATCTGTGCACCATTGATGTTCTCTTATATCTTAGAAAACGCTTAAGAATAAAAGTCTCACCAGAGATTACAATACCAGCGCTTCAATTCATTTGGAGCGCTTTTTTATTTGCTAGATTGCGTTTTCCAAAAATTCTTTACAAACATCTGTGCAATCCGTGGGAAAATAAAATCAATCCAAAGAATTCACCAGCACAAAGTATCGATAGGCCAGAACTCCCTTTTCTATCTTAGTCAGATGATTAGGATCTTTATTACTCAGTTTCGGAAGAACTTTTCTATTAACGGTATTCAACAGCCTGAAAAATGATTTTTTCATATCTTTATCTTTTAATGAAACATCATCGAGTTTGATAGAATTCAAAAATGATGCAAAAATATAGAAAACAGATATGGACGAAATTTTCAAACAACAGGTCTACGAAGTGGCAAGACTTATTCCCAAAGGAAGAGTATCTACATATGGCGCCATAGCAAAGGCTGTTGGTTACCCTAATCATTCCAGACATGTAGGAAAAGCGATGGGAGGATGTCCCAAAGATGTTCCTGCACACCGAGTGATTTCAAGCTCAGGAGTATTATCTGTCCCCGAATTTCAGCCTAAGCTGGAAGCTGAAGGAATCATTGTGGAAAATCTTAGAATAAAAAATTTCAGAAAACTCTTTTGGAATCCGCTGGATGAATTGTGAATTTCAAAGAATCTTTTTCACGCAAAGTTTTCTCTGAATATCGTAATATTTTTAAGAGAGCAAAGCCGGAATCCATTTCATTGATTCTTTCTAAGCGAATGTATTACTCAAAGCTTCATCAGCGACAATGTCGCAGCTCTTTGCCTCCTGAAATAAAAAACATTCGAATTACTATGCCTTTTGCGTTAAAAAACTCTTGCATCAATATTATACATCACAAAAAATGTCACTCCATAATTGAATAGGAGTGACACCAATATTTTTAAAGTTTCAAACTTTCTTACTTTCTTCCTCTCGGTAGACCTTTCAATTCTTCTTTCAGCCTTTCATTTTCTTCTTTTAATAGGGCAATATAGCTTTGTAGGTTTTCAATAATAGCCCCCGGAATATTATCATAATTATTTTGATTCGTAATAATTCCCGCAGAAGAAGATCTGTCATTAAATACAGGATGATCATTATTGATAATTACTGCAGGTTCATCTTCTTCATAAATGTCCTCAAACGGCACATCCAGAAAACGGGCAAGTTTGTCCCATTCATCTTTTACAATTCTTACATCACCGCTTTCTTTTCTGCTGTAATTAGATACATCCGTTGCAATAAAGTCAGCTACCTGCTGTTGGGTGTAGCCTTTCTGCTTTCTGATGAGACGTAATTTTTCTTTTTGCATGACCTACATTTTATACAAAAATGGCAAAAAAGCAGAAGCTATACAATAAAAAGCAGAAAAAATATGCGATAAAGAATAAGATTAAAGATAAAATGAAACTAAACTTAAAAACAGAAGTGTTATCTGATTTAATTGTTGAAAATTTTCTTTGCAGTGGTCGTTTATTTCATAATAACTTCTGATTAATCAAAGATAATGTCTTAAAGGATGAGATTCAAACCTTATAGGTTTCTAAAACCTATAAGGTTTGAATTAGCTATATATAATTTTTTAAACAAAAAAAGACTGCTTCAAAATGAAACAGTCTCTTGTCAATTATTTTTCAAGCTGCTTATAGCTTCTCTGTATAAAATCTGTCAGGTCTTTTCCTTTCAGTAAGTTTTGGGAAAGCTTTGCCAGATCGAGAGCATATTTAATTAGATTTTCTTTCTCTTCTGTATTCTCAGTTTTTAAGATCTGATTAGAAAGCTCACTGTTCGAGTTTACCACAAGATTATACATTTCCGGGAATCCTCCCATTCCAAACATGCCGCCCCCGCCTGTAGCCTGCATTTCTTTCATTCTTCTCATGAATTCAGGCTGCGTAATCGTAAACGGAGCATCATTGCTGTCAAGGTCTTCCAGTTGCACTGTAAATTTTGAATCCTGAATTGCCTCTTCTACATTCTTCTTCAAAGACTCTTTTTCAGTGTCATTCAGTTTTGAAATAACAGGTTCATCTTTTTTGATAAGGTTATTAACGTGATCAGCATCTACTCTCGCAAATGAAATATTTTCTTTTGAAGTTTCCAGTTTTTGAATTACGTGTGAAATGATAGGAGAATCCAATAGCAGAACTTCGTATCCTTTATCTTTTGCAGACTGGATGTAGCTGTGCTGTTCATCTGCGTTTGTAGCATATAATACAACCAGTTTGTTGTCTTTATCAGTTTGCATCGGCTTGATTTTCTCTACCAATTCATCCCAAAGGAAATATTTACCGTCTGTTGTAGGATATAAAGTGAATTTGTCTGCTTTTTCAGCAAATTTTTCTTCAGTAACGATTCCATATTCAATAACAACCTTGATGTCGTTCCATTTTTGTTCATAATCTTCACGGTTTTCATTGATTAAAGAAGCCATTTTGTCGGCAACTTTTTTCGTGATGTAAGATGAAATTTTCTTTACAGCGCCATCTGCCTGAAGATAAGAACGGGAAACATTCAATGGGATATCCGGAGAATCAATTACACCTCTCAGAAGCATCAGAAAATCAGGAACGATTCCTTTTACTTCATCCGTTACAAATACCTGGTTTTGGTATAATTGAATTTTATCTTTGTCAATATTTAAATTGTTGCTCAGTTTCGGGAAGAATAAAATTCCGGTAAGGTTGAAAGGGTAATCAACATTCAGGTGAATATTGAATAAAGGTTCCTCAAACTGCATTGGATATAATTCGTGGTAGAACTTCATATAATCCTCGTTGGTCAGTTCGCTTGGAGCAATCGTCCATGCCGGAACCGGATTGTTGATAATATTGTCCACCTCTTCCGTTTCAGCTACAGCATCTTCAGGAGCATCTTCCGGTAAAGGAAGTGTATGTGTTTTAGTCCCGAATTTAATCGGAACAGGCATAAATTTGTTATATTTTAATAGCAGTTCACGAATTTTTGCTTCTTCTAAAAATTCTACAGAATCTTCAGCAATATGAAGGATAATTTCCGTTCCTCTGTCTGTTTTGTCAGTAGTTTCTTCAAGTGTAAATTCCGGGCTACCATCACAGATCCAACGTACTGCCGGCTCATCTTTATAAGATTTTGTAAGAATTTCTACCTTTTCTGCCACCATGAATGCAGAGTAGAATCCAAGACCAAAGTGTCCGATAATTCCTGAATCCTTTGCAGAGTCTTTATATTTCTCCAAAAATTCTTCAGCTCCTGAGAAGGCAACCTGGTTGATATATTTTTCAACTTCTTCACCTGTCATCCCGATACCTTGGTCAATAATTCGTAAAGTTTTCTGGTCTTTATCAATTTTAACTTCAAGTTTCGGGTTTCCGTATTCCACTTTTGCTTCACCAATGCTTGTCAGGTGTTTTAATTTTAAAGTAGCATCAGTTGCGTTAGAGATTAATTCTCTTAAGAATATTTCGTGGTCACTGTAAAGAAATTTTTTGATAAGCGGGAAAATGTTTTCCACAGATACATTAATATTTCCTTTAGTCATCATATTTTATATTTTAATTATTCAAAATACTTCTCAAAAAAAATACCATGAAGAAGAAAGTGACAGAATGACATTTTTTCAGGCTGAAACAGTCTTGTTATAGAGATTTGTCAAAGAAATATCTTACTTTTAATTCTTAAAATATTTTAAAAATGAAGTTGAAATGTACAGTTTTTATGCTGCTCATCATGACCTTATGGGTATATGGGCAGAAGAAGCCTTTAGACCATTCTGTTTACGACAGCTGGCAAAATATCGGATCTAGAAAAATCTCAAATGACGGAAAATGGATTGCCTATTCGGTAGATGTTCAGGAAGGTAATTCTACCCTTTCTTTATATTCTGTTAAAAATAAAACAACAAAGAAGTTTGCAAGAGCTGCCAAAGTGGATTTTACCCATGATTCCAGGTTCGCTGTTTTTCAAATCCGCCCGCAGCATAAAGATATAAAAGCGGTAAAGGATAAAAGACTGAAGAAGAATAAATTACCGAAAGACAGCCTTGCTATTGTTGATTTCTTCAATGATAAAACAGAGAAAGTTCCGAATGTAAAATCATTTAAAATTCCTGAAAAGGCAGGCTCCTATGTTGCTTATCTTCTGGAAAATATAAAAGATAAATCTTCTGATGATGCTTCTGATAAAGAGGATGGAGATGAAAACAAAGATGAAGAAAAAAATGTAAAACCATTACAGCTGGTAGTGCGAAATCTATTGGATGGAAAAAGTACAACCTATGATAATGTAGTACGTTATGAGTTCAGCAAAAATGGGAAGCAGCTTGTCTTTGTAACAAAAAAACCGGACGAAAAAAAGGATAAAAAAGAGGGGAAAGAATCAACAGATGAAAAATCTGCAGATAAAAAAGATACAGACAAATCAAAGCCGAAGAAATATGCATTGCAAACCGTGCAGGTAGTTGATCTTCAAAAAGGAACGGTCAATAAAATTTCTGAAATGGAAGGAGATTTTTCACAGCTATCTTTTGACGAAGAAGGAAACCAGTTGGCTTATGTAGGAACTTCTTCGGCGCAAAATGACCTGGTGAAATTGTATCAGTTGTATTACTTTAATTTTAAAGGAAACAAAAAAGAAATTGTTACTAATGAAAATGCTCAGATGAAAAAGAATTGGGTAATTTCTGAAAACCGATTACCTATTTTCAGTAAAAACGGAAAACAGCTGTACTTTGGTGTTGCTCCCAAACCTATCGCAAAAGATACGGCAATGATTGCGAATGACCACGCGGTAGTAGATATCTGGAATTACAGAGATGATTATCTGCAAACGGTACAGTTAAAAGAATTGAAAAATGATCTGAAAAAATCTTATGCAGCAGTAATGCAAACGGAAAAACCGGACTTTTTTAGAAATATCGATGGAGAAGATCTGGACACTTTACGACTGGTAAATGAAGGAAATGCAGAATTTGCATTGGGAATTACGAGTATCAATAACAGAATTTCTTCACAATGGGAAGGTGCAACAAAGAAAACCTATTTTCTGATCGACAATAGAACGGGAGACAGAACTGAAATTATTAAAAATCTGAATGGTGCAGCAGCTGTATCTCCGCTTGGTAAATTTGTTGTCATCTTTGACAGAGAAAAAGGGAAGTGGCTGAGCTATAATGTGAAGACCAAACAAACTCTTCCGTTGAATACGGGCTTACCTGTTTCCTTCGTTGACGAGGAATTTGATATGCCGGATTTTCCAAATTCTTATGGAATCGCATCATGGACGGATAAAGATGAATCTGTGATTATCAGAGACCGCTACGATCTTTGGGAGTTTTTCCTGAATGGTTCAAAAAAACCGAGAAATATAACCAATGGATTCGGACGTAAGAATAAAATAACATTTGAGACTTATGATTTGGATAAAGATATTAAAAGCATAAACAGAAAGGTGACAATTTACTTATCAGCATTTGATAATACAACCAAGGCCAACGGGATTTTCAAAACATTTGTTCAGTCAAACGCTGACCCTGTAAAAATTCAGATGGAAAATGTCTGGGGATACAGAACTCTTCAAAAAGCAAAAAATGCTGAAGCATATATTCTGATAAAAGAATCCTACACAGATTCTCCCAATATTTTTGCAACATCAGATTTTTCAGAACAACAAAAACTGAGCAATACCAATCCACAGCAAAAACAATATAACTGGGGAACAGATGAATTGGTAAACTGGACAACACCCAAAGGAAATACTTCGACAGGAGTTTTATACAAACCGGAAGATTTCAATCCGAATAAAAAATATCCTATGATCGTTTATTTCTATGAAAAGCTTTCAGATAATTTAAACCGTTATATAGCACCAGCTCCCACACCTTCAAGATTAAATATTTCTTATTTTGTGAGTAACGGATATCTGGTTTTTACTCCTGACATTTCTTACACAGATGGTTTCCCGGGAGAATCTGCTATGGAATATATTAATTCCGGAGTTGAGAAGTTAAAGCAAAATTCGTGGGTAGATGGTACTAAAATAGGAATTCAGGGACAAAGCTGGGGAGGTTATCAGGTAGCTTATCTTATTGCCCATACTAATATGTATGCCGCTGCATGGAGTGGTGCTCCTGTTGTTAACATGACTTCTGCCTATGGAGGAATCCGGTGGACTTCAGGAATGAACAGACAATTCCAGTATGAAAAATCACAAAGCAGATTAGGGAAAAACTTATGGGAAGCACCCGATCTTTATATTAAGAATTCACCCCTTTTTACTATTGATAAAGTACAAACTCCGGTAGTTATTATGAGTAATGATAAAGATGGAGCAGTACCCTGGTATCAGGGAATAGAAATGTTTACCGCATTACGCCGTCTCGGAAAACCAGTATGGCTTCTGAACTATAATGGGGATGACCATAACCTTGTAAAGCGTCAGAACAGAAAAGATATTCAAATCCGCGAACAGCAGTTTTTTGATTATTATCTTAAAGGCGCTAAAGCTCCGGTCTGGATGACAAAAGGTATCCCGGCAACCCAAAAAGGAAAAGATTGGGGATTTGAACTGACAGATGATAAACCTAATTAAAAAAAATCCGGCGAAGCCTTTGGCTTCGCTGGAATTTTTTATTATAAAAGCAATGAAGAAGAAACTGACACAATGGCATTTTTTTATGATGGGTCTGTTGAGCACTTTTATTATATTTACCGCCAATTATAAATAACAGTATGGGAATCTTTGATTTTTTTAAGAAAAAGAATAACAGTCAGGAAAATGTAAGTACTCCGGTTCAGAAAATGGAAATGCAGGAGGAAAAAGTAGTAGAGCAAATGGTGGAAGAAGTTGCAGAAACAACACAGGAAATCCCTTCACATCCGGTAGAAGAGCCAAAAGTAAATGAAGAATATGAAAAAATCAGGATTTATAATGATTATATCGTCTATTCTATAGCCCTTCAGCTAAGAGGTGAGTATACACCTCTTTCTGCTTTTGAAAAAGAAAATGGAGAGGTAGAAGGTTTTGCCTATATGGTAACTGAAGATGCCTATGCGATTTCTCCACAACAGGCGATTGCTCAAATGGAAGAAAAATTTGAAGGTGAGCTTCAGGGAGGTAAAATCAAATCTTATATGATTCTTTATCATTCTCAGTTTGATCATAACGGTAATCACATTCCGGCCATTCAGGAAGGAGAATTCAAGGGAATTTCACTTGCTTATCATTTTGCCGGTGATGAAAAGAAGAAAACAGGGTTGCCTTATATTTTCGAAAACCAAAATATCACCTATAAAGGTTTTGCAGAGTTCTCTCATGAAGAAAATAATGAGATCATGAATCATCAACTGATTGATGGTAAAAATTATTTTCCAAATACAGAAGGAATTGCGGCTCCTGAAACCACTAATGAAGCTGGGATTATCATCAGAAAATCGAATGTTCATAATCTTGTGAATACATGGAGTGGAGTTTTTGGACATCAGAATTTCCAGACTAAAGATTACGGACAGTACCTTAGCACAGTTTTAATGCAGTCTGCCGTTTCTGATCCTGCTGGAGAAGCCAAAAATAAAACCGAATTTCAAGATGTAAGGTTTAAAACCATTGTTACAGATGAATTGAGTACCATTATTCCTGAAGTGAAAACTAATTATACCCTGGATTTTGAAACCAGATCAATCAGAGAATGGGAAAATGCCCTGAATTTACAGGCGATTGTAGCAGGACCTGCCAGAGATACGTTTGGTGTTTGGTTCTTTGCCACAGATTATGCTGAAAATAGAAATACCTACATGACGCAGCCTCATCTGAAAGTAAATGTCAGCGGAATTATTTTCATTCTTGATGTTCACACAAATACTGATTTACCGGACGGGACTAAAATGAGTGAAGATTTCACTACCTACGCGCCAAGTCAGGATCTTCCTAATTATGCATGTTTTGACTTTATTGGGCAGATTGTAGACTTTAAGGAAACCGAATTGCTTGAAGACGGAAGCGTTAAAGGATATATCTTGAAACTGAAGTTGATCACAAATGAAGAGAATGAAGATTTCTTTACCATTGATGCTTTTGTGAATAAAGAGAATATGAGAATGGAAACACTTACAAAAGGGATGAAAGTAACCGGAGCACTTCAGCTGCAGGGTAAAATTGCTGAATAATTTTTAAAAAATATAAAAGCTTGAGGAGGTTGACCGAAAGGTCGGCCTCTTTTTCATTTGAGTTTTATCTTAAAAGCAAATGAATACAAGATTCGAAGGTGATCTTAAAAAGGCAAAGGCTTGAAACTTTGTTGCTGATGAAGTTTTGTAATAATGCGTTTGCTTAGAAAGAATCAATACAATTGATTCCGCCCTTTGCTCTCTTAAAAATATCAGAATATAAAATAAACTTTGCGTTAAAAAATATCTCTATTTTAAAAGCAAAAAAGGCAATCCGAAGATTGCCTTTTCTATATTTTTCTGAAAATTATTTGTTTTTCATTTCTTCCTTGATCTTGTTTTCCAATTCTTCGGAAAGATCAGGATTGTCTTTTAACACATCTTTTACAGCATCACGTCCCTGACCAAGTTTAGTCTCCTCGTAGCTGAACCATGATCCGCTTTTCTTCACAATTCCCATATCCACAGCAGTATCAAGAATTTCTCCTACTTTAGAAACTCCTTCACCATACATGATGTCGAATTCCGCCTGCTTGAAAGGAGGGGCTACTTTGTTTTTCACAATCTTCACTTTCACACGGCTACCGATTGCTTCGTCACCTTGTTTGATAGGTGCACTGGCTTTTCTGATATCAATTCTTACAGAAGCGTAGAACTTAAGAGCGTTACCTCCGGTAGTCGTTTCAGGGTTTCCGAACATCACACCAATCTTTTCTCTCAACTGGTTAATGAAAATCACGGTACATTTTGTTCTGGAAATAGTCGCAGTCAATTTTCTTAATGCCTGAGACATCAATCTTGCGTGAAGACCCATTTTAGAATCTCCCATTTCTCCTTCGATCTCTGCTTTTGGAGTAAGAGCAGCTACAGAGTCAATGACAACAATGTCAATAGCTCCAGAACGGATCAGGTTATCAGCAATTTCTAATGCCTGTTCACCGTTGTCTGGCTGAGAAATGATAAGATTTTCAAGATCGATTCCCAGTTTCGCAGCATAAGTTCTGTCAAAAGCGTGCTCTGCATCAATGAATGCTGCAATACCTCCTGCTTTTTGAGCTTCAGCAATAGCATGAAGGGTTAACGTTGTTTTACCTGAAGATTCCGGACCATATATTTCAATGATTCTTCCTTTGGGATATCCGCCTATACCTAAAGCAATATCTAAACCTAAAGAACCGGAAGGAATGACTTCAATGGTATTGTCTATAGATTCATCACCTAAAGTCATTACGGTTCCCTTTCCATATGTTTTATCTAGCTTATCAAGCACTAAAGCGAGTGCTTTTTTCTTATCATCAATGTTACTCATCTCTATTAAAATAATTTCTCAAAAATACATAATTTATAGATCAAAAGCTAATATTATTTATGCCTGAAAGCTGTTTTTAGAGTTAAAAAATGATAAAATTTTACTACTGATCTCATTCATAACGAAGCAGATGCAAAATGTGGTATGGATGATGGAAAAAATTGCAATCTGTTAGTTAGAAAGGATGCTGGAAGCTGGAAGAAGGGAGTTATTGAAGCTTGTAAAATGTATTGAACTTAATTTATTACTTTTACTAAGTGAGATGTATCGTCCAATAGAAACTTCCAGCCTCCATCTTCGGGCTTGCTGACTTATTATCCTAATGAAAATTTGAATTCTTAGTAATGTTAAGATAATCTTCCAGTACTTTCATCTGATCTTTATTTCCTCTTTGTATTCTGGATTTTCGACTGACAAGTTGATCATAAATTTTGTTGAAAAGTATCTTAGATTTTGGAAACAGCTTTCTGTAAGGAACTTCCGGAATCTGCAATCTTTTACAAACTTCATCATCCAGAAGAAACCAGGTACAGCAGACGTGCAGATATTTCAGATTTTTTCTTTGAAATTCAAATTTTAGAATAGGATTTTCCAGTGATTCATCTAAAAGAGAGTGAGCAAGAAGAACAGAATCTTTATCTGAAGGTGGCTGAACGGAAGTCCATAAATAAAAATATTCCGTTGCCTGTTTTTTATCATCAGGGAGGAGCAGCTCCGGAATTCCCAAAAGATAGCCTACATATTTCCAAAGGTGAAAAATTCCCTGTTCCTCTTCGGCAGAAAACCGATTTCCGAGTTTCTGAAGACTGTGAAGAAAGACCAGGCTGAACCCAATATACGTTGCCATCATATCCCATGAATTGATAGGCTCTCCCCAGTTGTGGGTGTCCCAGTTTTTATAATGTTTTTTTATGGAAAGTCTGGCATAAGAGTGAATCAAGCGGGTTTTTATCGCAAATTCATAGCCTTTAGCATGAACTTCAAGCGCGTTGTAGCGGGTAGCATTTACCCAAAAGTCCAGGGTTTCTGAAAGACGCTTCACGGCTCCTTTTTTCAGTGCTTCTGTCACAATGAGCGGTTTATTGAGGTAAGCATAATCATAACCGCCAATCAGGCAATAATCTCTCAGGGAAATCAAAGAATCAAGGTTGCTTCTCATACAGAGTTCAGCACCGCTTTTAAGTAAATTATAATCCAGCCATTCAGGAATTTTTTGCGTTTGGCCGAACAATTTTTTTACACTTTCAGGAACTGAATCTTTTTCAGAAACACCATTTCTGATGTAATGTTCAATTTCCCTGGAAGCTTCATGGAATTTTTTAGTCAAATAAACATCTTTTACCACCTCATCACCAACCTCATCGGTATGATGAAAATAGGGAGAAAATTTTTCAAAATGTTCAAAACTTACTTCTGCTCCGGAAAATTCTATAAGCTGCTTTCCATTACCATATTCCCAAAAGTTCCTGAAGTGAGGAGCATCTTTAAAACGCGGTTGTATCATGTTCATTCCTTTATCTATAAAAGTACAAGTTTTATGCTGAACTTCTTCGGTGAGATTTATCAGCATTACCATTGACTTCTACAGATATCCCCATTCAAATGTTTTTTTGATCAGCTCCGAGCTGTTTTTGCAATCTGATTTTCTTAGAATATTTTTTCTGTGGGTCCGAACAGTTTCTTCCGAAATATGTAACAGATTGGATATTCTTCCTGTGGGGTATCCTTTCGCAATACAATTAATGATCTCAACTTCTCTTTTTGTAAAAATGACAGGGGTAGATTCAGTAGATTTATTGTTTTCTATCCACTGCATCTGGTGAAAATCTTCCCGTCCGTTAATGCCTGAGACGAGTACAATATAAGAATTTTGATGCGTGATGTGTTCAATATTGGTATGGATGTTAACTGCCTGTAAAAGCCTGCCGTTTTCATCTTTATACGTGTGTAAAGCCTGATGATGAAACAGTTCATAATTGCCTTTTGAAGTTCTCATTCTGAAGCAGTAGCTGGTTTTCAGTTCCTGCTGATAATCAAAACCGTCAATTTCTTTTATTTTTTCTATAGACATTCTTTCGGCTTCCATCACAAATTCTATGTCGTCGGGGTGAATGAGGTCTATAATTTCTTTCAGATGGACAGGATGTTTATGGAGACCATGTATTGCTAAAATATCTTCCTCTTGATTACAAATGATGGTACTGTCTGCAAAATTAATGACATAATAATAGAATTTCCCGGGAGCAAAAATTTCTCCGATTATATTTTCAATGGTGGGAACGGGTAATATTCTGCTGTCGTTCTGCAAAATTTCAGGATAGTCATTCCAGACCTTAATGAGGGGATGAGGTCTTTTTGCGTGGGTCAAATGTTTTTTCGTCATGGCTAATGTTTTCTTAAAAATAATAAAATTATGTTAAAAAATCACCCTTTTGTGGTATTTCTTGTGGCAGGTAAGTGTTGTAGCTTTAAATAAAAATAATGACCATGGAAACTTAATTTTTGGAATATCCTGTTTTCCTAAGCTTAGACAATTCAAAAACGTAATTTTAAAATTAAATATCATGAAAATTATATTTTGATTTTTATCTTGACTTAACTGAAAATATGTGATAAGTCTTAGTTCTTAGTTCTTAATTAATAAATAATAACCTGAAAAAATAAGTATCATGAATGAAAATCCAATCAAAATAGAGAATAACGGAGAATATGTGAAATTTAATATATCTCCTAATTATGAAAACAAAAAGTTATTTATTTCAACAAAAACAGAACTTCTTGAACAGGGATGGAAAATGTATTTAATGCATGGAATGAATTTAAGAGGATTGCCTCAGGATTTTGATCCAACTCCTGATATAGTAAAAAAAGACTTGGGACTTTGTAAGAATTTAAATAATGCAAGATTTGCACTATTTTCTCATGTTTCCCGCTTTTCAAATGGAGCTAAAAAAGATAGTTTACCTTGTAAGATTAAATATACATTAAAATTTGAAGTAGAAGATGAGGATTTTGAGAATGAATTCGTGGCTGAAAGCACTGCTCAGAACCCTTTTATATTTATTACATTAATAAAATTCATAATATCATGAAAAGAGGATATATTTTAAATCTATTAGTGCTTTTCATTGCATTTGCTGGTATAAAAGCACAAGATAAGGCTCTAGAAAATAATATTACAACTTTACAGCTTAAATCTTCTCCTGCATTTGTTGTATTAGGAGTTGAGCCAGAGAATATTCAGCGGCCTAATTCGCCAACTGATTTTCTCGCAAGTGTAAACTCAGCTGTTGTTAATGAAAAATTGCAACCTGGTTTTGCCATTGAAACTTCACCATATTATTGGGGAAAAAATAAGAATCAAAGTAATTATGAGAATATCGATTATATTTTTAGTAGCAACTATGGAAATAATCTTTTACGAAGCCTGACTTTTTCATTTGCGAGTTCGGCAAGTGATACTCTGTCATTTGGAGGAGCACAAAAGGGTACAGCATTTGGAGTTGGTATGCATTTGCAGTTAGTACAAGGGAAGCCATCTAAAAAAACAGTAAAAAAACTTACGGAATGGTATGTCTCTAGTTATAGTTCATTGGCGCTTATGCAGATTCTTGAATCCATCAATACAAGAGGAAGAATTGATGATCTTGATACCTATCTAGAAGAAGTTCTTTCCATCGGAAGTTTTAAATTAATAGAAGGAGAGCAGAAAAAAATCATAAAGCTATTACTTCGGCAGATGATTGGTAGTAATTCATTAGATGAAAATGATGTTGTGAGAATCAAAAGTGTTGGTGAAAACTTGAAACATGTGTCAGAAATTGTAGTTAATGATATAAATAAATATACTTTTCCTTTGACAAGAGAAGGATTCATGCTTGAATTTGCCATCGCTAATGCAAGTCTTGCCGTAGAGAGTCAATGGAAGCAGCTTAAAAGTGCGAAAACATCAATATGGATCACTCCCTCATACAGATTTAATATTAATAAAGATCAAGAGTCATCCGATTTTTTTGATATTATTGCCGTTTCAAGAATGACTTTTAATGCAAAGCAAACTGATGTCTCGAATTATTATGAATTTGGAGGTAAGTTACAATGGATTCATAATAGGATTAGTATTTCTGGTGAATATATATCTAGGTATCTAAGTGAAAAACCAGATACAATGTTAAAAAATCATACTTCTCGGACAGCCTTTTCATTTGCGTACAAACTCTCAGACAGTTTTACATTTCAGATGTCTGTAGGAAGTAATTTTGATGGTAATAGTACAACTTATTCTGATCCTGCAAAAATGTTTCTAGTTGGTGGCTTTAACTTTGGTTTTTCTAGTCTATTTAAATAGTTTTTACTGGATGAATATAAAAAAAACCGTCTCACATTTTTGTGAGACGGTTTTTTATATTACTTATTATCGCTTATAAAGAAGCAGCGTGTACAAGCATATCTACCAACTTGTTAGAGTAACCCATTTCGTTGTCATACCAGGAAACAAGTTTCACGAAGTTAGGAGAAAGCATGATACCAGCATCTTTGTCGAAGATAGAAGTTCTCTTATCTCCTACGAAATCCTGAGATACTACAGCTTCTTCAGTATATCCAAGGATACCTTTCAATTCACCTTCAGAAGCAGCTTTGATTACTGAACAGATTTCGTCATAAGAAGCAGCCTTTTCAATTCTCACTGTTAAATCTACTACAGAAACATCAACTGTAGGTACTCTGAAAGACATACCAGTTAATTTTCCGTTTAGTGAAGGGATTACTTTTCCTACCGCTTTAGCAGCACCTGTAGAAGAAGGGATGATGTTGTTTAGAGCAGCTCTACCACCTCTCCAGTCTTTCATTGAAGGACCGTCAACCGTTTTCTGAGTAGCTGTTGTAGCGTGTACAGTAGTCATTAAACCTTCTACGATTCCGAAGTTATCGTGGATTACTTTAGCTAAAGGAGCTAAACAGTTTGTAGTACAAGAAGCGTTTGATAAGATTTTGATATCATCAGTAAGTTCCTTGTGGTTTACACCCATTACGAACATTGGAGTATCATCTTTAGAAGGAGCAGAAAGGATTACTTTCTTAGCACCTGCAGTAATGTGTTTTGCAGCGCTTTCTTTATCTAAGAATAAACCAGTAGATTCTACTACGTAATCTGCACCAATTTCATTCCATTTTAGGTTGCTTGGGTCTTTTTCAGCAGTTACTCTGATTCTTTTTCCGTTTACTACAAGATCATTTCCTTCTACAGAAACTTCACCTGGGAAAATACCGTGTACAGAGTCATATTTTAACATGTAAGCCATGTATTCTGCATTGATCAGGTCATTGATTCCTACAACTTCAATGTTGTCTCTTTCAGTCATTGCTCTGAAAACAAGACGTCCAATTCTACCAAAACCGTTGATACCTACTTTAATTGTTGACATAATAGTTTGTTTTTATTAGATTATAAAAATAATTAGATTGCTAAAATTTCTGAAATCAGTAAAAGATCTTTATTGATTTCATTATGTTTTTTAATGGCTTCTTCAATTGGCGTGTACGTCAGATCGTTGGAACGCATTCCTGCCATTACATTGGTTTGTCCTTCCATTAATCCGGTTACGGCTCCATAGCCCAGTCGGCTTGCCAAAACCCTGTCTGCACAGCTTGGAGAACCTCCTCTCTGCATATGACCCAAAACCGCTACACGAATATCATAATCAGGAAATGTCTGTTTTGTTTTTTCTGCAAGTTCGTACACATTGGCTAGTTTTTCACCTTCTGCAACAACCACAATGCTTGATGCCTTTCCGGTTTTTTCCGCATCCCTGAATTTCGTGAAAAGCTCATCAATACTGTCTTTTTTCTCAGGAATTAAAATATCCAGAGCACCTGTCGCCAATCCACTGTTTAAAGCAATAAAACCAGCATCACGACCCATTACTTCCACAAAGAAAACCCTGTTGTGGGAAGTAGCTGTATCACGGATTTTGTCAATGGCATCCATAGCAGTATTCAAAGCAGTATCATAACCGATGGTGTTATCCGTACCGAAAATATCATTGTCGATTGTTCCGGGAATACCGATTACCCTTATTCCGAATTCTTCATTAAAGATCTTTGCACCGGTAAAAGTTCCGTCTCCTCCAATACATACCAATCCGTCTATCCCAAGTTTTACGCAGTTGTCGTAAGCTTTCTGACGGCCTTCTTTTGTTCTGAACTCAGCGGATCTGGCAGATTTTAGAATCGTTCCGCCCTGGTTGATTATATTTTTTACGGAACGGGCTCCCATTTTCAGGAAATCATTGTTGATAAGGCCGTTGTAGCCTTCTCTCACTCCGTAGCATTCGATATTATAGTAATTGGCGGTTCTTACTACCGCTCTTAATGCCGCATTCATACCCGGAGAGTCACCCCCTGAAGTAAGAACTGCAATCTTTTTTACAGCACTCTCTTTCATCAAGTAAAAAATTTCGAACACAAATTTACAAAAACAAGTTCAGATTATCGTAGTAAGTTTCCAATAGTTTTGAATATAAATTATTAAAAGCTTCTGAAGTTTGCAGGCTTAAAAAAATATCGCGCAGTTTTCGTTTCCGCAGCATTCACGTCAAGCTCGTACCATGGCGTAAAATAGGGATTAAACGGATTTGAAAGCACATGTACCGACTGAGCAGGTGTGAATCCTTCACTCAATAAAAACAATCTTTCCCCTTTCTGATTTTGGCAGGCTCCGGAAATAAAAACGATATGTCCCGGACTTCCTGGTGTGATCAGAATATCTCCTGTTTTCAGATCAGAATTCCTCATTACCGGCTTTGTTTCTTTGTTTAATGAAATGGTTCCTGCATAATTAAAAATCAGATCCAGATAATTTCTGAAACTGTTATAAGAATCATCAAAGGCTGCAGTTTTTCTGAAACTAACAGAATTTCCATTCACCAAAGCTCTCGTTCCGTTTTTATAATCATTCCAGCTGAGAAGATCACCACTCGTAAAATGAAATTTAATTTCGTTAAATTTTTTCGACTTATAAAGATATTCAGCTCTCATGCGGATAGCGGCATCAGCACATTGCTGAAGATCCTTATTTCCGGTATCAATATCAAAAACAGCTTCATGAAGGTGCTGGGTAGAAATAGGAACTCCATCATATTTTAAAATCTGACTTCCATAGGGTTTCAGCTTAAAATTTTCAATAAAATGTCCGAAAGAACCGGGCTTTTCTTCAATCCATTCATATCCTTCCGGAGGAGAAAATCTTTCCCGGATGGTGTTTTTATTTTTATTGATTTTTAAAGCATTTTCTGAAATTAAATGCTCATTCTTATCTGGCTCCTCCAACAGACGGTCTGATGGCTTTTCTTTGATACAGCCTGTGAAAATTAAAAATACTGTGATTCCGGTGAAAATTTTTTTCATGCGTTTTTTTAGTTGACACAAATATCATTTTTTTTTCACAGATCTGTCACTATATAATCTGAAAATCTGCTAGTTTAATGACTCTTCGTTCTCAGGAATCAATAATTTTCCCCAATCATTCAATTGCCAGAGGATTTCCACAAGCTTTTCACCAAGCTCCGTCAAAGTATACTCAACTCTAGGAGGAAGTTCATTAAAAGACTGTTTGGTTAAAATACCATCTTCCACCATCTCGGCCAGCTGTTGATTCAAAACTCTGCGGTCTACTTTTGCAATACCGCGTAAAAACTCGCTGGGACGTTTTTTCCCTTCATTAATCTGCCACACAATAGGAATTTTCCATTTTCCACTGATGCTATTAACAGCAACTTCCAACGGACATATTTTATTTTCTTCAGCTTTTCCCTTTGTTTCCATAAAATTGACTTTTTTATCCCTATGGGTGAAAAATATGCGGTATTGCCTATTCTTAAAGGCTTTTAGACCTTTGTAAAAATAATAAATTAAAAATAATGAATCCACTGGCCATACAGATTGAGCAATTGAATCAGGAACTTTCTTCACAACTCCCGCAAGACATTTTAAATGCATTCGGAAACTCGGTTGAAGATTTAAAAACAAAAAATATGGGAGATAACAGTATTCAGGCTGGACAGCAGATGCCGGAATTTTCACTGCCTAATGCCTATGGTGAAAACATACATTCTACACAAATTCTTAAAAAAGGAAAAATGATTCTGGCCTTTTACAGAGGAAGCTGGTGTCCTTACTGTAATCTGGAATTGAAATTTTTGCAGGATAATCTCTCAAGATTAAAAGAAAAGAATGCTGTTTTGGTCGCCATTTCTCCTCAAAATCCTGATCACTCTCTTACAATGGTTGAAAAAAATAATCTTGAATTTGAAGTGCTGACCGATCATAATAATGATTTTGCAAAAAAACTGGGTATTGTTTTTCAGCTGCAGGATTTCGTATTACCTTATTATCAGAACTTAGGAATTGATCTTTCTCTTTTCAACAATAATAAAGAAAATACATTACCTGTTCCTGCTGTTTTTGTAGTGGATGAAAATAGTAAGATTGTATATAAATTTTTAGATGTAAATTACATGAATAGAGTAGATATAGAAGAATTAATACAGACATTATGACAGAAAAAAGAAAAGGAGCCCGATCCATCAAAGATATTCCACCGGATATTCTGGACCAGCTGAACAGGGGAGAAATTGAAACCGCCAACCTTACAGAATGGCTCGCTGTAGATCAAAGGCTGCTGCTGGAAAATCTGCTTTTGCAGAATGACCGCAAAGAATACCTGCTGCCTGTTTTAGATAATGTAGACAAACTGAAAAAACAAACTGTCAATTCTATTAATGAAACAATAGGAATTGGTTTGCTTAATCTTGCTGTGAAAAATAAAGATGATGAATTTCTATTGAAATTACCTGCTCATAAGGCAGATCTTGTTCGTTGCTGGGCTGCTTATACTATTGGAAGGAATAAGGATTTACAACTTAAAGAAAAATTAGATAGAATCCAGTCATTCGCTGTCGACTCTCATTTTGGAGTAAGGGAAATCTGCTGGATGACAGTACGTCCGGATATCGCCAGAAATCTTGAGGAAAGTTTATCACTTTTATCAGAATGGACAGTTCATGACAATGAAAATGTAAGACGTTTTGCCAGCGAATCTACAAGACCAAGAGGAGTCTGGTGTGAACATATTGATGCTTTAAAACAAAATCCCGGACTCGGACTGGAAATTTTGGATCCTTTACGATCGGATTCTTCCCGATATGTGCAGGATAGTGTTGGCAACTGGCTGAATGATGCCAGCAAGTCGCAGCCTGAATTTGTAGTGGAAATCTGTGATGAATGGCTTAGGGAAAGTCCTACAAAAGAGACGCTGTATATCATAAAGAAAGCCCTGCGAACCCTTAAAAAGTAAGAGTTATCCACAAATCAAAAAAATGAAAGCAGTATTTTAGTATATATGTTGCGTGTTTTCAGATTTTTAACTGATTGTACCCAACCCTATGTTATCATTGAACACATAATATTTCAGCTACATTCCGAATAAAAATAAGTTGAAAAAAATCTTATATTAACGGTATGTTAACTGAGAAAAGTTATCCACAATATGAATTTTACATGAATGTGAATTATATCTGTTATAAAATGAGAGTGTTAAGTAATTTACTTCAGAAAACAACTTAAAATGATCTGTTTTTTAGCCGAAATAAAAAGTTATCCACAATATGAGATTTTGAATCAAAATTTAGATTCATAAATCAGCTTAATCAACGGAAATATTATAAATTTTTGAGAATGCGGTTACCATTTTTCCGTCAGATATTTCCAGTATCTTTTTGGTACATGTTGAATATGGAGCTTCATATTTTTTCGTTCTACAATGTTGGTTTTTGTAAAATATCGCTGCCAAAGCACCTGATAACTTTTTTCTTCATCATGAAAATTCTGCTGATAATGATGGAGGTCAATTTTTTCATCAGGGTAGAAAAAATCACAGGTGTCCAGATCATAAAGAAGTCCGTAGTTTCTTCGCAGATCATAGATCATCCATTTCTGATCCTGATACCGGTTTTTAAAATGTTTTCTGATCAAAGGAAGAACATTGAAGTCGGGGTCTGTTTTGGAGAAAAAAACACCATCCTGCATTTTTTCAAAGCGCACAAAAGCTGTCATTCTGTGTCTTTCCCTATCCACGGATTTGCAGATTTTTGAAATTTTTAAAACATCAGAATCGGCAAAGTTTTCCAGAATATTGTTTTGCGGATGTTTTACAGACTGCCTTACCGCAGATAAGATGAGGTTTTCCAGATTTGGATCTTCGGATAAAAAAACTTTTAAAAGTTGATAAATGCCCTGCTTTCCAATATTCTGTTCCAGTTTATTCAGAACCCTTTCAGATTTATCCGGTTGGGTAATGACTTCATGCATCTCTGCGAAAATATTTTCCTGATGAAACCTGTCTCTATTGGCAATCTCCACATCCTTATAACGGTATTCGAAAACTTCAAATATCGCAGTAAAAAGGCCTTCAAAGCTGCCATCGTAGAGTAGAGTTGTCATGTTTTTAATTAAAATTTAATTGGTTTGTCATTCTGTACACAGGTTGTGTACCAGTGAGCATTGAAGAGATTCTTCCTTCGTCAGAATGACAAATGTGCTGTTAAGTCGAAGTAATAAATTAGTGGCCATTCGTGAACATATTTGTGTTTAATATCAGAATCAAAATAAAGTCAGCTGTTGTGAAAACTGATTATGAAACTTTGACGAACTTCCACCTATCAGCAGCTTTCTGAAGTTTTTATCCGTTAAATATTTCAGATAAGCATTTCCTGCATTGAAATCAATGAAATATTTTGCCCGGTTAACAGCCGCTCCCAGTTTTTTCAAATGATCCATGGTCAAAATTTGAAAACGTCTGGCACTGACAATCTTTTGGGCTGTTTTTACTCCAATCCCGGGAATTCTTAAAATCAACTGATATTCGGCGGTCTGAAGGTTAATCGGAAACTGATGAAGATTTCGCAATGCCCAGCTTAATTTCGGATCTACTTCCAGGTCAAGGAAAGGAACATTCGGATCTAAAATCTCTTCCGCTTTAAAACCATAAAATCTCATCAGCCAATCCGACTGATACAGACGGTTTTCCCTTAACATTGGAACTTCCGTGGTTAAAGAAGGCAGTCTCTGGTCTTCCAAAACCGGAACATACCCGGAATAATAGACTCTTTTCAGATTAAAGTTTTTATAAAAATGATCCGCAACTTTAATGATCTGTAAGTCATTTTCATTGGTTGCTCCCACGATCATCTGGGTAGACTGTCCTGCCGGAGCAAACTTGGGAACTTTTTTCAGAATTTTCTTTTCATCCTTATATTGAATAATTCCTTTTTGAATATACCGCATAGGGCTGATCATATCCTGTCTGTTTTTTTCAGGAGCCAGCAATTTCAATCCGCTTTCCGTAGGAATTTCAATGTTGACGGATAAACGGTCTGCATATAAAGCCGCTTCCTGCATCAGATCATCACTTGCTCCCGGAATAGATTTCAAATGAATATACCCATTAAAGTTCTCTTCCAGACGCAGCTTTTTAGCAACCCTTACCAATCTTTCCATTGTAGTGTCTGCATTTTTGAAAATTCCTGAGCTCAGAAATAAACCTTCAATATAGTTTCTGCGGTAAAAATTGATGGTAAGATCTACCACTTCTTCTACCGTAAAGGCGGCTCTTTTGATATCATTAGAACTTCTGGAAACACAGTAGGCACAATCGTAGATACAATGATTGGTCAACAGAATTTTAAGCAGGGAAACACATCTTCCGTCTTCTGTATAGGTATGACAAATCCCGCTTGCAGAACTGTCTCCTAACGCTCCTTTTTTATTCTTTCTCGTGCCTCCGCTTGATGAACAGGAAACATCATATTTTGCTGCATCAGCAAGGATTTCGAGCTTTTCTTTAAGACGGTCAAAATTCATATTTAAAATAATTTGATATGTTTTGTATCTGAAGTGTTATTTAATTTTGTTCAAATTTAGTTCCAAAATTGATAAATGTCAACCTTTTTTCATAGAAGTTATCAACAAAAAAGAGTCTCAAAATCATTATATTTACGGCTCATTAAAGTTTATATCATGAATCATAAACCAATAGAAGGTTTTTCCAAGCTTCCAAAGCAGGGGAAAATCGAATGGCTCGTAAACGAATATCTGGAAGGAAACCAGGAATATCAAAATATATTAAAACAATACTGGAATGATGATGCAGACCTTCAGAAGCTTCACGAAGAGTTTTCTGAAAATACCATCTCCAATTTTTATATGCCGTACGGAATTGCTCCGAACTTTTTAATCGATGGAAAACTGCTGGCACTGCCAATGGCTGTTGAAGAAAGTTCAGTGGTAGCTGCTGCTTCCAAAGCTGCAAAATTCTGGATTGATAAAGGAGGTTTCAAAACAACCATTATCAATACTGAAAAACTGGGACACACCCACTTTATTTTTAATGTGGAACCTCACAAATTATTACATTTCTTTAATTTCAGTTTAAAGAAAAAATTATTCGAAACAACAGAAGATATCACAGCCAACATGAGAAAACGTGGAGGTGGGATCTTAAATATCAGCCTGGTGGATAAAACCGCAGAAATGCCGAATTATTATCAACTGAAAGCAAGCTTCGATACAGTAGATTCAATGGGAGCTAATTTTATCAACTCATGTCTTGAACAGTTCGGAAAAACGCTGAGACAGGAAGTTGCTACCAGTGAAGATTTTACCCAGGAAGAAAAGAATTCACTACAGATTGTGATGAATATTCTTTCCAACTTTACACCGGACTGTATCGTAAGGGCTGAGGTTTCCTGTAAAATTGAAGACTTAAAAGACGATAGCGGAATTTCTCCTGAAGAATTTGCTTCTAAATTCAAACAGGCAGTCACCATTGCAGAAATTGAACCTTACCGTGCAACCACTCACAATAAAGGAGTAATGAACGGTGTAGATGCCGTTGTAATTGCTACCGGAAATGATTTCAGAGCTACAGAAGCCTGTGCTCATGCTTATGCGGCAAAAGACGGACAGTACAGATCTCTGACCCACTGTACTACAGATAACGGCGTTTTCAGATTCTGGATAGATCTTCCAATTTCCGTAGGAGTAGTAGGTGGACTTACCAACCTTCACCCTTTGGTAAAATTCTCCTTAGCGCTGCTTGGAAAACCTTCTGCGCAGGAACTAATGAGTATTCTTGCAGTTTCAGGTCTTGCGCAAAACTTTGGTGCTTTACGTTCTCTCGTAACAACAGGAATTCAGAAAGGGCATATGAAAATGCACTTATTGAATATCCTGAACCAACTGGGCGCTACAGAAGAAGAAAAACTGCATTTTGTGACTTATTTTAAAGATAAGACGGTAAGTCATCACGAGGTGATCAATGAATTTAACAGAATGAGAGGGAACTAATGTTACAGATCATTTTGCCCATAGTATTTCTCCTTTTTGGATTTTTTCTGAAGAAAACAGACAATGAAGGTTTCAGAAGCTCCAAGAAGTTCGCCAATATGTTTATCATACTGGGAATTTCTACATTGGTTGCCAAGTTCATTTTAATGTACTTAAAATCAAAATAGTGAAAAAAAGTATTGTATTTTTCTTATTGATTTCTGGTTTAAGTTTTTCGCAGTATAAAGATGTAAAGATAAATGATCTGCAGCCTAAATCTGAAAACTTCGTGTTTCCTGTGGTTACTTACACAGGAAATCCTGCAGTAGCCCATAAGATCAATACATTTCTTCAGGTCAATGAACTGGAATATGTTCCGAATTCAGGTGGAAATCCTTTTAAACTGGCTTCTACAGCCACAAACTCTTATTCCAACTATGTTTATTTCTATAGTTGGAATAAGATTGAAACACCTAAGAATATTCTTAGTATTGCCATAGATGGTGAAGCTTCAGGTGCTTATCCGGAAGGTTTTCTGATCTGGAAGAATTTTGATCTGAGAACAGGAAACTTTATTAATGCCAAAGATTTATTTCAACCCGGTTCAGTGAAAACTGTTGAGGGAATTATTCAGAAAAGAGTAAAAAAAAGAATTTCTGATTTTCTTGTTACACTGAAAGCTGAGAAAAATCCTGAAGAGGAAACTCAAGATCAGATCGCTATGTATGAAGACTGTTTTACGGAACATACTTTAGCCGGTATCAGATATTACTTTGGAAAGGATAAGTTGACTTTTGTAGCAGGTAGATGTTCCAATCATGCCATGCGGGCATTGGACGATTTGGGAAGTCACGAGCTGGAATTTACCTATAAAGAACTTGAGAAATACCTGAGTATTTATGGTAAGAATCTGATATCAGGTTCTGAAAAGATTGGGCAGACAGGTCCAGGAAATAAATTATATAAAGGAAAAATTGACGGAAAATATCCTATTACGGTTTTGTTTAGCGAAATTAATGAGGATGATTCCTTTTCAGCCACTTATTGGTATGACAAGAACAAAAAACCAATCAACTGGAGAGGAGAATTTGTTCATGACCATTTTTTCATCACAGAAGATGATTATCACAGTGAGGAACTTAAGGAATGGATACCAAGGGCCTTAATAGAAGCCGATCTGAAAGGAAGCAAAATCGTTGGGGTATGGCAGAATTATAAAACAAAAAAATATTTAACCCTAGAATTAGAAGAGTTATAAAATGAAAACAATCACATTAATTTTTGGAGCGGTTTACGGAATGGTGTCTGTAATCCTGGGTGCATTCGGAGCACATGCTTTAAAGAAAATATTAGCTGTGGAAAGGCTGGAAAGTTTTGAAACAGGAGTAAGGTATCAGATGTATGCAGCTTTTTTCCTGCTGATCATCGGTTATATCTTAAAATTTGAAACTTCTGCTGAAAAATGGACTTCCATTTTAATGATTACGGGAACACTTTTATTTTCTGTAAGCATCTATTTCCTGAGCATGCAGGATTATCTGGGAGTGAACCTTAAATTTTTAGGCCCAATCACTCCGCTTGGAGGTCTGATGATGATCCTGAGCTGGGGAATGCTGATCTTTTATTTTGCTAAAAACAGAATGTAAGAATGAAAATTCACAGAAGAAGACGGTTAATACGAACATTCAATCTCTTCAATCTGAGAAATTAGCGGAAGAATAGGGGAAAATAGATAGATATGTTAAAAATCAAGTCAGTCAGACTTTAATTTTTAAGTCAATAAACTTGAACTTCCGTGTCTTTTTAGTAAATTTGTCAACCTTTAAATATTAAAATAAAATAATAAAAATAATATGAATCTTCACGAGTATCAATCAAAAGAGATTTTATCAAAGTATGGAGTAGCTATCCAACGTGGTTTCGTAGCAAACAACGTAGATGAAGCTGTAGCAGCTGCTGAAAAATTGACTGCTGAAACCGGAGCACAGGCTTGGGTTGTAAAAGCACAGATTCACGCGGGTGGTCGTGGTAAAGGTGGGGGTGTTAAGTTTTCTCCAAATATGGATAAACTTAAAGAAAACGCTCAGAATATCATCGGAATGCAGTTGGTAACCCCACAAACTTCTGCTGAAGGTAAAAAAGTACACTCTGTTTTGATTGCAGAAGATGTTTATTATCCTGGAGAATCTGAAACTAAAGAATTTTATGTTTCTATTCTTTTAGACAGAGCTGAAGGGAAGAATACAATCGTATATTCTACTGAAGGAGGTATGGATATCGAGCACGTTGCTGAAGTAACTCCTCATTTGATCCACAATGAATTGATTGATCCGGCTATCGGTCTTCAGGGATTCCAGGCTAGAAAAATTGCTTTCAACCTGGGTCTTGAAGGAAATGCATTCAAAGAATTTGTGAAATTTATTTCATCTCTTTACAATGCTTATACAGGAATTGATGCTTCTCTTTTCGAAATCAACCCGGTATTAAAAACTTCTGATAACAAGATTATCGCTGTAGATGCTAAAGTAACTTTAGATGACAACTCATTGTTCCGTCACAAAGACTTAGCGGAGCTTAGAGATACAAGAGAAGAAGATCCAATGGATGTAGAAGCTGGTGAAGCGGGTCTTAACTTCGTAAAACTAGACGGTAACGTTGCTTGTATGGTAAACGGAGCAGGTCTTGCAATGGCAACTATGGATATCATCAAATTATCAGGTGGTAACCCTGCAAACTTCCTTGATGTGGGTGGTACTGCAGATGCTCAGAGAGTACAGACTGCTTTCGGAATCATCTTAAGAGATCCAAACGTAAAAGCGATCCTGATCAACATCTTCGGAGGTATTGTAAGATGTGACAGAGTTGCTCAGGGAGTTGTAGATGCTTACAAAGCTATGGGTAGCCTTCCGGTTCCATTGATCGTAAGATTACAGGGAACTAACGCTGTAGAAGCTAAAAAATTAATTGACGAGTCTGGTCTTCCGGTACACTCTGCAATTACTTTAGAAGAAGCTGCCAATAAAGTAAAAGAAGTTTTAGCTTAATCTAAAATTTTTAAATAAAATAGAAACCGTTCCATTTTTTGGAGCGGTTTTTTTGTGGTTATTTGTTTTCTGAAAATAATAAATTTTTGAAAATAGAATGTAAAAAAGTGGAGCTGAATACCTTTTTGCGGATAAAATTGAAGATTTTGGAGAATCTATAGTCCATTTTAAATTCATAAAAATATGATGCTATTGTAAAATTAAAAATATACATTATTAATTCTGCTATATAATTAAATTAATTTATCAATAAAAATGTTTTTTATTCTTAATTGGTTGTATTTATTTGTGAATGTCGTATTTATAAGAAATTTTAAGACCTGCAAAGAGCTATTTATTTTGTATTTAAATGCTTTATGCAGAACATAAAAATTGTTTAACACAAATAATTGAAAATCTATGAAAAACAAAACATTTATTTTTTTCAGCATGCTGGCTGCTGTATTAAGTTTCGGGCAGCAGAATTACTGGAGAGTAGCCGAAAGGGAGGATGGAAAAGAACTAGCACCCAGAAACATTATGCCTAAAGTCTTTTCGCTATATCATCTGGATCTTGAAAAGATAAAGGAAGATCTGAAAAAAGCTCCCGCACGATTTTCTGAGAATTACGGTTTAGTTCTGAAATTTCCGGATGCTGGCGGAGAGTTTCATGATTATATTGTACAGGAAGCTTCTGTAATGGAGCCTGAGCTTCAGAAAAGATTTTCAGACATCCGTTCCTATACAGGTTGGCAGAAAAGTAATCCGGAAAATACGATCAGATTCAGTATCAGTCAGGAAACAGGGATCAGTGTAATGTATTTTAACGGATGGGATGTGAGTTATCTTGATGCCTTTACCAGAGATAATAAATCTTTTATTTGTTACAGGAGAAAAGATCTTCCGGAAAGTTCAGTCCCTTTTCAATGCGGTATAGAGGAAGATGCCGATAAGCTTTTGGATACTGACCCGCCTTTGAGTGGTACATTGGCCGGAAGACCTATGGTTTCAGACGGGGTTTTCAGAACATATAAACTGGCATTAGCCGCTACTGGAGAATATACCCAATATCATGGAGGTACAATACATGGAGCAATGGCGGCAATGGCTACAACGATGACAAGAGTAAACGGAGTGTATGAAAAGACGATTGCCGTTACAATGGTCATGGTTGCCAATAATCATCTTCTTATTTACAGAAATCCGGCAACTGATCCCTACACCAATGGAGATGAGGATAAGATGCTTAATGAGAATGTAAAGAATATCAATAATGTGATAGGATTTGCACATTATAATATAGGTCATGTTTTTGGAGTCAACAGTGGCGGTATTGCAGGGCTGCGGGTTATATGTTCCCAATTGAAAGCACAAGGAGTTACAGGATCCGGTACTCCCATCAATGATCCTTTTAATATCGACTATGTGGCTCATGAAATGGGACATCAGTTTGGAGCCAATCATACCTTCAGAGCTAATACTGTAGCGTGCAAAGGAAATGTAAATAACAGAACGGCGTATGAGCCGGGAAGCGGCAGTACCATTATGGGATATGCTGGAATATGCGGGGGGAACAGCATCCAGCCGCATAGTGATCCGTATTTTCATGCTGCCAGTGTAAGAGAAATGTATTATTCAATTTCAAGAGATACAGATTGTTCTGTAAAAAGACGGATGACTAACAGGATTCCAACAGCCAATGCTGGTCTGGATTATTCTATTCCCAAAGGAACTGCATTTGTACTGACAGGGCAGGGAACAGATCCTGACAATGATCCGCTTACCTATTTATGGGAGCAATATGATAGCCGGAACAATACGCAGCCGCCTCTGGCTTCCAATGTTGCAGGCCCTGTATATAGGTCGAGATTGCCAAAAACAGAGAACATGAGATATTTTCCTCATCTGTCAGCCGTTCTATCTAATAATTTAACTCCGATATGGGAAGTTACCCCTCATGTTGCAAGAACACTGAACTTCTCCCTGCTTGTTAATGATAACAGAGCAACTGGAAATCAAACTGCCCGTGATGCCATGGTAGTAACTGTAACGAATGCCGGTCCGTTTAAAGTGACATCACATATGGGAAGTTCATACACTGCAGGCCCTAATACCGTAAAATGGGATGTAGCAGGTACGAATACCGGAGCTGTAAATACAAGGTATGTTACCATTCTTCTTTCTAAAGACGGAGGCTATCACTTTGATACTGTTCTTGCTGACAGTGTTCCTAACAATGGTTCTGCTGTAGTGAACTTCCCCAATGAAAATATAGGTGTCGCAAGAATTATGGTAAAAGCTGTTGGAAATATATATTATGCTGTAAATACAACTAATTTTTCCATAACTAAAAGTGCTTTGACTGTAAAAAAAGAACTAAAGGCTAGTCGTTTTGCTGTTTATCCTAATCCTTCTCGTGAGGAAGTGAATATCAGGCTTGATGATGAAGCTGATACGGCTCAGTACAGCCTGATGGACAGTTCAGGGAGGGTATTAAAAACAGGATATCTGAAAGGTTTCGTAAAAATTCAGGTACTTGATATTCCTGCCGGAACCTATCTGGTAAGTGTTAATGTTCAGAATGGAAAGAAGTATATAGAGAAACTTATTATCAGCAAATAAAATAAAAACCGCTTTTAAAAAGCGGTTTTTATTTGTCAAGATTTTCTGATACGGTATTTTCTCCTGCTGTAATGCTGATGCTTGTAGGAGTCACCAGCTGAATTTTATCAGTATCAAAACGCTCTTTAATGTTCAGATAAGCCTTACTTTTTATCTGAGCCAGATTAGCTCCTACTTTTATCCAGAACTTTACCTGAAGATTAAATGATCCCTGTTTCAAATCTGTAAAAATTACTTCTACCGTGTCTAACTTATCCACATTATCAAGATTTTTAACCACATCAAGAATTCCTTTCTGTGCTTTGCTGATATCTTCATCAGCAGGAATCTCAAAATTTAAAATAACCCTGCGTTGTGGCGAAGCGGTAATATTGTAAAATGGAGCATTGAAAATAACCTGATTGGGGATGTAAGCTTTCTTTCCGTCATCAGTAAGAATTTTCGTGGTTAAAAAACCAATTTCCTGTACTGTTCCCGAGTGTGCTCCGATGGTAATATAATCTCCTGCCTTAAATGCTTTATCGATTCCGATCAGCATTCCCGAGAAAATACTAGAAACAAGGTCTTTCAGGGCAACCCCTGCAATAACCCCTGCAACTCCTAAGCTTCCGATAAATTTCCAGAGAAAACCGCTGAAACCCATTATTTCAAGAGCAATAAAGGTTCCCATTAGCATGATCAGAAATCTGAATATGCTGATTAAGGTTACTAATGAACTCTCTTTTTGACTTTTCGGGAAAAATTTGTGAAATAATTTGACAGCACCTTTACTTAAATATTTACTGCTGATTAGGAAGAATGTAAATACTAAAATCCCAACAATCAGCTTTGGGGTAAGTTCAGCGAATGTGATGTACCAATTTTCCAATACCTTATAAACAACATCTAGATACCTTAATCCGGTTTTCTCCATGAATAAAATTTTAGTTAAATATATAAATTTTCATCAAAAAATTTGCCAGTTCCAAAAAGTCTACTAAATTTGTAGACTATAAAGAGGAAATATTATGTCAATCAAACTAGGAGATACAGCACCCAACTTCCAGGCAGAGTCGTCAGTAGGTGATATTAATTTTTATAATTATCTTGGAGATTCCTGGGGGATTTTGTTTTCGCACCCTGCAGATTATACGCCGGTATGTACTACAGAATTGGGGTATACCGCAAAATTGCAGTCTGAATTTGAAGCCAGAGATACAAAAGTGATTGCTCTGAGTGTAGATGGGGTAGAAGACCATCAGAACTGGGTGAAAGATATTAATGAAACTCAGAATACCACTGTTAAGTTTCCAATTATTGCTGATAAAGACAGAAAAGTTTCGGAACTGTATGATTTTATTCATCCCAATGCATCAGCTACAGCTACGGTACGTTCTCTTTTGATTATTGATCCTTTAAAAAAAGTAAGACTGATTATTACCTATCCGGCCTCTACAGGAAGGAATTTTAACGAAATCCTCAGGGTGCTGGATTCTTTACAGTTGGTGGATAAGTATCGCGTGGCCACACCTGTTAATTGGGAAAATGGTGAGGATGTTATTATTCCGCCTACCGTTTCTACAGAAGATGCACGAAAAATGTTCCCAAAAGGGGTAACGGAAATAAAACCATATTTGAGATACACGCCCCAGCCTAATCCATGATTTATTTGATTTTTTATAGTTTAGTTTTAATTTGTACGAAAAGCGCCCCGGAATTTATTTCCGGGGCGCTTTCATTTTTTATAAGTATTTCAGTGATTACTTAACGTCGTTGATGATTTGCTTACCTTTTGAAGTTGGTAAATAAATGCTAAATCCTACGTTGAAAGTTAAAGTAGAAGTTAATCCCTCGCTACCAAATCCTGCAACACCATTATATTTTACTAAACCTTCAACACCAATGTTTGGAGTAATGAAGTATGAGTAACCAGGTCCTGCTCCAAAATCTAAACCAGTTGTAGAGTTAGAACCTTCAGTAGAAGTACCTCCAACACCTAAGTTACCTTCGAAGAACCATCTTCCATGGTGTAATAGATTATCTACTCCTTTTTCTCCTGGAGAAACATAATATCTCCCTAGAGCACCAACTTTATAAACAAAATTGGTAGGTGATCCATTTGTTACTTTATTAAATCCTAAATCTACATATCCCCCAACTGCTACATTATCTTGAATAAAATAAGCTGCTTTTGGCTGTAGTGAAATGTTGTATCCACCACCTGTATTTAAACCAAAATTACTTGCAACGATGCTACTTCCTACCATCCAATTACCTTTTTGAATCTGAGCGTTGGCAGTTGCTGTTAAGCCTGCTACGGCTAATATCCCTGTTAAAATAAGTTTTTTCATAATTTATTATTTTAATAATTAAATGTTATTATTCACGAATTACAGAAAAAACAATAAATGTGCCAGACTCTTAATTTTACGTAATTTTTCTAAATAAACGTTAACGTTATCAGTAAGATATAATTTAATTTTTTAACATAATACCTGAGGATATCGTAATCATAAATGAAATGAAACTGGTCTTTTGGAATGGAAATGGTAAAAGTAGATGTCATGTTGTTAATATTCCAAATTGTTGTTTTTTCTTTTCGTGGACCTCTTATTATATTAAATAAATAAAAGAATCACGGAAATGATAAGTCCGGCAATGGTAAACTTGATTCCGCGTTTGAATGCTTTTGTCTTGGGATTAAACATCCAGAAACTTGATATTACAAAAAAGAAAAGGGAAACTCCAAAGAATACGCTTAAGGGAGATATAGCATCTTTTGATTGTGATTTGTGAAGAGAAACCATTTTATCCAATACGAAAGGTAGTTCCTTTTTAGTGTACTTGGCTTTTCCGGTTGCGCTGTCATAAGTTCCCTGTTTAAAATAAAGAACGCTTCCTTCTGTTTTTTCAACTTCCAGACCTTTCATTTTCAGTTCTTTTTTCAATTCTTTTTCAGAAAGATTGGGCGCTATGTTTTTTTCATATTTCTTTTCGCTTTTCAGAAAATCAGTGTCTCTGTATACCAGAAGAATTCCACTTAATGAATATACAGCCATAATTCCGGCAAGGAAATATCCCAGATAACGGTGTGTAATTCTCATGAAGCTTCTTGTGTCTTTAATCTTATCCATATCTTATTGTTTTGTTTTTGTTTAAAATTTCAAAAGTGGAAACTGCAAAAATGCAATCTCCACTTTTAATAAAGAATTATTATATAAAGAGTTCTAAAGTCTGTATGTTAATGTGAAATAGTAATTTCTAGGCGTAATAGGATTCACTGAATAATTCTCGTGAACGTTATAGTTTACGACATCAAACAGGTTTCCCACTCTCCCCTGAACGGAGAATTTTTTCCACTCGTAGCCTACTGATACGGAAACAGTTGTGTAATCTTTCAGATCAAACATTCTGCTTACATTATTTCTACTGGTATTGGTAGATTTTGTATCATTCCATCCGGCAATTCTGTCTCCGATGTAATAAATTCCAGCTCCGATTTTTAACCCTTTTACATAGTTTGTAAATTTATAGAAAACAGAAGCATTTGCTGTTGTAGCCGGTGTTCTTACCAGTCTTTGGTTTTCAATATATCCTTTTTCAGGAGTATCAGTATAAACGGAGTTGTTATAAGAAAAACCTCCGATTATAGATAAGTTTTCTGTAGGGTTTCCTGTAATGTCCAGTTCCACACCGCGGCTTCTCATATTTCCTGCAAATTCTTTAAGATTGGTGTCTGTGGAATTTACCGGTGCTCCATTGGAAGCAGAAGCAAACCAATATGTTTGATAATAATTATTGTACATAATCTGGTAAGCCGTTAAGTTAACAGCTAAAGCATTGTTCCAGAAATTCTTTTTAATACCAATTTCGTATTGATCAACAGTGGATGGCTTTATGCTTTGTCTAGATAAAGTGTTTAACTGAAGTTGAACATCTGAAGCAGATTGATTGGTATTTACCGTGCCAAATTGATCTGAAGTATACCCCGCATTTGCTGCAAAAGAATTCGTATAGGTTGCAAACACTGAAAGATTTTCATTAGGAGCATATACCAAGCCTACTTTTGGAGAAAACGCATTGTCAGAAGTTGAAGAATTTGCTACTTCAATTTTATCATTTAATGTAAAACGGGTTGTCAGCGTAGGCATATTTTCTATATAAGACCATCTTAGCCCCGCAATTACTTTTAGTTGCTTTGTTATGCTGATGAAATCCTGTGCATAGATCCCGATTCTTCTTGTGTTGATTCTGTTTCTTGTGCTAAGGGTAGAATTTGGCATATCAATACTTCCCCATGTTGAAGGGTCATCTAAATACAGGAGATTTTTGGGCGCTGTAATATTATAGGCATAAGCATCTGACTGGCTGTAATCAGCATCTGCACCAATTAAAACTTTGTGGCTGATTCTTCCTGTATTGAACTCTCCATTGATGTTTACTTGTGCAGAAGTATAATTTTGTTCGTTATAAGTTTTTCCAAAAGGTCTTTTCCATGATAATCTGTTAGGATCTACAGTGGTATCTTTGGTATCATATATCCATTGTACTCTTTCAGAAGAGAAATAATCTTTAGTATAGTTTTGGTATGAAGCAGCCGCGTTCAGAGACCATTTTTCATTAAATTGATGATTAAATGTTACATTCGTAGAAGCTTGCTGTACATTTTGATATTGCCAGTCAGTTCCGAAGAAAGTGTTTCTGGAAACGGTATCATTCAATCTGTAGCTTTGGTCTTTTTCCGTAATAGATCCAAGACCGAAATCAGGTGTAAAATTAGTTTTAAGATAATCTGCCTCAACAATTAACTGAGATTTATCACTTAAATTAAATAAGAATGAAGGGTTGAAATAATATTTCTCTGATTCTACAACATCTCTGAAACTTTCAGCATGCTCATAGGCTCCATTTATTCTGAATGCAGCATTTTTGGATAATGGACCATAGATATCAACAGTCGGTTTATAAGAATTCCAGCTTCCACCATTTAAACCTATGCTTCCGCCAAAATTGAACCGGGGTTTTTTGGTAATCATATTGATAACACCCCCTGCTGCTGTATTCCCAAAAAGCATCGCATTGGCTCCCTTTAAAACTTCTACTCTTTCCAGACCACTTACTTCAGGGAAAACACCACTGTTTACTCTTGAACCATTTTTAAAAATATTATCATTTCCTAAAATGAAACCACGCCCACCAAAGCTGTCCTGAGAATTTCCTCTGGATGAAGTGATGTACAAACCATTTACATTCTGAAGAACATCACTCAATTGTTTTGCCTGTTGCTGCTCAATAATTTCGTGGGTTACAATAGCAATGGGCTGAGGGTTTTCCATTATCGTCAGGTTTGATTTTGTCGATAAGGGTCTTGCCTGGTTAGGATTTCCTGTTTTATGAAGGTTGATATCTTCAATAGTCTGAGTTCTGATTGTATCTGCTTCAGCATTTTTCAGCTGTGAACTTGCCGAAGCTGCGATCAATAGAAGGCCTAAAGAAAGTAATTGTCTTTTCATTTTATTTTTATATAGAACAGTTTTAAATAAGGCGCAAATGTAAGTATTTGTTTAGAATAGATAAAAATAATTTTATGATTTAAATCATATTTTAAGAGTTGATGGGATGAATTATTTCTATACCTCCTTTAGACTGGGGAATAGAGAAGTTTTTATCAATATATTTGTTAAAAATTATAATATGCAATTGGTAAAAGCAGGGCTTTGTGCCTTTGGAATGAGTGGGAAAGTATTCCATGCACCCTTTTTAAAGGAACATCCGGGATTTTTTATGTCTGCTGTGGTGGAAAGAAGTAAGGAGGAATCAAAGGAGAAATATCCCGAAGCAACCATCTGCCGTTCCGTGGAAGAAATGCTTCAGCATGCTGATGTGGAATTGGTAATCATCAATACTCCGGTTCAGACCCATTATGAGTACGCGAAAAAAGCACTGGAAGCAGGAAAAAATATTATTGTGGAAAAACCCTTTACTGTAAATGTTTCTGAAGCAGAAGAGCTGGTACAATTGGCAGAAGAAAAAGGATTGTTTTTAAGTGTATATCAAAACAGAAGATTCGACCGGGATTTATTACAGGTTCAAAAAATTCTGAATGATAAGAAACTAGGGAATATTAAAGAAGTTGAAATCCGTTTTGACAGATTCCGTACCACTGCCAGTGGAAAAAAGCATAAAGAAAGTCCTGATCAGGCGGGATCAGGATCTCTTCACGATCTGGGAGCACATCTTGTAGATCAGGCGGTACAATTTTTTGGATACCCTGAAAAACTTTTTGCAGATGTATTTTCTATGAAAGGAACTGACTTCGCTAACGATTATTTTGAAATTCTGTTATTCTATAAAAACAATCTGAGAGTAAGACTGAAATCGTCTGTTTTCAGTAAAGAAGGGCATTATGCCTACGCAATTCATGGGGATAGAGGAACTTTCTTACAGGAAAGAACCGATAATCAGGAAAATGAGCTGGTGGCTGGTGCTGTTCCTGAATATGCTAAAGAATGGACGCAGCCGCTAAAAGAACCGGACGGAATTTTAAACTTTCTGAATGATGATTCTGAAACAGAAAGAATTCTTACCTCTAGCGAACCCGGAAATTATATGGATTATTACCAGCAGATTTATGAACATATTGTTTTTGGATATGCTTTACCATCTCCCGGAAAAGAAGTTATTCAGAATATGAAAATCATTGATGCTTCTCTTGAAAGTGCAAAAGAAGGAAGAATCATTCAATTATAAATGGTGAGTCATGAATTATGAACGAATTTAAAGTTTAAAGTTTAAGGTTCAAGGTTCAAGGTTTAAAGTTTAAGGTTGATTGTAGTTGTGATTATAAATTTTCAACTCATTTACCCTCAAACCCTCAAACTCTCCAACTCTTTGAATTCGTTCATAATTCATCATTTTTAACTCATCATTATTAAAGGATTTCCTGAAGTTCCAGCCATCTCATTTCGTGGTTCTCCAGTTTTTCTGAAACCGTTTCCAGCTCAGAAGAAAGAGTGGCTATCTTTTCGTAATCAGCTTCATTGTTGAGCTTATCCAGAATTTTAGCACGTTGTTCTTCCAGTTCAGGCATTTCTTTTTCAATGGTTTCCAGTTCTCTTTGTTCTTTAAAAGTGAGCTTTCTTTTAGAATTCGAAGACTGGATATTCTCTGTTGAAGAAATTACTTCTTTTACAGGCTCAGGTTTTACCGCTGCATTTTTTTCCAATGCTTCTTCACGGCTTCTGGCTTCTCTGTATTCTGAGAAATTCCCTACAAAATCCCGGATTTTTCCATTACCCTCAAAAGCCAGTACATGATCTACAATTCTGTCCATGAAATATCTGTCATGGGAAACGATAATCAAAGATCCCTGAAATTGCTGAAGGAAGTTTTCAAGAACAGTTAATGTTGGAAGATCAAGATCATTGGTAGGCTCATCAAAAATCAGGAAGTTAGGATTCTGATACAAAATATACATCAGGTGAAGTCTTCTCTTTTCACCACCCGAAAGTTTAGAAATAGGAGAGTACTGAGTCTGATCGTCAAATAAAAACAATCTTAAGAACTGTGATGCAGATAAACTTCTTCCATTTGCTAAAGGATAAAATTCTGCAATCTCCTTGATGAAATCAATTACACGTTCATCCTCTTTATAGCTAAGGCCTTTCTGAGCAAAATAACCGAAAGAAATCGTTTCTCCTGTTTCAATTTCTCCTTTATCCGCTTTTTCAAGCCCTTGAATGATATTGAGAAGAGTAGATTTTCCTGCTCCGTTTTTTCCAATGATTCCCACTTTTTCTCCACGCTGAAACTGGTAGCTGAAATCCTTTAAAAGAACTTTCGGTCCAAAGCTCTTGTCAATATTTTTGAGTTCAAGAATTTTATTTCCCAGACGCTTCATCTCAAAATCCAGTTCCAGTCCGTCCTTTCTGGTATCGGTTTTGGCAACTTTTTCCGTTTCGTAGAAAGCGTCAATTCTGCTTTTTGATTTTGTGGTTCTTGCTTTTGGCTGTCTTCGCATCCACTCCAGCTCCTTTCTGTAAAGGTTGTTGGCCTTGTCAATTGTAGCATTAAGATTCTCCTCACGAATCATCTTGTTCTCCAGATAAGTGGCATACGAACCGTTGTGAACGTAAAGATTCTGATCCTCCATTTCCCAGATAATATCACAAACACTGTCAAGGAAATATCGGTCGTGGGTTACAAGCAATAAAGTGATTTTTGCTTTGTTCAGATAATTTTCAAGCCATTCTACCATATCCACATCCAGGTGGTTGGTAGGTTCGTCCATGATAAGAAGGGTATGTCTGTGTTCAGCTCTTGTTTCTGTTAAAAGTTTAGCCAATGCTACACGTTTGATCTGTCCTCCGGAAAGAGTTCCCATTTTGGCATCCAGATCAGTGATCTTAAGCTGGGAAAGAATCTGTTTCATTTCATTTTCCAGGTCCCAGGCTTTATGAGCTTCCATATCAGCTAATGCTTTCTCAATAAAATCATTATCTGTAGAATGAAGGGATCGATGATAGTTTTTAAGGGCGAGGATAGGCTCAGAATCAAGGGTCATCATAAATTCTTCAATGCTGAGCTTAGGATCAAAGTCGATTTCCTGGTCAAATAATACCACCTGGATATCTTTGTTAATGATCGCAGTTCCGCTGTCTGCAATTTCTTTACCCATTAATATTTTCAGAAGCGTAGATTTTCCACTTCCGTTTTTGGCAACAATCGCTATTTTATCTCCTTCATTGATGTGGAAAGAAATATTTTTAAACAAAACTTTGATGCCGTAAGATTTGGTAAGATTTTCTGCAGAAACGTAATTCATTGGGAATTAATAGTTTGATTTTAATTTTTAACTAAGCTGCAAAAATACGAAAATGTAACCATAAAACTTTCCGGAACTTCTCTTATGAAAATGAATATTTATGATTTTTTAATAGACTGTGTTCCTTGTCTGAAAAAACTAATCAGTAAATTTGATTAACCATAATGAAATGTACATTGTAAATACTAATACATAATACAAAATCTGATTGAAGTAATGAAAAAAGTAATTGTCGACATGGACGGGGTAATGGCAGATGTATATCATCAGCTGGTACAATTTGAAAAAAGAGATACAGGAAGAGAAATTGAAATCAGTGATTTGGCGGGTAAGCCTGAAATAGAGTCTTTTCCCAATGGAAAAAAGCACGTGAATGAAGTAGGTTTTTTCAGAACATTGCCTGTAATGAAAGGAAGCCGTGAGGCAATTGAATATCTGAATAATAAATATGAACTCTATATTGTCTCTGCCGGAATGGAGTTTCCCAACAGCTTAAGAGAAAAATATGACTGGCTGGCAGAGCATTTTCCATTCATTACCTGGGAACAGATTGTTCTTTGTGGAAGTAAAAAAGTAGTTGCCGGAGATGTTATGATTGATGATTATCCTAAAAATTTAGATCATTTTTCAGGGCAGAGATTGATATTTACCCAGCCTCATAATGAATTGATAGAAAATGATACGTATGAAAGAGTTCATTCATGGGAAGAGGTTATGAATATCCTTTAATCTGTGTTAAAATTCTTCTTAGCGTCATTATAAAATTCTGGTAATTTTTAAAGTAATTCTAATAAAACGTAGAATAAATTTAATAAAGTATTGAGAGTGCGACGTATTAAAAATAAATAAGTTTGCTTCAAACTTTTAACATGAAAATATTGTACGCTTTATTTTTTTTATTTCTTCTATGGCCTTAAAGCACAGGTTATTTCCGGAACCATTATTTCTAAAAATGAAAATGAGCCGATTCCTTATGTGAAAATTGGAATTGAAAAGAAATCAATAGCAACGATCTCTGATGAAAAAGGAAATTTTCAATTGATCTTTCCAATACAGGTTCCCGGCAGAAAATAAAAATAGAAGTACCGGGATACGATCCTTATCAGGAAAAAATACAGAATTTTAAAAGTATGATCAGCAGAAAATATTTTTAAATGGAAAAACTCAAAATATTAAAGAGGTTACAATTTAACCTAAAAAACTAATCGATAAAAACTGGGGAGTCAATGCCAAAACGAAAAGTGTTTGAAATATTTTGATGGCAGAATTAAAATCAGTGCTGCTTTGTTCAGAACCGGATTGATAAGAGAATTTTATGGTGACTGGCAAAAAATGACTATTGCCGCACCAGCCATTAATATTGATGTGAAAATGGATGAAAACGGAGACAATAATCCGAATAAAGATGATTAATACATCATGTGTTTTCTAGCTATTTAATCCAGTGTCAGTCTTTTTAATGACCACGAACTTCCATTATAAACATCCAGATCCACTTTTGCATTAATGCCATGAACAATTCCGTTTTCTGTAAATTGCCAGAAGTCCCATTCATCATCAGGCGAAGGAGACGGAACATCATTGTAATTGGCAAGCCATAAAGGGTAGCCTTCAAATTCCCCTTTCAGAAAATCTTTATAATAATGGTAGTAGGTGTAGATGATGGGCTTTTCACCATAAGCGTCTTCTACAATTTTACACCATACTTTCAGGTCTTCAACCAGTTTTTTGTTGGTTTTGCGCTTTGGAATTTTTTCAATATCAAGAATCGGAGGAAGATCTCCGCTTTCAAGTTTCACATTCTCTAAAAAATTATTGGCCTGGATCACAGGATCTTCATCAGCTCTGTAAAAATGATAGGCTCCCCTGATAAGCTCATGTTTTTTGGCACTTTCCCAGAATTCATCAAAATGCTTGTCGGCACTCCGGTTTCCCATTGTTGCACGCATCACAACAAATTCCAGCGGAATCGTTTTATTTCCGATGCTGAGGCTATCCCATTTGATATCTTCCCGGTTCTGATAATGCGAAACATCAAAGCCATAGGTTTTGTCAAGGTTGCTGGCTAATATCCTTTGAATTCTTGCCGCCTCTTTTTCACTGTTATGAAGCTTTTTATGCTTAAATTTATTAAAGTACAAGGCATAGTAATAACTGACGGACTGCTTTAAGTAAAGCCCTGTTCCCACTAATGCTATCATTAAAATCGCCAATATGACCCATCTCCGGAAAAAATACTTCTTCCGTCGCGATTTATGGACTTGTTTGGCAGTTTTTTTGGTATACTTTTTTGGTGTCATAAAGTTTTGCAAAACTAACTTTTTTCACTGCCAAATGCTAAAATAAAATCAGTAAATTTGTGTATTATGGAAACACGCGAAAAAATCATCATTATTGGAGGAGGATTTGCGGGGCTGCAGCTTGCAAAAACATTGAATAACAAGAACAAAAAGGTCATTGTTCTCGACCGGATGAACCATCATATGTTTCAGCCGCTTTTTTATCAGGTAGCCTCAGGAAGGATAGAACCTTCCAACATTTCTTTTCCCTTCAGAAAGATTTTTCAGCAATCCAGAAACACACAGTTCCGTATGACAGAGGTGAAGGAAATAGACCCTGCCAACAATAAAGTCATTACCGACGAAGCAGAATTTACTTACGATAAACTCATCATTGCAACGGGCTGTAAAACTAATTTTTTCGGAAACAAAGATCTGGAAGGAAAAGCTTTCGGAATGAAAAATACCCAGGAAGCCATCAGTATCAGAAATCATGTTCTGATGACCTTTGAAAAACTGATTATTGAAAAAAGCCGCAGCGATGACGGAAACTGGAATATTGTGATCGTTGGAAGCGGTCCTACCGGAGTAGAACTGGCGGGAGCTTTTGCTGAAATGAAAAAAGACATTCTTCCAAGAGATTATCCTTACATGAACTTTGATCATCTGAAGATTATCCTGGTAAGCTCCACAGAAAAACCCCTTGCTGTAATGAGCAGCGAGGCCCAGGAAAAATCTGAGAAATATCTGAAAGATCTAGGTGTTACTTTTTTGAGCGGAGAAGTGGTAACAGATTATGATGGTGACAAAGTGCATCTCAGAAGCGGAAAAGAAATACCATCCAACAATGTGATCTGGGCAGCCGGCGTTACCGGAAATGTAGTAGGAGGTTTTCCGGAAGAAAAATTAGTAAGAAACAGATATATTGTAGATCGATATAATAAAATACAGGGTTACGATAATATTTATGCCATCGGAGATATTGCCTATATGGAAACACCAAAATATCCACAGGGGCATCCTCAGGTAGCTAACGTAGCCATTAATCAGGGAAAAAATTTAGGGAAAAATATTTTAAAGAAAAGCCTGGAAGAATGGAAAGAATACGAGTATGATGATAAAGGCTCATTAGCGACTATTGGGAAGCACAGAGCTGTTGTTGATCTGCCGTTTATAAAATTTCAGGGATTTCTGGCATGGTATTTCTGGATGTTTCTCCATTTAATGCTAATTTTGAGCGTTCGAAATAAGCTGGCCATATTCTTCAACTGGATGTGGAGTTATATCAACAAAGATTCTTCTTTAAGATTAATTATTATACCTACTAAGAAAAACGGAACATTACAATGAGAATTGACATAATAAGCGTACTTCCGGAATTGATGGAAAGTCCTTTCAAAACTTCTATTTTGAAAAGAGCGATGGATAAAGGGCTGGTAGAAGTACATTTTCACCATTTGAGAGACTGGGCAATCAATAAGCACAGACAAATTGATGATGAACCTTACGGGGGCGGAGCAGGAATGGTAATGATGGTAGAACCGCTGGATAAATGTATTTCAGAGCTTAAATCTCAACGGAATTATGATGAAGTCATTTATCTGACACCGGATGGCGTTACTTTGAATCAGAAAATTGCCAATTCACTTTCCATCAAAGAAAATCTCATCTTTCTTTGCGGCCACTACAAAGGAATAGACCAAAGAGTAAGAGATCTTCATATTACAAAAGAAATTTCAATCGGAGATTACGTTCTTACCGGGGGAGAACTCGCAGCCTGTGTTTTGGCAGACTCAATTATCAGATTGCTTCCCGGAGTTTTGAATGATGAACAGAGCGCTTTAACAGACAGTTTTCAGGACGATCTTCTTTCACCACCCATCTATACAAGGCCTGAAAGCTATAAAGGCCTGGATGTTCCCAAGATCTTGCTGAGCGGAAATTTTGGAAAAATCGAAGAATGGCGGCATGACGAAGCTGTAAGAATAACAAAGGAAAAACGTCCCGATTTATTGTAATCGAAAATTGTCAGAACTTATCTTTTTTCGGGTTTCATATTTAATTCCATTCGTTATAGATAAATGGAATAATTTTTGTTTCATTTTTAATAATAGTGAAAAATATTAATTTTTTTGGTTTTAACTTGAGAATTTATTTCTATTATTCCGGATTTTGCGTATTGTCTCAATTTTGATAAATATATCAGAACTAGAGGATGATTGAAAAATTAATTCATATTAACTTATTTCATTAGTATTTTTTACTATATTTGAATTGTTTTTTATTGGAAATCGATTTACTGTTTTAGAAGTAAATCACGAAAATTTGAAAAAAAAGAATAAATTTACATCTTAAAGTAAAAAGAACATAATAAATTAAAAGTATAGAAATTAGTGTAGATGGAGCTGTTCTCTTTTTATAATGTTGAAAATTTATTTTTACCCGATCCGAAACCTGTCCACAAATTAGATCCTACCCGGTCAGGATTAAGGAATTGGGATGAAAAGAGATACAGAAATAAGCTCTTCAAGATCTCACATGTATTTCAGTTGATGAAGGAGGATAATGGTGTACTGCCATTTGTAATAGGATTATCTGAAGTTTCCGGAAGGAAAGTTTTGGAAGATCTTGTGGAGATGGAGCCCTTTAATTCGGAATACGGAATTGTACATTACAATTCTATGGACGAAAGAAAAGTGGATGTAGCCATGTTATATGATAAAAATAAAGTAGAGGTAATAGATTCGGAAACCATTACTTTCTTTTTTGAAATAGTAAATAAAAACACAGAAAATTACGACACAACCAGAGACGTACTTTTTTCAAAAATAAAATATAAAGGGGAAATTATTAATGTCTTTATCGCCCATCTTCCCTCTAAGCGCGAAAAAGATATCAATAAACCTAAAAGAACCTTTATATTGAATGAAGTACGGCAACGGATTATAAAAATTGTAAATGCTGATAAAGAGCATGTTATATTGTGTGGTGATTTTAACGAAAACCCGGATGATGAAAATTTAGTACAAATTCTCTATGACAATGACGATGAGAAGGCTTTAATGAACCCTTTTCAGCAATTGTTTTCCACAAGAAATTATTCTACTTTTCATTATAAATCTGGATTGCTGTATGATCAGATCATTATGTCAAGATCTTTGCTTGATAATAAGACGCTGGTTTTTCAGGATGCTCATATATTCAATTCTGAAAAAATTAGCAGCAGAACCAGAAATTTTGAAGGACGGCCATTCCGAACTTATGCTGGTACACGGTATTTAGGCGGATATAGCGATCATTTTCCGGTTTTTGTAAAATTTAAAAATTTACAGTAAAAAAACATAAATAATAAAAAAAGTAGAAAATGAAAAATTCGAGCAACACAAGCTACCATTTAGATTCTATTGACAAAGAAATCATCTACATGTTGATGGATAATGCTAAAACTTCTTTAGCCCACATTTCAAAAAATGTTGGAATTTCCACCACTGCAGTGCATCAAAGAATCAAAAAACTCGAACATGCAGGAGTTATTGAAAATTCAATTTCATTTCTTAATCCTAAGAAAATTGGATACAAAGTGATTTCCTACATTGGTGTATTTTTAGACCAGCCAAGCCATTATCCGGAAGTGGTAAAGTCTTTGCATGATATCAACGAAGTAGTGGAGGCCCACTATACTACAGGAAATTACACTATTTTCCTGAAAGTGCTTTGTAAAGACAATGATCACTTAATGCAGATTCTTAGCAAGCTTCAAAAGCTGAAGGGAGTAACAAGAACAGAAACTTTTATATCTTTAGAACAAGGTATTTACAGACAATTGAAAGTATAACAATATGAACATAGCCCAATATTTGGATTCAACTTACCTGAAAACTCCAGAGCAATCAGGTATTTCCCACGAAGAAACACTTCAAAAAGATAAAGAACTTACGCAGGAAGCAATAGACAATGGTATTTTTGCCGTAATGATTCGACCGGATTACGTAGCTGAGATCAGGAAATATATTCAGGAAAGAAATTCAAATGTTGTAGTAGGAACTGTGATAGGTTTCCACGAAGGAACGTATTCTGTTGATGAGAAACTTGCAGAAGCTTCAAAAGCAATAGAAGACGGAGCAGATGAATTAGATTTTGTGATTAATTATACGGCTTATTTACAAGGGAATATAGAGCTGGTAAGAGAAGAATTTGTAAAATGTACCCAATTATCTATTGAGCATCAAAAAGTTGCAAAATGGATTATTGAAATTGCTGCATTAACTGATGAACAGATTGCAGATCTTACTAAAAAGATTTCTACCTGGGCAGAAGAAAATTTTTCTGAAAATGAGTTGTCGAAAATTTTTGTCAAATCATCTACAGGATTTTATCAGACTGCAGAAGGAAAGCCTAACGGAGCAACCTTTGAAGGAATAGCAATTATGCTCAGCAATGCTGGCAGACTTCCTGTAAAAGCAGCCGGAGGAGTGAGAACTCCGGAAGATGCTGAGAAAATGATCAAAATGGGAGTTAAAAGAATTGGAACTTCTTCAGCGCTGGGATTAATTAAAAACGAATCTTCATCAGAAGGATATTAATATTAGATTCTAAATAATAAAAAACCATCAGTTTTGCTGATGGTTTTATTTTTATAGCTGTGCCTGATATTCTTCGTAGAACTGTTGGGTTTCTTTAATTAAGCTGTCCATTTCTTCCATAGTGAAAACTTCCAGGAATTTTTTTCTGAATTCCTTGAAATGAGGAATTCCACGGAAATAGTTGCTGTAATGTTGTCTCATTTCTACCAACCCTAATCTTTCTCCTTTCCATTCAGTACTCCATTCTGCATGTTGACGAACAGCCAGTAACCGATCTGAAATTGTTGGTTCAGGTAAATGTTCTCCTGTTTTAAAGAAGTGTTTGATTTCATTGAATATCCATGGATATCCAATAGCAGCACGCCCGATCATAATACCGTCACATGCATACTTTTGCTTGTAGTCTAAAGCTTTTTCAGCAGAATCTATATCACCATTTCCAAAAATGGGAATCTCAATATTAGGATTTTGTTTAATTCTTGAAATATGTTCCCAGTCTGCCTCACCCTTATACATTTGAGCACGGGTTCTTGCATGGATGGTAAGAGCTTTAATTCCTGTTTCCTGCAGGCGTTCTGCTACTTCATCAATATTAATGCTGGTGCTGTCCCATCCCAGACGGGTTTTTACCGTGACAGGAAGGTGAGTAGAGCTTACAACAGCTTTTGTAAGACGTACCATAAGGTCGATATCTTTCAGAACACCAGCTCCCGCTCCTTTGCAGACAACTTTTTTTACAGGACATCCAAAATTGATATCTACCAGATCCGGATTTACGGTTTCAACAATTCTTGCAGACATAGCCATTGCTTCTTCGTCTCCACCAAATATCTGTATTCCAACGGGTCTTTCATAATCGAAAATATCCAGCTTTTTACGACTTTTGATAGCGTCACGAATCAACCCTTCGGAAGAAATAAACTCCGAATACATTAAATCTGCACCATGCATTTTACACAAACGTCTGAACGGAGGATCACTTACGTCTTCCATTGGAGCCAGCAAAAGTGGAAATTCCGGCAGTTCTATGTTGCCTATTTTTATCATGGTGCAAATTTACGAAATTCTGAACATTCAGAAATATGATATTATCTATCGGTATAAATGATTGTTTTGTTTAGAAATTTGAGCATAGAAAAAGAATTCAAATAATGTAAGTTCTAATGGTCTGCTCACTTCAGTTTTTCATTGTTAGAAGCTCGCCTTTACCTGCATACTACCGATGTGAATGGTCCGGTCACCGGAGTTTCTTCCTTCGTAATTAAGGTTCAGCTGGATAAACGAGTTGATTGCCTGTTGGATAAACACACTCCATACCTGGTTTTTTCCAGGTTTAAGCCCATCCAGCATCTGGTTTCCTACAATACTGAAATTGTTTCCTGTGAAATTGTTACTGATGAAAGAGAAATTCCCACGGATAGACGTTTTTCTGCGCTCCCATTGGATGGTTCCTGTAATATCAAAAGCTTTAAGAAGTTCTTCTCCATCCAATCTTTGTTTCTGGCGGAAAGCAGAAGATAATTCAGCCTGAATGGCATCTGTAAATTTATACGTTGCTTTGGGCTTGGTTTCAAAATTATTGAGACGATAATCCCTTGTTTTAAATAATTGTGAGGAGTTTTGGATATCATGAACCGAGTTTTCCCAATCCACTCTGAATTCTTTATTGAACCAATATCCTATATTCAGGAAATGAGAAGTCTGTTCACGTTCTTCATTACTGAAATTGGCATTAATAAGATTGTCATTGGTGATGAATCTGTAATTTCCGTTCCATCCTGATTTTTCGGTTGGATTAAACTGTACGGAAGCCAAAATATTCTGATTTTTAAGGATCTGATCACTGTTTTTTTCAAAAGGATTCAGAACAAGAACTTTTTCCTTTTTATAGAATGAGTTTTGAGAATTTAATGAAATATTGAAATTCCAACGTTTTAAAAATTTATTCTCAGAATTGAAAACAATGGCCGGATTGACAAATAAGGCCAGCTGCAATTTATTTTTATTGGAAGGAATGTATCTTACAGAATTAGTATACACACGGATATATTGGGCAAGATCAGAATACTCAGCGATTTCAAATTCGTCCAGCTGCTGAATGCCATCGCCATTATAATCGGTCCATTTATAAACACCTTGTCCGTCTGTTACTTTAATGTACTGAAATTCCCTCTGTGCTTCCTGCCCGTTTCCAAGCTCATAGAAAGCCTGAAGACGCATTCCGTTCCTGAAAAGCTGCTGATTGTATAAGATGTTTCCGACAACAAAATCATTATTACGGGTTACTTCACCTTCTGCACCTGCGTAGAAGAATTTCCGGTAGTGAATTAAGGCATTTAAGGTGGTTCTTTCTGTTTTGATAATCTGACTTTCAGCCATGATCCCCAAAATATTGTTCATATTCTGAAGTCTGTTATCACGCACCGAATCGTTATCTCTCATATACACTTTTGCCAATAATTTGGTTCTTGTACTGTCACCGATTTTCTTTTGCAAAAAGATTTCTTTCCAGCTGAAACTTGTGACATCCATAAGTTGGGTATCATTATATTTCTTCTCGTTATGCTCCATGCTTCCACCAATGGCCCAGCTTCCTTTTTTACCGGTAAATTCCGTTGAAACTCCACCACGGATGAACTTCGTATCCTGAAGAGTAGCGTTGGTACTCAGATAAGACAGATTACCTTTTGTAAAGAATTTTCCTGTCAGCCAGCCGAAATCAAGGTCATTTTTAATCCCTTTGTAAGAATCCTGTTCATTCAGATAATTGATGCGGTAATTCAGCGTAGACTTATTATTCCATTTATTCAGGAAGCTGAAGATAAATCTGTTCTGGGTCTTTTTATTGAATTCCTGCGTAAGGTTGAAATCTCTGGAGAATTCTACATCATTGATACGGTCAAGGATATGAAATTGCCTGTCTATATATTGATATTCAAAGCTTGGAGTTCCTTTCCATGTGTTTTTTGTGAAGCTTTTATTTCCAAAAATACGCCACGCATATCCCATATTCTGATCAGAATCTTTTGATGAAAATAAATTGACATCATAATTGCTCAGCGAGATATCAGCACCTATTTTTCCTTCATTCAGCAGATATTCAGAGTTTAGAGAGTATACCTGTGATTTCTGAGGTGAAGGAAGTTTTCTTACTGCTCTGTAGTCTCCGCCATTAGGACCTGCATATTCAAAAACACGTCCGTTGTTGGTAGTCTGTGCAATTTTATAATCTCCCTGATTGGCTCCGAAATAGGTAAAAGAAACCTGATACAGTGTTAAACTTGAATCCGTAGAATATTCATAGAAGTTTCCGGCAGGACTTAATTTATATAAAATCTTATTGACATCATATTCGGTTACTACTCCTGAAGGGGCATACATCAGGTCAGGATTATTTCCGGCTTCTGCAAGAATCTGCTCATCTTCCTTAGAAAGATTTAGAGAAAGAGGAGCATTTTTGTTGTCATTTTCCATAAACCAGTTGAATCCCACTTTGAATTTTTCTCTCTGATGCTCAAGCTTTCCGGTAAACAAATACCTTGAATAGTTCCTGTTGGCATAGTTATAAGAAATGGTGATGAAATTCTGTTGGAAAATAGGGCGGAAACTGGTAAAAGTAACCTCACCGGTATTGTAATTGATGATATAATCCTGGTTTTCACCACGCTTCATTAAAATTCCATCAATAAAAACCTGTTCAGATCCGGAAATCAGTGTGATAAATTGTTCACCGTTCTTCCCTGTCAGACGGTAAGGTCCCTGGTTACCTTCAACCCCCTGAAAACGGATTCTGTGGAATTCACTTCTAGCAACACCTGCAGAAATATCTACAAATGTCTTGTTCTCCTTCCCGAATTCTGTCTGGAACTGAAGTCCCATACTTCTTCTCTGGTATTTGGCAAAATAATTCTTAGCTTCTACCAGATCAAGATGCCCCGCTCTGAGAATAGACTTGTCCTTAATATTAAGCTGCATATAGATTTTGTCAAACTCCTCCAAAGTCTGGGTATAACCATCAGCCTGAATCGGCAGGTTATGATCTGAGATACTTGCTAAAATGGTAACATCTTTAGATAAACGCCCAGATATCTGAAGATCCATAGAACTCTGTACAGATTGCCCCTGATTATTACCAAAAGTAATTCCCCGAATGATAGAACCTTTTGAATTGAGTTCTCCTAAAAATCTCTTTTTATCATTTTTTGCCAGTACAGCTTCATCAATAATGATCTTATTGTGGGTTCTTATGAAGTCCAGAGTGTCCTTGGCAAAGATATCCTGTTCCAGCTTTGCAGCAAGAATACTATCCCTTTTAATACTGTCTTCAGGAACGTTGGGATTTTTCCACGAAAAAACCTGAGCATTTCCTGAAAATATGCCTAAGAAGAATAAAACGGATAGAATGACAAGATTCCGCAAGTTTTGGAAAATAAATCGTAAAAATAGGTAAAAAATGTTAATACTATGAGATTAACAAATAAAAATAAAAAATTAATCAAAATTTTGTGATATATTAGAAAATATTTTTACTTTAGTAAGTGAAATAATTAATTAAAAAAATTCAAGTCATGAAAAAAATGTATTCGTTAGTTGCTGTAGCTATGCTTGCTACGGCCTCTTTTGCACAAACAACTCTTTTGTCAGAAAATTTTGGTACAACTTCCGCATTACCATCCGGGTGGACAAGTACAAGTAGTACAAACGGTTGGAATATAAATACAGCTTCTGCTTCATCCGGATATTCCGGTGCATCAGGAGGAAGCAATGCTGCATTTGCGGGAACTGGTACAAATGGAGTCACTCATTCTTTAACTTATTCCAATTTATCTACAGTTGGGTATAGTAATATTAACGTTATATGGGGAGGTAGAGGAACAAGCAGCTTTAACCAGAATGTTAATTTTCAATGGAGTACAGATGGGACTGTTTGGAATAATGTGACGTATACTTACAACAAAAATTCTGGCACCTGGGATCTTGTAAATGGAGGTGTAGCTATTCAATTGCCTGTAGGAGCAGAAAACGCTTCTAATTTAAGGCTTAGATGGTCTTCTGTGACAAGTAATTCAGGAAATTACAGGATTGATGATGTAAAGGTTGTTGGTACTTCTGCTTCACTTGCTACCAATGAAGTGAAAAGAAATAAAAATCTTTTCGTTAAAAATACTGTTCTAAAAAGTGACATCAGCTTCGGAGTAACATCTGATGTTAAAATCTTCAATATGGCAGGTCAGGTTGTTAAGACGGCTGCTGTTCATGAAAATCAGTCGCTGAATGTTTCTGACCTTAGAGAAGGAGCTTATATCGTAACGGGAACTGTCAACGGTAAAGCTGTTTCAGAAAAAGTGATTAAAAAATAGTATCAGGATAGACTTATAGTTCAATATACGACGCCATTTTATCAAAATGGCGTTTTTTTATTTTCTTCATGTAAATGATTTATTTTATTAACAGAAATTTAATCTAAATATTGTGAATTATTGAAAAATCGATGTAATTTAGTCACTGAAATTATTAATAACAAAGATTTTAAATCATGAAAAAACTTTATTCTCTTTTTGCAACAATTGTGATGAGTGCAGTTGCTTTTGCACAAACAACTTACCTTTGGGATGGTAGTTCTGTAAATCCCATTTCTGGTATCAATGCTAATATTTCAAGTGTAGCATTTGCAGCAACTCAGGGAAATAATAATGGTACAACCACTTTAATTACCACTTCATCCGTATCTTCAGGATATACCGGAGCAAGTGGATCCAGTAATTTTGGTGCTGCAGCTTTTAAAGAAGCTCTTTCCACTGCAACTAGTACCTATTTTAGTGTAACTGTTACTCCTGTCGCAGGTAATAAAGTAACTTTAAATTCTTTAAGTTTCGGGTCCAGAGGAACATCTACAGGCCCTGGAAAGATTACAGTATATTCAAGCATTGATAATTATGCAACAGCGATAGGTACAGCCAATGTTAATAATAATAGTACATGGGCATTGAGTAACATCACTTTTTCAGGTGCTAATTTAGTTGGTGCAGAATCGGCTCCGGTTACGCTAAGAATTTATGGAAGCGACAGTGCTGGTGCCGGAACTCCATCTCTTGGTACTGCCAACTGGAGAATAGATGATATTTCTTTAACGGTTACTTCGTCTACTGCCTCTTTAGCTGTTATTGATGCCAAAAACGAAAAGTCAGGAAACTTCGTAAAGAACTCTTTAATTAAAAATAATGAGATTATTTTCGGATCTGACGTGAAAGATGTGAAGATTTTCAATATGTTCGGACAGCTTGTAAAAGAAACTGCTGTAAAGCCAAACGAAGCTGTAAGCATTGCTGAATTAGCAAAAGGAAACTATATCGTTACAGGTACCGTAAACCACCAGCCGGTTTCTCAGAAAGTTCTTAAAGACTAATTTTTTTTAGATAAAAATATAGCCAGCTGCTTTAATTGAAGCAGCTGGCTTTTTATGTAATTATTTCCAGATTTTTAGATTTTTGTATCTTATATATTTCTTAATTTGGTGGTATTATTTTTGATGTTTTTATGATCAATCCATTTCTAAAATTATTACTATGAAAAAAATCTTTACTCTTGTTGGACTTATAGTATTAACTTCGTTTTCCAATGCCCAGATTGTGATCAATGAAATCTATGGCGGGAATGTCAATTCAGGATCTGTATTGAAAAATAATTATATCGTCCTTAAAAATATCGGAACTACTTTGGTTTCTTTAACGGGAGCAAGTATTCAATATGCTCCGGCCATAGGTGCTTTTACAGAATATCATACGCTTCCGGATTTTACATTAGGACCGGAAGAAACCTATTTAATTCAGGAGTCAGCGATTGAAGGTGGTGTTGAAAATCTGCCAAAACCGGATTTTATTGCAACTACAATTATAAATTTTGACGGAACTCCTAATAAATCTTCCGGATTAAAAATCTCCAACGTATCAGGAAAAGTTGCATTAGCCGGAAATATAGTGCAGGTCACCGGGCCTTCTGCGTCCAATGTTCTGGATTTTGTAGGATATGGATCCAATGCAGATCAATTTAAAGGAGATGGCCCAGCTCCTTCTCCCACTACAACTACAGGCATCAAAAGAAATTTAGTAGGAAGTAATGATAATATGTCAGACTTCTCTCTCGAAGGCAGCGTGAAGTCTGGTTTTGTACAGAATCCTTTTATAAAAGACAGCAGAATAGTATTCGGAACAGAGGTGAAAGATGTGAAAGTTTACGATACATACAGACAGGTTGTTAAAAAATCACCTACTAAACTGGCTTCAGTTCTTGATATTGCAGAACTTCCCAAAGGAACTTATATTGTGACAGGAACGATTAACAATATTCCGATCTCACAGAAAATTATAAAAGATTAGTTTTTAATAAAAAGAACAGCCTGTATTCATAAGCTGTTCTTTGACTTTTATATTGTTATCTATATAAGATTTAATCCACAAAGATATCCACAATTTTTTCTATTAATACCAGCCTCTTCTTGCTGCATTAATAATGGATCCGAGATTAAGAATTAAAGTATATCTGATACGTTTTCCGTAATCTTTGAATGAAGGTTCAAAACCCAGAGAAGACTGGATCGGGAAATATACTTCCAGAAAATCAGGGATGATTCTTACTTTAACTCCTGTGTCCCATATGAATTTGGCAGGAAGATCTTTATTTTTATATACTCCGGCATCCGCATACACATGGAATATTTTCCATACACTGGAATCTACATTGGCAGAGGTGATCCATTGGTTCACTGTTCCCGGCAGGAAAGATTTAAAACCACCATCAGCTAATATAAACTGTTGAGAAAGGAGGCCGCTGCTGGCACTTTCTCCCAAAAGAGTATAAGAGAATGAATAGTTGGAAACCCTGGAAATTCCATAGTCAAAGAGGTTATTTCTGGTGTTGTTTCTTAAGAAGTATCCGGCAAATAAACGTAAGCTTAGCTTTTGTTTAGGGGCAAATTCCCATCTGTAGAAGCCTTCAGCCGTTATTTTATTGAAATCTTCCATTCCCTGGGCGCTCAGGCTGAAGCTTTTTTCATGAATCATCTGGTTATCGCTATAACCATAGCCAATACTCCAGAGATTATATTTGCTGTAATCATTATTGGCGATCATTTGAGGACTCAGATCTCTTTCAAAATAATTATAGGAAACTCCAAGACTTCTGCTTACAGTACTTCTTGGGTTCTTTCTGAAGTTAATTGAAGATGATATTGAGGTTTTTCTGTAGGCCAGATCATAATCATAATGGAAATAAGAGCCTGAAAGACCGAATGTAAGACTTCGGATAATGCTTTCTGCAGGCAGAATAGAGTAGGAGACTGCTCCGGAACCCGTAAGTTTTCCTGTTCCGGTACTATAGGTTGGAGTCACCGAATACAGGAATTTCTGATCAAAGAAAGACTGATTTTTAAAATTAGCTCCCAAAAGAAATTTATCATACGTATTGTTGAAACGCACTCTTGGGCTGATGTAAATCTCATTGTATTCCGGGTTAGGAATATCTTTTATTAATTTAAGTTTAATTTTTTTCGTATTGGAAAACAGTCCTTTCGCATACAGAAAGTTGTCTCTGTAATTGGATTCAGGGAAAATATAGCCGCTGTTTAAGGTGGTTTTGTAAATATTTTCTGAAGCAGGAAGTGACAGGCTGGTGGTGCGTTCGTTTTCCTCCGTATCGATCCAGTAAGTTTTCTTTTCTCCTTCTCTGGTTTCTGTTTCCAGTTTTACAGGAATAGAAATGTCTGTATTTCTTACAATTTTTATTTGCAGAGAATCATTATCTTTTCTGATGTTTTTCAATTTAAAATCAATCCTGTTCTTTTGTTTGAAAAAGTTGGAGAGATAGGCGGCTGACTTATTGTTTTCAGCAAGGGATGACAGAAATTCATCAGGATTAATTTTTTTTCCTGAATTCTGAGAAATATAATTTTTTACAATTCTATCAAATTGTTCATATCCCATTTTGTCTGCCGAATAGTTGAAAAGACTTCCGGTTTCAAAGCTGCTGATGGCCATATCATTGAAATTACTCAAAACGGGAAAATGTTCATCGATTTTCTGATCAAGGTTCTGCAGCATGATATATTGATAGGAAAGCCCATAGCGGTCCAGAAGTTTTACTTTGGAGGCATGGAATAACTTTAACGGTTGAAGTCCAAAGATTCTGGTCTCGGGAAGTGTACCTAAAAGTTTCGTGTCAGCATAGAATTTTTTGAGATATTGAATTTCGAGATAAGATTTTAACCCATTTTTAAACCAGTGATCTTTTTCTTTATCTGCAATAATGCCTTCGTCAAGAATTTTCTTAGCAATGATCCCAAAATAATCCATATCCGTTTTTTCGGTCTCGGTAAACAGACGGAATCTGAATCTCCAGAAAGTAATATCATTATTCCCGAAAAAGTCTTCTTTGGCTCTGAATTTATCTGAGATAAAGATACTTTTCGGAAGATACCCGATGCGCTCCTTAATGAATTTTAATTGTAAAGGAAGATAAAACTCCAGGTTTTGTTTTTCATCCGGTTTCAGATTATATCCAAATTTAATTTCGATTTCATCGCCGTCAACATTGGTTTTGATGGATTGAAATTCTGTTGTAGAAATCAGGAATTCAGGATCTGAATCGAGATATCCCTTAAATGAATTCATCTGAACCTGTGGAAGATTTCCCTCAACAAAACTATTTACAGGGATGTCAAAGTTAATGGTCCAGAAAGTATTAAAGCTTATCTGTTCCTCAATATCGTGATAGTTTCTTCTGGAAATATTGTCCGGATCAAAATGATCCGGAACAATAAAGAAATATTTTAATACAGTATTCTGAGTGGATGTTCCGTATCCCGTAAAAGTTTTATCGGGAAGCTGCATCCTGTATTGCAACTGTAAAGTGACGCTTTCGCCAGGTTTTAATACATTTTTCAGAGGAATAAAAAGATTTTCATCCGAGAGTGTATTGACAGGAAGAACTTCATTTTCAGAATTTTTAATATTCAGTTCAAGAAGTTTTCCCAATTGATCATTTTTTGCAAAATGCAAATCATTATTCCGGTCTTCCAGTTTTCTGTAGACTAAAGAAGTTCCCCGTTTATTGTACGCGGAAACCCAATTCAGGAGTTTTATGGTCTGCAGGTCTTTCCCGGAATGATTGTAATAAACAATTTCCTGACGGACATCAAGATTCTTTTTGTCAGGAGACAGTTTTGTTTCAATGTATATACTGTCTGTCTGTGCAGAAACCTGTACAACTCCACATAACAAAATAAGGCAAAGGCTGATCTTTTTCAAATATTCGTGATAAAGCCCAAATATAACTTATTTTGTATATACTTTATAGCATTTTAACCTTGAATTGCTTTTTTTTCCAAAGAATTAATGTAAGCGTTCCATCCCTCTGTTTTATAAGTGATTGCTGATGCTTCCGGATCATTGGATTTGTAGATTCCTCTTCCTACAATAATAAAATCTGTGTGAAGTGTTTTGAAAACATGTTCCGGTGTGTTGTACTGCTGCCCTTTACCATCTCCCGAGTCTGCAAGATTTACCCCCGGAGTGAACAATAGCAGATCTTCAGGAATTTTATTCTGAGATACACCGCCAATTACATTAGGGTGAGATAAAGCTACTTTTAAAGCTTCTTCACGATAGCTTGCAGTTGTTAAAGCTCCTTTAGAAGACATTCCAACGATGGCTACCACTCCTACATTTTTGAAGCAGTCTAATGATTCAAAACCTCCGATTACCTGAGAAGTTACGAAATCTGCCCAATCCGTAATTTTGAAAACCCCGCTTGTGAACTGAAGTTCCTGCGTGTTTCCGATATCAGCAAATTTTCTGTCTTCCATCAGTAAGAACTGGTGTTTTGCAGCAATAGCTTTTAAAGGAGTAATTGTTTTTTCGTATTCGAAATCAGAAATAATATCGATATGCGTTTTTAAAGCAATAATATGCGGACCTACTTTTTCAGCAAGTTCCAATAGCTCGTGAGTTGTGGTAACATCTGCAGAGGCAATAAGGTTTGATTTTTTTGTCAAGGCCGTTTCCAGTAATTTTTTTGAAACGGAATGTTGTGCTGCCTGAAGTTTCTGCTCATAAGAAGATCTTGTTTCTTCTTCAAACTGAATGTGGTTCCCCTGAAGGAAGTCCTGGATTCTTTTTACTTCTTCATCTGACAACTCACCTGTTTCCTGAAGAATATGGCATACTTCCGAAATATTGAAAAGCGTGTGAACTCTATAGCCCTTACCTTCCAATAATTCCTTTCCTCCCTGTTCTCTGTCCAATACCACCACAATGTCAGAAACTTTAAGATCTTCCTGTTCTATTTCAGGAATGGTTTCCAGCAAAGATTTCCCCGAAGTGATCACATCTTCTACCAAAAGACAGTTTTGTCCTTTCTGGTAAATTCCCTCAATCAGCTTTTTGGTACCGTAGCTTTTTGCTTCTTTTCTTTTAATAATTAATGGAATATAGCTTTCCAGAGACATTGCAGTAGCCATAGGAAGCGCAGCATAAGGAACTCCACAGATTAAATCAAAATTATCTAACGGAAGCATTTCCAGTAAATAATTTGCAAGATTTTTTAAAATTTTAGGATCTGAAGCCAAAGGTCTCAAGTCTACATAAAAAGGACTTTCAATACCGCTTTTCAGGGTAAACCTGCCGAATTTGATGATGCCTAGTTTGTAACACTCTAAGAAGAATTCTTTTTTACTTTCCATTATTTTTTATTAGATATTGCAAATTTAAGGAATTGAAATAAGGCTTAAAAATTTATCGCTCATTTGTCAATAAAAAACCATCCCGGATTGGCCGGGATGGAGTGAAAAATATAATAAACTATTATTTTACGATTTCAGCATCAATGATTTGGGCACCACTGTATTTTTGCTGAGCTTCCCATAATAAAAACTTGTCCACCTCTTTAATGAGCTTAGGAATGGTAAGTGACAATACTGCCAGGTCATCCATGACTCCAATTACCGGTATCACAAATTCAGGAAGGAGGTCAATAGGAGAGAGCACATATAAAATTCCCAGTAAAGGAAGAATAATGTCTATGGATTTCATTGGATAAATTCCTTTTCTCCACATTTTAACCATTCTGAAAATATCAGGGATCTTTTTTATAAAGCCCTTATGATTGATGGCTTCTTTTGCAAGATTTAATTTTGAATATTTCATTTTGTGTTTGGATTAATAAATTTTTCAATGCTATAAAATTCGCAAATCCTGTACCAACAAATTATAAAATTTAGTTAAAATATTATTTGATAATATTGTCAATGAACTGATGCACAGTCTCTGTGTTCCAGTCTTTTGTGGCATCCTCTTTAATAAGGATTCTTCCGTGTTTATCCAGCAGGAAAGTGGTAGGAAATACCTTTGGAAGAATTTTCTCAGAAATTGGACTTTGAGCAATATATACAGGAACAGTATAATTATTTTCTTTCAAAAACTTTCTTACATCCTCTTCCTTATCATTCATGGCAATCAGTACAAAATCTACATGATCTTTTCTGGTATCATACAGTTTCTGAATAGAAGGCCATTCTTTTCTGCAAGGCGGACACCATGTTCCCCAGAAGTTCAGAAAAATACCTTTGTCCTTAAAGTTTTTAAGATTAGTGCTTGGCGTATTGATTCCTTTAAGCTCTATATCATAATCTTCTTCACTGATATGAACTGCATTTTCTATAGTAGCTACCGGAAAGAATGTATCCTTCAGAAAGTTTCTTACTCCTGGTATAAAAGCAACACCAGCGATAATCACAATAAGTATAAGATAAATGATGTTTTTTTTCATATCTCTTTTTTATAGAAGATCCAAAATTTCCTGAACAGCATCTTTCCCTCTGTTTTTAGCATAATATATTTGCAGATCATTATAGAAAGAATCTTTTGAATATGCTTCAGGATCGGCTTTATATTTCATCAGAAGTTCATATCCATATTTAGGACGTGGTCCCCATGAATTTTTTACATTCAGGTCTTTATCAAGGATAAGTACTTTCGGAATGGATTCCGTACCATTAGTTAAAAACTGATTGATTAAACTTTTATCACTGTCTCTCAGAAAAACTCTTACTTCGTTATGTCCTTCAAAAAATATGAAAAGAGCAGGCACTGTTGCACTTGCATCTCCACACCATGCTTCAGAAATAATCAGAATTTTTCCGTCAAAGTTTTTGGCTGCAAGTTCTTTCAGCTGATCTTCATCCGGAACGTATTTTTTTACCGTTCGGTCCATTCTCTGAAGACCCAGTTCGTAATATTGTTTATAGTCAGCTTCCTGTTGGTTGGCAGGATTCTCTAATCTTTCTTTTGCAATCTGAAGATATTTTTCAAACGAAATTCCTTTATCCCAGTAATTTTTCATTACTAAAAATATTTATGTTAAAAATTATTGATGTTTCTTGTTTTATTGATCAAAAACAGGTCTGCCAGTACAAATGCAGCAAGACCTTCCACTACAGGAACGGCTCTTGGAACTACACAAGGATCGTGGCGTCCTTTTCCTTCTACAATAACTGGGTTTCCATCTTTGTCAATACTGTCCTGAGGTCTCAGAATAGTAGCCACAGGTTTGAAAGCTACACGGAAATAGATATCCATTCCGTTGGAAATTCCGCCCTGGATACCTCCTGAAAGGTTAGATTTTGTAGTGAAATCTGTATTGAAAGCATCATTATGCTCTTTTCCTGTCATTTTAGCCCCGCAGAAACCGCTTCCATATTCAAAACCTTTGCAGGCATTGATGTTCAGCATTGCTTTTGCCAGCTCAGCCTGAAGCTTTGAAAATATTGGTTCACCAATTCCTACAGGAACATTTTTAATCACACAGGTGATAGTTCCTCCGATGGTATTTCCTTCTTTTTTGATTTCTTTGATTCTTGCAATCATCTTTTCTGCCGTTTCAGCATCGGGGCAACGAACATCATTGCTCTCTGTTTGGGAGAAATCTAAAGCCTGATAAGGCTTTTCACAGAAAATATCACCTACAGAAGATACATAAGCGTTGATCTCAATGTCCGGTAAAAGCTGCTTGGCAAGTGCCCCTGCAACTACCCAGTTCATTGTTTCTCTTGCAGAAGATTTTCCGCCTCCGCGATGATCCCTGAACCCAAATTTCTGATCATAAGTAAAATCAGCATGACTTGGACGATACGCGCCAGCAATATGATCATAATCCTTTGATTTCTGATTTTCGTTTTCGATGATAAAACCGATGGGCGTACCTGTTGTTTTTCCATCAAAGATTCCGGAAAGAAACTTTACAGTGTCACTTTCTTTTCTTTGTGTAACGATTGCCGACTGGCCGGGCTTTCTTCGGTTCAATTCGTACTGAACATGATCGAGATCTACCGCTAAACCTGCCGGAAAATTATTGATGATACCGCCATAAGCCACTCCGTGACTTTCTCCAAATGTTGTAAGACTAAGAAGATTACCTAATGTGTTGAACATGATACAAAATTACCTTTTTTTCTTCAGATAATAAAGTTTCTGGATTTGTTCTATTTATCAATGTTTTCGATAGTATTGATAACCTTTTGGGCTTCCACTTGTTCTTCTGATGTCATTTTTTTCCAGATAAATCCTTTTTTGATGTCATTTTTATCCGAAAGTTGTGGAAAAATGCCTGTCTTCACATTATCGAAAAGATAAGCCGGAGTAATGGACGGAAGCGGAGTGTCAAAACTATAAGGATAATGGTGGGACACATTAAATTTAAAATTTCCTACTTTATAGGTATCAAACTTTTCATATTGGTAAGTTGAAGGCTTGTAAATCTGTTCTTTTTCAAATCCGGTCATGAATGTTCCGACTCTGAAACTCGGAAGATAACTCTGAATAAATTCAGGAAAAGATAATATAGAAATAAAGAATATACTTAAGACTGAGAAAACGAAAACTGCTTTCTTCCGGTCAAAATATTCATGGAAGATAACAAAGAATATCACAAAAAAAACATCGATAAAAAATCTGTATTGTGCGGAAAATATCAAAACCAATATACTTTTCATCAATAACGAAATACAAATCAGGGTGATGAGTTTTCTCTTTTTTACCCAGGCAAATACTGAGAAAATAACCAAACTCAAAACAAAGAGAATATTGATTTTAGATTTTATTCCATCCAAAGAAAACCAGTTTCTGATATAATCTGCAGTTGAAAATTTTTGAATTTCTTCATAGGTATACTGCATATCATAGGTTTTCATGATGGCAAATTGTGAGGAAATTTTTAAAACTTCAGGATTAGGTTTCCAGAATATTCCTACATCACCTAATGCTAACGGAAAGATGGGGTATCCAAATGTCCAAAGGTTTTTAATGAAGAAAAGCAGGAGAATGATTATTCCTGAAATGAGGTATCTGAAATTGGCTTTAAAAATAAGAAGTGAGCTTAGGAAAGTCAATACAGGCAGCCATATCATGGTTGGTTTTATGGCAAAAACAAATATTGAAAATGCAAAAAGAAAAGTAGTATTTTTCTGTCCTGCCATAATTTCATTTAAAATAATCAATGAAAAAATAATAACAGGGAGATCAGGGCTTGGAGATTGTGAAAAAAGCAGTAACACCGGAAGAAAGCAAAGATGTATCCAGTTTCTTTTTTCAACGGTATATAATGTATAGATGATTAACAATACTGTATTGATTCTTAAAAAAGGATCCGAAAAGTTTGAAAATCCAGCCTGAAAAACATGCCAGAGAGACATTTGGCCTAATGTAAGGTCTGTGTTGGAAATTCCTCTTACAAGTCCATATTCAGTAAGCCATTTCAATGTGGGAATATAATATCCAAAATGATCCAATATATAAGGATAGAAAGAGCCTGCGAATATTACAGCCAGAGAGCTTACACTCAATACTACAAAATCCTTTTTTGAAAATTGATGAAATTCCTTGTAAAGTTTCTTTTTAAAGAAAAAGAAGAGTCCCAATAGAATGGAAGGTACTTCCACGCTCATATTTAAGGGAGTGAAAAAAGAAATAATTGTCCATATCAGGGTTATTCCAAGGATTCCGGATAAAATTTTTCCAGAGATTCCCTGAAATAAAATTCCCCATATTGTTTCCATGATCTTTCCCCAGCCCGTAAGGACAGGAATGATGAAAACGGAAGAAAACAGAATCAGTATCATAAAAAAAGATTGCTTAAAAGTAAGCAATCTTTGTATTTTATCATTAAAAATATTTATTAACGGGGTTGTACTCTTCCATCTTTTCTATCCTGTGATCTACCAATAGTATACCCGGTTGCACCTCCTACAACACCGCCAATAACAGCACCCAGTCCTCTGTTTTTCTTAGCAACTATGGCTCCGACAGCAGCTCCACCTACGGTACCAATGACAGTTCCCTTGGCTGCTTTACTCCATCCTTTTTTCTGAGTAGTTCCCTGGGAAGTACCACTTCCGTTATTGGCATAACTTCCGTTGCTGCTTCCTGAACCGGAATTTGAGTTTCTGTCTCTATACACTGTTCGTGTTTCTCTGATCACCTGTGGTTTTGAATTATTTTCAGCCGACGCTCTGGCTTTTTTGCTTTCTGATACACTATCTGCTTTTTTTTGAGCCTCATATACCATTTTTTCCTTTTCTATTGCCAGTTTTTGTTTTTCTATTTCAAGTTGTCTGGCCTGAAATTCAAGTTTCTGTGCTTCCAGTGACTTTTCTGCAACGCTGTCATCTTTCTTGCAGGCCGTCATTAAAAAGACGGATAAAAACCCTGCTAATACTATCTTTCTCATAATTCAAATTTTAATACCGTAAAGCCAAAATGACTTTTAATTTTAGTTGTATTTTCAATTATGAAGCCAAATTTCAGTTAATGAATGTTAAAATTAACAGTCTGAAAAGTAAAGTAATTTTGAATAATCATGAATTTTATATTGATAATGCGTAGTTTCAGAGTATTTTGTAAATTTTATTTCATTGATAGTTTTTATTAAATTCATATAAGTTGAGTATTTTTGAATACCAAAATACTTTTTAATATGAAAAAATCAATTTTTACAGTATCAGCACTGATTGGACTGCTTACTGTTGCAACATCGTTTTCCTCCAGGGAAATAACACAGACCTATAAAGGTTATTCAGGAGCAGCAGATGAAACGCTCAAAACTCAGACTTACAAGATACGTTATGGTCTTCTTTCAAAAAACGGAACAAAAATTCTCTCAGGAAATTACGATGTAGGAAGTTTTCTTGCTGAAAATATAGCGACAGGGGAAGTGTATGATACTTATTACAGTGGTGGATTTCAGTCTGTCCCGCAATATTATCATGGTCTTCCTGCAGGAACCTACACTTTTTCTGCAATGCAGGGGCAGGGTGGCTGGGTAGGTTATGGAACAATAGTTGCTACAGTTTCTGACGCTAATGTAGATTCTGATGGATATATTACAGTGTACATTCCAATCATTTGGGATGAATAGTCTTGTGAACAAACAAATATTTAACTAAATTTACCCATCCAGAGATGAAGATTAAATCTGAATTGCAAAACTTTTAATAATATAAAATTATATTTTTATTGATCTTCAGGATGCCGTTTGATTCTTAAAGAAATTATTCATTCTTCTGTTCCGTTACTGTATAATGTTTTCTGGTTAGAAATGTAATGGTATAATGATCATTTTGAATGATTCTACAATATTCTGTTTGGATTTTTCTAAATAGATTTTTTTCATCATTTGTGTTTTTTAGGCCTCCTTCTGGAGGCCTTTTCTTTTGATATATAACCAAAGGCTGCTCAATTTGAACAGCCTTTGGTTATATATTATCTAAAGTAACTTTTATTTTACTGATAAGACGATGCATTCTGTTGGTCTGGTAGTTCAGGAGTTTAAAAATTTCATCTGAACTTGTGAAAACCTCAGGGATAATTTTATGATTAATAGTTTTTATTCCCCGCCTTTTCATGGTGTCATGTATCACTCTTGCAAATGAATCTTTTGAACTTTGCTTTGCCTTATCCTGAGAAATTCCATTAGAATGAAGCCTGTACAGATACAGAGGTTCTTTCAGGTATTTCACTCCTCCCTGTTCCAGTATTTTCAGATAAAGATCCTGGTCTACTGCATTTTTCAGATTGGGATTAATTCCCGGAGTCCTTACATAGGCTTCTCTTTTAAAAGTAAAAAAATGAGCTAGCTGAATAGGATAGTTAAAGAAATAACGGTTGTTATAAATTTGTTTAGTGCCAGTATAAATTTTTTCCGGAATCAGACTTTCATTACAAAGCATCATTTTAGAATATACTGCTGAAAGATCATCTCTGTTCATAAATTCCAGTACGACCTTTTCCAGTGCTTCCGGATAAATAGCATCATCAGGATCAAGATAAGCGCATAGATCTCCTTGAGCATATTTCATGCATTTTGCTTTTGTAGACCCGCAACCTTCATTAGTTGCATTATGATAAAGTTTAAAACGGGAATCATTTTTGATCAGAGACTGTATGATCTCAACCGAATCATCTGTAGAAGCATCATCAATGATAATTGCTTCCCAGTTTTTATAGGTTTGGTTAATTAATGATTGATAGCATTCCTTGAAATACTTTCCATTATTATAGTTGGCTACAAGTACAGAAAAACTTATCACGATTTATGGAATTAATAATGTAAAATTATAAAATTATACGTGTGAAACATATAATCATAATCATTATATGTTTGTTATTTTTTCTTATATTATTGCGAAATAAAATAATTTCTTGGGTTTTTAGAATAATGGTATTTTATCAGGCATAAGGATCATACCCCTATAGATTTTGATTACTGTCTTTTTTTGAGAAATAAAGTATCTAGCCTCCAAATTCTGTATTTAAAAGAAATAATAATTTTATGATTATACTCATAAAATAAAAAAAAAGAGGTGTATATCTTTGGCTAAGAATTAATAGATAAAATAATTTTTATCTATGATATAAAATTTTTTTCATCATTTGTGTTTTTTGAGGCCTCCATTTCTGGGGGCTTTTTATATAAAAAACTTATATGATATTTTAATGTTGATCTTCAAGAAATTTTTTATAAATTTTTTGTGTCTTGAGATTAATATTTTTTTGGATGAATATGTCTAGTGTGTCAATTTGTTATTGAAAATACTTTTTATGACAGATTAGCTATTTTATTTTTTTTATGTACTGAATGTAAATTTTATTTTATTAAAATGTAAATTATTTTTTTTTTAATACTTTTGCCGGAGCATTATATTTATATGAAACTATTAAATATAATTATGAAGAGGTTTTTAAGGTATCTGTAAAATCCGTTTTAAATGTTAAATTGGTGAAAATGGTGCTGCAACAAGAAAATGACTTTTTTTCTCTAAATCGTTATTCTTGGCACGATTTTTCAATATAGAAATGTAACTCATGTTTAATTTGAGTTTTCATGGTTATTAGTTTTTATCCTCGGAATTTCCGGGGATTTTTTTTTGGCTGTTATGACGCTGCTCATAAAAGTCTGCTGGAATCCTCTATTTTTGAAAGAGATAATTTTCCTATTGATCATTATCTTTTACATTATTTATTAATCTCTTTTTTGACCAGGAAGAGCTTGTTTTATATTATTAATAAAATAAAAGTTACATTATAAACAAGAAACCATAAAGGTCGAATAAAGCGTGGAAGAGTACTGCTATAATAAAACTGTAATTAGTAATGTGCTTGTAATAGTAAATATAAAGGTTGTTGAGGATAATGCCTCCAAAAAATGTCATCACAATATAGAGCCAATTATAGTAATGCATTGATGCGAAAATGATACTCATAATGATGATGCAGAATGCTTTATTGTTGAGCCTTATCCATTTGCTTAAAATCAAGTAGGGGAGATGCTGAAATATAAAAGTTTCAATAAAAGGAGCAATGAATATAGCAATAAAGTTTAGTTTGTTTTTTGAGATATTTTGAGACTTATTATAATTGATATCAAAATGTAAGTAGGTGTCATTAATATAATTGAAGAAATATCCGTTTAAAACTGCTAAGACAAAAGAAATCAGAAAGAAAACGAACAGCTTTTTCATAATAATATCGGATCAGTCTCAAAAGTTGGGGGGAATGTTAAGTAGCTTTATCTTTGCCTAATGTTAAGCGATCACGAACTTCTTAAATTATTACTTCCGGAATTTTTAGTTCAGCACTTTGATATCCTCAAAGCAGAACCTTATGATGCAGAACTTCATATCTATTTTGAAGAAAAAAACAGCATCCCTGATGAATTCAAAGAAAGACTACTGGAATCTAAGGGCTTTTTACCTGAAATTATTGTAGATGATTATCCATTACGTGGTAAAATCGTAAAACTCCATGTGAAAAGAAGAAGATGGACTGATAAATCCTCTGGTGAAATTCTTCAAAGAGACTGGCAGCTGGTAGCGAAAGG